>NZ_JBIVOW010000023.1:0-165693 GCF_044754325.1 Streptomyces sp. NPDC093097
AGGGCGTCCCAGGCGGGGGCGTGGCCGTGGGCGCGGGCCTGGTAGGCGGTGGTGAGGTCGTCCGTGAGGGGGCGCATGGACCAGCCGTCACCGGCGATGTGGTGCAGCACCAGGGCGAGCAGGTGCTCCCCGGGCGCGAGGGTGAACAGCGCCGCACGGAGCGGCAGTTCGTCGACCAGGTCGAAGGGGCGGGAGCAGAGCTCCGCGATCTGCGTGCGGGCCTCGGTCTCGTCGGCCTCGACGACGGTGAGGGGTACGAGCGCGGGAGCGGCGGGGTGGATGTGCTGCCGTGGTTCGCCGTCGCTCTCGGGGAAGGTGGTGCGCAGCGTCTCGTGCCGCTCGACCACGTCGTCCAACGCGGCCTGCAACGCGGCGACATCCACCGCCTCACCCAACCGCAGCACCACCGGCATCGCGTACGCGCTGGTCTCGCCCTCCATCTGGTTGAGGAACCACAGGCGGCGCTGGGCGAAGGAGAGGGGCAGCACCTCTGGACGCTCCGCCCTGACCAGCGGCGGCAGTGCGGTGGCGGGCCGGGCCGTAGCGAGGCGTTCGGCCAGGGCGGCGACGGTCGGTGCTTCGAAGACGTCGCGGACGCCCACCTCCGCGTCGAACTCGGCCCGGACGGCCGCGACCAGGCGCATCGCCAGCAGGGAGTGGCCGCCGAGGTCGAAGAAGCTCTCGTCGATGCCCGGCTCGTGCGCGGCGCCCAGTACCTCGGCGAAGATCCGGCACAGGGCGGCCTCCCGCTCGTCGCGCGCGGCCCGCCCGGCCGCGGCCTCCTGGCGCGGCGGGGCCGGCAGGGCGCGGCGGTCCAGCTTGTTGTGCGCGGTCAGCGGCAGCGCGTCGAGCACCACCAGCGCGGAGGGCACCATGTAGCCGGGCAGCGCCTTGGTCAACTCGCGGCGCAGAAAGGAGGGTTCGAGGTCGGTGCCGGGCACCGGCACGAGGTAGCCGACCAGCTGCCGATCGCCCGGCCGGTCCTCGCGGACCACCGCGGCCGCCGCCGCCACCGGCTCCAGCGCGGTCAACGCCGCCTCCACCTCGCCCAGTTCGATCCGGAAGCCGCGGATCTTCACCTGGTCGTCCAGCCGCCCCAGGAACTCGACCGCGCCGTCCGGCAGCCGGCGGGTCAGATCGCCGGTGCGGTACATCCGGGCGCCGGGCTCGCCGTACGGGTCGGGGACGAAGCGTTCGGCGGTCAGGCCCGGCCGGCCCAGATAGCCGCGGGTCACCTGGGCGCCGCCGATGAGGAGTTCGCCCGGCACCCCGACCGGCACCGGCTCGCCCCGGCCGTCCAGGACGTAGGCGCGGACGTTGCCCAGCGGGCGGCCGATCGGCACGGTCGAGGTGGCGTCCAGCTCCCGCGTCCGCGGGCGGTGGGTGGTCACCCCGACGGTGGTCTCGGTCGGCCCGTAGTGGTTGAAGACCTCGCACGCGGCGCGGCCCAGCAGCTCGCGCACCCAGGTGCTGTTCGAGCCCTCGCCGCCCACGATCAGGCCCCGGCGGGGCAGCACCCGGTGCTCGGCGGCCGGCCCCTCCAGCGCCGCCAGGTGCGAGGGGCTGATCTTGAGGTAGTCGATCGCGTGCTCGGCGAAGTAGGCCGCCAGCAGCCGCCCGTCCGAGGCGGTCTCGGCGTCCACCATGTGCAGCGTGCCGCCGCCCAGGAGGGCGGCCGAGAGCACCGTGACGCAGGAGTCGAAGGTGAACGGCTGCACCATCGCGTACCCGGCCGTTGCCGCCAGGCCCAGTGCGGACACCACCGCGGCACGGTAGTTGAGCACCTGCCGGTGCTCGACCACCACGCCCTTGGGCCGCCCGGTGGACCCCGAGGTGAACAGCACATAGGCCGCCTGTCCCGGGTCGACGGCCACCTCCGGGGCGGTGTCGGGCAGCGCGTCGAGCACCAGCTCCTCCACCACGACCGCCCGCACTCCGGCCGGCAGCAGACCGGCGAAGGCGGCGCGGGTGAGCACCACGGGGGCGGCGGTGTCGGCGAGCATCATCGCCATCCGCTCCCGCGGCTGGGCCGGGTCGACCGGGACGTAGCAGCCGCCGGCCTTGAGCACCGCGAGCAGCGCGACCACGGTCCAGGCGCCGCGCTCCAGGCAGATGCCGACCGGGGTCTCGCTGCCGACGCCGAGCCCGCGCAGATGGTGGGCCAGCCGGTTGGCCAGCCGGTCCAGCTCGGCGTAGCGGTGGGTGCCGTCGGCACCGACCACCGCGACGGCCTGCGGGGTGCGGGCGGCCTGCTCGGCGAAGCGGCCGTGGAAGGTGCCGGCCGGCACCTTAAGAGCGGTGGAGTTCCAGGTGTCCAGCACCAGTTCGCGTTCGGCGGCGGTCAGCAGCGGCAGCCGGCCGATCGGACGGTGCGGGTCGGCGCAGACCTCGCGCAGCAGCGTGGCGTAGTGGGCAAGAAGGCGCTCGGCGGAGCGTTCCTCGTAGCGGTCGGTGCGGTGGACCAGGGTCAGCGCCAGGGTGTCGCCGGTCTCCGAGACGGTGAAGGTCAGGTCCCGCTTGGCGTCGGCCGGACCGGCGCCCTGAAGGGGGCGCAGCACCAGCTCGCCGGAGGCGGCCGCGCCCCCGGCGGTCTCCGGGGCGGCCTGGTCCAGGACGAGCATGGTGCGCGCCAGCCCGTCCGGCGAGTCGGCCCGCAGCTGCGCGGCCAGCTGCTCGAAGGGCACCTCCTGGTGCTGGAAGTCGCGGCGGGTCGCCTCGGTGACCCGGTCCAGCAGCTCGGCGAAGGTCGGTTCGCCGGACAGGTCGCCGCGCAGCAGCAGGGTGTTGACGAAGCAGCCGATCAGGCCCTCCAGTTCGGTGCGCTCGCGGCCGCCGACCGGGGTGGCCACCACCGGGTCCGGCTGGCCGCCGTAGCGGTGCAGCAGCACCTGGAGCGCCGCCAGCGCCACCGTGAAGAGCGTGGTCCGGTGGCGCGCGGCCAGCGCCCGCAGACCGGCCGCGACCTCGGCGGGCAGCTCCAGGCCGTGCGTGCCGGCGCCCGCGCCGCCCGCCGGCCGACCGGTGGCGGTGGCCGGCGGCGGGGTGTCGCTCAGGCCGGCCAGCCGCTGCTGCCAGTAGCCGAGGCTCTCCTGGTAGGCGGCGCCGTCGAGCCGGCCGCGCTGCCAGGCGGCGAAGTCGCCGTACTGCACCGGCAGCGGCGGCAGCGCCGCGCCGGCCGGCCCGTCCGACAGCCGGTAGGCCGCCCCGACCTCGCCCAGCAGCACGTTCACCGACCAGGCGTCGGCCGCGATGTGGTGGAGGGTGAGCAGGAGGACGTGTTCGGCTTCGGCGGTGCGCAGCAGCGCGGCCCGCAGCAGCGGCCCGGCCGCCAGATCGAACGGGGTGTGCGCCTCTTCCGCCAGTCGCGTGCGCACCCGCGCCTCGGCCTCGTCCGCCGCCAGACCCCGCAGGTCGGTCACCGGCAGCGCGAACCCGGCCTCCTCGTGCACCCGTTGCGCCGGCCGGCCGTCCGGCCCGGCGGCGAAGGTGGTGCGCAGCACCTCGTGCCGGGCGAGCACCGCGCGGAACGCCCCCGCCAGCCGCTCGGCGTCCAGCGGTCCGGAACAGGCCACCGCCATCGGCACGTTGTACGCCGCCGACTCCGGGGCGAGCTGCTGGGCCAGCCAGATCTGCTCCTGGGCGAGGGAGAGCGGCACAGAAGCCCCCGGGGCGCGGCGCGGCACACCGGCCGGCGCGGCCGGGCGCCGGGCCAGCCGCTCCCGCAGCCGGGCCTCCAGCCTGGCCCGCTGCTCGGGCGACAGCGCGGCGATCCGGGCGGCGGTGTCGGCGGTGGCGGCCTCGGCGGCGTGGCCGCCGGAGGCCTCGGCGGCGGTGGTGTGGGTGGTGCTCACGGTGCTCTCCCCGGAAAGGTCAGGCGGGCCCGAAGGCGAAGGACGGAAGACGGAGTTCGGCCGGCGGCGGACGGGGCCGGCGGGCCGTGGTCAGAACAGGACGCGGGAGCCGGCGGCGGCCCGGGCGTCGCGGGACTTGCGCAGATCGCGGGCCACGTTGATCCGCTTGAGCCAGCGGTCGGTGCCGTCGAAGCGCGCCGCGAAGGAGCTGCGGCCGTGCACCGCGCGGTAGTTGTCGACGAAGACGATCTCGCCGGGGGCCAGCGCGGCGCCGCCCAGCCCGCGGTCGATCTCCGCCGAGAGGCGTCCGAGCGCGCCGCGGGCCTCCGGGTCCAGCCGGTCCAGGTCCATGAAGTACGGGTCCAGGCACAGGTACGGGTCGCTCGGCGAGCCGAACAGCACCGGCACCGGCGCGGCGTCGTCGCGCATCTTCTTCAGCCGCTCGTACGCCGCGTCCAGCAGCTCGGCCCCGCCCGCCAGCGGACGGCCGGGCCCGCCGTCGAGCATCTGGAGGTGGGAGTTGTCGGGCAGCATGTAGAAGCGCGGCTCGGCCAGCACCCGCCGGTCCTCGGCGGAGATCTCCAGGTCCTGTACGCCGACGAAGGTGGTCGGCACCCGGTCCGGGTTGCGCAGGCAGAGCAGGCCCACGTAGTCGCCCCGGTAGGGGTGGAAGGCGTCCTCGACGTGCCAGAAGATGGTCTGGTTGCTGCCGGTGCCGATCTGCTCGTCCTCGTGGCCCTTGACCGGCAGGACGTCGTGCACCAGATAGCCGTCCTGCTGGGTGGCCCAGGCGAGCGGCTCGCCGAGCAGCGCCCCGCACAGCAGCAGGAAGATCTCCTCGCGGAGCGCGGGGGAGACCGCGGTGCGGTGCTGCCAGTGCGCCGGCGTGGCGCCGATTCGGTCCTGGTCGACGCGGTAGCCGGAGACCACGCAGGCACCGGCCGGCTCGTGCAGCCGGAAGTCGGTCAGGAAGCGGCGCAGCGCGCGGGGCAACCGGTGGGACTGGACGGTCAGTTCGTCCTGGAGGGCCTGGTCCTCGACGCTGTCGTGCCGGTCGGCCAGCTCGTCGAGGAGGGCGGCGACCGCGTCGGCGTCGGCGGGGTCGAGCGTGAGGGTGTGCATGGGGTGGATCACCTCGGTGGTCGGGGAGTGCAGAGGGCTCGGCAGGAGCAGGCGGGATCGGTGGGCTGGGCCTGTCGTCGAGCTCCCGCCCTGCGGGCAGGCAAGGGGACCTCGGCGACGGGGCGTCAGGGCAGCAGCGCGGCCAGCCGGTCGAGACCGGCGGCCAGTTCCTTCGAGGAGCCGCCGAAGCCGAGCCGGATGTGCCGCGGGGCACCGAAGCAGGCGCCGGGCACGACCAGCACCCCGTGCTCACGGTCGAGCCGGTCGGCGAACGCGGTCACGTCCGCCACCGTGGTCAGCTCGGGGAAGGCGGTGACCCCGCCGGCCGGCAGGTCGGCGGCCACCCGGTCGCGGTGCGCGGCCAGCCAGTCGGCCAGCACCGCCCGGTTGGCGGTGGCCTGCGCCAGCCGGGGGCGCAGCAGTGCGTCCGCGTGCCGGACGGCGTGCGTGGCCACCGCCTCGACCAGCGGGGAGAGCGCCAGGCTGGTGTAGTCGCGGCGGCGCACGCAGCCGGCCAGCACCTCCGGCGCGGCCAGCGCCCAGCCGACCCGCAGGCCCGGCAGCCCGTACGCCTTGGACAGGGTGCCGAAGGAGATCGCCCGGGGGTAGCCGGGGGCCGGGTCGGGCAGCGGCGCCCGGTCGTACACCAGGTGCTGGAAGGCGTTGTCCCAGGCGAGCCAAGTACCGTGCTGCGCACAGGCGTCGACGATCGCGGTCTGCTGGTCCTCGGTGACCGTGGCGCCGGTGGGGTTGTGCGGGAAGTTGACCACCACCATGGCGGTGGCCGGGCCGATCAGCGCCAGCAGCTCGTCCTCGTTGGTGACCACGCCGTGCTCGGTGCGCATCGCCCACGGGACGATCCGGCAGCCCAGCGAGGCGGCCACCTCGACCAGCGCGTGGTAGGCGGGCGCCTGCACCACGACCTCGTCGCCGGGCTTCAACAGGGCCTGCATGACGAGGTAGATGGCCTCGCTGGAGCCCTGGGTGGCGATCACCGAGCCGGGGTCGGTGCCGTGCCGCTCGGCGAGCGCGGCGCGCAGCGGCTCACCGCCCAGCGAGTGGCTGTCGCGGAACAGGATGTCGCCGAGCGAGGCGGCGCTGGTGCCGGCCAGCGCCAGGACCTGGTCGACGGTGTAGTTCTCGACACCGCTGCTGCTGATGTCGTAGGTGGTGGTGAAGTAGCGCTCGCGGAGCCAGTCCTCCAGCAGGGCCGGGGCGATGGGCATGGGGACCTCCAAGGGCCGGGTCGGTCGGTTTTCGGGGGCGGACGGGAGGGGCCGGGGTCAGGCGGAGGTGAGGCCGTCCTCGGCCTCCAGCTCGGCGAGCAGCTCCGCCAGGTCGTCCGGGTCGGTCCCCTGGGCCTGGAGCTGCACCACCCGCAGGGCCAACTCGGCCACGGTGGGCGCCTCGTAGAAGACCCGCAGGGGCACCTCGACCTGGCAGGACTCCCGCACCCGGGCGGCGAACCGGGCGGCCAGCAGCGAGTGCAGGCCCAGATCGAAGAGGTTGTCGTGGACGCCGACGGCCGGCAGGCCGAGCAACGCGCCGGCCAGCTCCGCGAGTTCCCGCTCCGCGGGGGTGCGCGGGGCCACCGCGGCGCCGCCGGCCAGCTCGGCCCGGCCGGGCCGGGGCAGCGCGGCCCGGTCGAGCTTGCCGTTGCCGTTCAGCGGCAGCTCGGGCAGCAGCACGAGCGCGGTCGGCACCAGGTACTCGGGCAGCCGCTCGCGCAGCGCGGCGCGCAGCTCGAAGACGTCCGGCTCGGTGCCCGGGGCCGCCACCACATAGCCGACCAGGCGCTTCTCGCCCGGCTCGTCCTCGCGGACCACCACCGCGGCGGCGCCGACCTCGGGCCGCTCGGCGAGCTGCGCCTCCACCTCGCCGGGCTCGATCCGGTGCCCGCGGATCTTCACCTGCTGGTCCGCGCGGCCGATGAACTCCACCTGCCCGTCGGCCCGGTGGCGCGCCAGGTCGCCGGTGCGGTAGAGCCGGGCGCCGGGCTCGCCGAACGGGTCCGGGACGAAGCGCTCGGCGGTCAGGCCCGGACGGCCCAGGTAGCCGCGGGCCAGTCCGGCGCCGCCCAGGTGCAACTCGCCCGGCGAACCGATCGGCACCGGCTGCCCGGCCGGGTCCAGCAGGTAGACGGCGGTGTTGGCCAGCGGGCGGCCGATCGGCAGCCCGTCCCCGTCCACCGGCCGATCGGTCACCCGCAGGGTGGTCGAGGTGCAGGTCACCTCGGTCAGCCCGTACACGTGCACCAGCGGCACCCCGAGCCGCTGCCAGGCGGCCAGCCGGTCCCGGCGCACCCGCTCGCCGCCCATCGCGACGAACCGCAGGCTCGACGGCAGCGCGGCACCGGTGCGCACCAACTCCGCGGTCCAGTCGTGCCAGTAGGCGGTGGTCAGCTCCAGGCCGGTGATCCGGTGCTCGGCCAGATAGCCGGTCAGGTCGACGCCGTCGGCGAGCAGCCGGGCGCCGGGCAGCACCACGGTGGCGCCGGCCGCCAGCGCCGGGAACAGCTCCTCCACCAGGACGTCGAAGCCGGTGGACGCCAGCTGGAGGAAGCGGTCGCCGGGGGCCAGGCGGAACTGCTCGGCCATCGTCAGGGTGAAGTTCACCAGGCCCCGGTGGGTGAACATCGAGCCCTTGGGCGCGCCGGTGGTGCCGGAGGTGAAGAACACACAGGCCAGCGCGTCCGGTTCGGTCCCGGACGGGTGCGCCGGGGCGGGTCCGGCCGGCTCCTCGGGCGCCTCGATCGGGGCGGTCGGCAGCCCGGCCAGGAGCGGGTCGGCGGCGCTGCCGTCGGTGAGCACCAGCTGTGCGCCGGACAGCTCCAGCAGCAGGCGCAGCCGCTGTTCGGGCAGCGCCGGGTCCAGCGTGGTGAACGCCGCACCCGCCTTCAGCACCCCGAGCAGGGCGGTGACCAGCTGCGGCGTCGGGGCCGCGTGCACCGCGACCACGCTCTGCCCGCCGATGCCCAGCCCGCGCAGCCGGGCGGCGCACCGCTCGGCGGCGGCCTCCAGTTCGGCGTAGCTGGTCGTGCGGCCCGCGTGCTCCAGCGCCGGGGCACCGGGGGTACGGGCGGCCGCCGCCGCGACCAGGTCGTGCAGACCGCCGGCCGGGAGCGGACGGGCGGTGGCGTTCCAGTCGGTGAGCACGGTGCGGCGCTCGGCGGCGTCCAGCAGCGGAAGCCGGGACAGTACCGTCTCCGGGGCGTCGGCGGCGGCCGTCAGCAGCACGCCGAAGCGGTGTGCCAGCCGGGCGATGCTCGCCGCCTCGAACAGGTCCGTGGCGTACTCCACGGTGAAGGCCAGCCGCCCGTCCTGCTCGACGGCGGTGAACATCAGGTCCATCAGGCAGGAGCCGGTCTCCGCGGCCAGCGGCTCGACGCGCAGCCCGCCGAATCCGGCCCGCGGCGGACGGGCGCTCTGGAGGGTCAGCATGGTCTGGAACACCGGGTGCCGGGCGGGGTCGCGCTCGGCACCGACGGCGTCCAGCACCTGCTCGAACGGCACGTCCTGGCAGTCGAAGTCGGCCAGCGCACGGGTGCGGGTGCGCGCCAGCAGCTCGGTGAACGCGGGGTCGCCGGACAGGTCGCCGCGCAGCGCCAGGCTGTTGACGAAGCAGCCCACCAGGCCGTCCAGTTCACGCTGTCCGCGGCCGGCGACCGGGGTCCCGACCAGCACCTCCTCGGCACCGGAGAGCCGGCCCAGCAGCGCCTGGTAGCCGGCCAGCAGCACCATGAACAAGGTGGCGCCGTGCCGGGCGCCGAGCGCCCGCAGCCGCTCGGTCAGCTCGGCGGACAGGGTGAACTCGTGGACCGCGCCGGCCAGGCTCGGGGTGGCCGGCCGCGGCCGGTCGGCGGGCAGCTCCAGCACCGGCAGCGGACCGGCCAACCGCTCGCGCCAGTACGCCAGTTGTGCCTCCCAGCGGCCCTCGGCGGCCCGGTCGGCCTGCCAGCGGGCGTAGTCGGCGTACTGCACGGGCAGCGGCGGCAGCTCGCGGCCGTCGTAGAGCGCGCCCAGGTCCTCGACCAGTACGCCCATCGACCAGCCGTCGAGCGCGATGTGGTGGATCACCAGCACCAGCACGTGCTCGTCCGGGGCGGTCCGCAGCAGCAGGGCGCGCAGCGGCACCTCCGCCGCCAGATCGAAGGGGCGGGTGACGAAGGCGTCGACCACCGTCTCGGCCCGTTCGCCGGGGCCGAGTTCGCGGACCGTCAGCGGCGCCTCGCCGACCGGCAGCACCCGCTGCGCCGGCGCGCCGTCCACCTCCGCGACGACGGTGCGCAGCACCTCGTGCCGGGCCATCAGCGCACGCAGGGCGGTGGCCAGCGCCACCGGGTCCAGCGCACCGCCGATCCGCACCGCGGTGGGCACGTGGTACGCCGGATTGCCCGGGGCGAAGCGGTCGAACAGCCACATCCGCTGCTGGGCGAAGGAGAGCGGCAGGGAGCCGGCGCGGTCCACCGGCGTGACCGGCGGCAGCGGCGCGACGTCCGATGCCGGGCCCGCACCGGAGCGCAGCCGCCCGACCAGCTCGGCCTGCGCGGCCACCGTGGTCGCGGCGAACACCTCGCGCAGCCGCACCTCCACACCGAACTCCGAACGCACCGCGCTCACCAGCCGGTTGGCCAGCAGCGAGTGGCCGCCGAGGGCGAAGAAGTCGTCCAGCACGCCGATCTCGGGCAGCTCCAGCAGCCGCTGCCAGATCGCCGCGAGCGCGGCCTCGTCGGCGGTGCGCGGGGCGACCCGGTCCGTGAGGTCGGCCGCCGCGGCCGGGGCGGGCAGCGCGGACCGGTCCACCTTGCCGTTGGGGGAGAGCGGCAGGGCCGCCAGCTCCGTCCACAGCGCGGGGACCAGATGGCCGGGGAGCCGCCCGCGCAGCCAGGCGGCCAGCTCGGCGCTGGAGGTCGACGGGCCGGCGGTGCGGACCGCGGGCGCCCAGTAGGCCGCCAACCGGCGGTCGCCCGGGGCGACTTCGTGGGCCACCACCAGCGCCTCGGCCACCGCGGGGTGCTCCAGCAGCACCCCGGCCACCTCGCCCGGCTCGACCCGGAAGCCGCGGATCTTGACCTGGTGGTCGGCCCGGCCGAGCAGCTCCAGCTCGCCGTCGGCCCGTCGGCGGGCCAGGTCGCCGGTGCGGTACAGCCGCTCGCCCGGCACCCGGCCGTACGGGTGCGGTACGAAGCGTTCGGCGGTCAGACCGGGACGGCCCAGGTAGCCGCGGGCCAGTCCCTCGCCCGCCACACACAGCTCACCGGGCACTCCGGCCGGCACCGGACGCAAGCGCCCGTCCAGCACCAACAGCCGCTGGTTGAGCAGCGGATGGCCGTAGGGCACCGGGCCCGGACCGGCGTCCTCGGGCACCGGGTATTCGTTGTTGCAGAACGCGGCCTCGGCCACACCGGCCGAGTTGACCACCCGGCAGCCGGGGGCGGCGGCGCGCAGCCGCGGCGGCAGCGCGGGCGGCAGGACGTCGCCGCCGATCATCGCGGAGCGCAGGCTGTCCAGCGGCAGGCCGTGCTCCTCGGCGGCGGCCAGCATCGCCTCGGTGCCGGCCGGCCCGATCGACCAGACGGTCACCCGGTGGCGCGCCACCAGCTCGGCCCAGTGCCGCGGATCGCGGGCGGAATCCTGCTCGGGGAAGACGGCGGCGGCGCCGACCACCAGCGGGGCCAGGCAGTCGTGCACGGCCGGGTCGAAGCTCGGCGAGTGCAGCGCGATCATCCGGTCGCCGGGACCGAAGCCGTGCGAACGGGCCAGCCCGGTGAAGGTGTTGACGATCGCGCGGTGGGTGACGGCGACGCCCTTGGGCCGCCCGGTGGAGCCGGAGGTGTACACCAGATAGGCCAGATGGGCCTCGCAGGCATCGGCGGACTCGCCGTCGGCACGGCCGAACTCGGGTCCGTCGGCGGCGATCTCCTCCAGCAGCAGCACCTCGGTGCCGGCCGGGAGCGCGCCCGCGGTGGACCGGTGGGCCAGCACCACGGCCGGCCCGGCGTCGGCGAGCATGAACGCCAGCCGGTCGGCCGGATACGAGGGGTCCAGCCCGAGGAAGGCGCCGCCGGCGCGCAGCGTGCCGAGCATGGCGGCGCTGAGCCCGGCGCCGCGCTCCAGGCACAGCGCCACCGGCACGTCCGGCCCGACGCCGGCCTGCCGCAGCCGGTGGGCGATCCGGCCCGCCCAGGCGTCCAGCGTCCGGTAGTCGACCGTGCCGCCGGCGTCGATCACCGCGACCGCCTCCGGGGTGCGGGCCGCCTGACGGGCGAACCGCTGGTCCACCCGCAGCCCGGCGGGGAACTCCCCGTCGGTGTCGTTCCAGCCGTGCAGCTCCTGCTCCAGCTCGGCCTCGGTGAGCAGCGGCAGCGCGGACAGGCGGGTGTCCGGCGCGCGGACCGCGGCGCCCAGCAGGGTGGTCCAGTGGCCCAGCAGCCGGGCCACGGTCGGGGCCTCGAACAGGTCGCGGGCGAACTCGGCGAACCCGGTGAAGCAGCCGTCCTCCTCGGTCAGTTGCAGGTCCAGATCCAGGTGCGCGCTGTCCCGGGCCACGGCCACCGCCTCGACGGCCAGACCGGCCAGCGCGGGCGTGGCGGCGGGCGCGTTCTGGAGCACGAAACCGACCTGGGCCAGCGGATTGCGCGACAGGTCACGGCTGGGCGCCAGCTCCTCGACCAGCCGGTCGAAGGGCAGCTCCTGGTGGTCGAAGGCGTCCAGCGCGGTGCCCCGCACCCGCTCGACCAGCTCGCCAAAGCCCGGGTCGCCGGCCAGCGAGGTGCGCAGCAGCACCGTGTTGACCAGCGAGCCGACCAGCAGCTCGGTGCCCGGAGCACGGGTGGCGGGCCCGGTCGCCACCACCACGTCCTCGGTGCCCGCATGCCGCGCCAGCACCGCCTGGAACGCGGCCAGCAGCACCATGAACGGCGTCGCCCCCGCCGCCTTGCCGAGATCGCGCACCGCCTGCGAGGTGGCCGCGTCCAACCGCACCGGCACGCTGCCACCGCGGAAACTGCGCACCGCCGGGCGCGGCCGGTCACCCGGCAGCTCCAACGCCTGTGGCGCACCGGACAGTTGCCCGCGCCAGTAGTCCAGCAGCCGCTCGCCGAGCCCGCCGTCCAGCACCGCCTGCCGGCCCGCCACATGGTCGGCGTAGCGCACCGGCAGTTCCGGCAGCCGCACCGGCCGCTGGCCGGTCAACGCGTCGTAGCACGCGGAGAGTTCCGACATCAGCAGGCCGAAGGACCAGCGGTCCACCACGATGTGGTGCAGCACCACGACCAGCAGATGCTCCTGCGGCCCGAGCACGAGCAGCTCGGCCCGCATCAGGGGCCCCTTGGCCAGGTCGAACGGCTGCTCCGCGAGCCGGCCGGCCAGCTCACGGACCTCGTCCTCGCCGGCCCCGGCGGCCTCGGTCACCCCCAACTCGAAGGTACGGCGCGGCAGCACCAGCTGCACCGGGGCGCCGGCCCGGGCCGGGAACACGGTGCGCAGCGCCTCATGCCGGTCCACCAGCAGCTGGAACGCCCCGCGCAGCTGCTCGACGGCCAGCGGGCCGCGCAGCTGCAGCGCGGCTGCGGTGTTGTAGACGCCGCTGGGGCCCTCCAGCCGGTCGATCAGCCAGAACCGGCGCTGGGCGGCGGAGGCCGGCAGCACCTCGGCGGTACGGGGGGCGGTGGCCACGGGAGGCTCCTTCACAGGGACGCGGTCGGGGACGGGGGTGGTGGTACTTCGACTGCTCGCGGGGGTGGTCGTCACAGCTCCCCGCCCATCAGCTCGGCCAGTTCCTCGGCGGACAGGTCGTCGAAGCCGGCGCCGTCGGCCGGGACGGCCTCGCGCACCGGTCCGGCCGTCGCCTCCGGCGCCTCGGCGGCCGGCGCGCGCCGCACCGCCTCGGCGAACTCGCCCAGCACCGGCGCCTCGAACAGCGCCCGCACCGGCAGTTCGCGGCCCAGCGCCTCGCGCACCGCGGCGGTCACCTGGACGGCCAGCAGCGAATGGCCGCCCAGGTCGAAGAAGTTGTCGGCCAGGCCGATCCGGGCCACGCCCAGGACGGTGCTCCAGATCTCGGCGAGCGCCCGCTCGGTCTCATCGCGCGGGGCGAGCAGCGCGGTCGAGCCGGCGGACCAGTCCGGTGCCGGCAGCGCGGCCCGGTCGAGCTTGCCGTTGGCGGTCAGCGGCAGCGCGTCCAGCGTGACGAACGCCTCCGGGACCATGTAGTCCGGCAGCCGCTCCCGCAGCTGGGAACGGAGCCGGGGCACCAGGCCGCGGGCGGCACGGCCGCGGTGCGGATCGTTGGCCCAGTGCGGCCACGGCAGATCCGCGCAGTCCCCGGCGGGCGGCAGCACCGCCGCCGGCTCGGTGCCGGCCGGGCGGAAGGCGGCGTCGAAGCGGCCGAGCGGGTCGCCGGCCGCCCAGCTGAGGTCGACGGCGTAGCCGAGCGCTTCGGCCGCCTCACGGAGCTCCTGCGGGTCGAGCGCGTCGGGCTCCTGCGCACCCTCCGCTTCGCCGGCCCCGCCTGCGAGCCGCGCGGCGATGCGGGCGTCGGCGTGCACCCGGGCGTTGGGGATACCGGTGACGAGCACCGGGGAGCCGTCCAGCAGGGCCGTCGGCTCGCCACCGGTCCACGCCACGGTGCGCACCGCCGCGGCGGCGGGCTCGGTGTCCAGGTGCAGCACCGCGTCGTAGCGGTATCGGGTCATCTCGTTGCGGTCGCGCCCGGGCTTGAGCCGCACCTCCACCCGGCCGATCCGCGGGATCTCCCGGCGCAACGCCTCGAAGAACCGCGGATCCAGCAGCAGTTCGTCCTCCTGCCGTACCGCCTGGCGGACCTGGCGGGCCAGTTCGGCATCGCCCGTCCCCGCCGGCAGGCCCGGCCGGAGCACCGAGACCTGGAAGGCGTCCAGCAGCCCCAGGTGCCGCACATCGCCGACCACGATCCGCCCGCCCGGGGCGAGCCGCTCGGCGGCCTTGGTGAGCACCTCGACCAGATAGCCGGCGCTCGGCAGGTACTGCGCCACCGAGTTGACGATCACCGTGTCGAAGCCGCCGGCCGGCAGGTCGTCCAGCTCGTGTCCGGCCCGGCGCTCCAGCCGCACCTGGTCCCAGCCCGCCGGCAGGTGGCGGCGCACATGGGCGATCGCGCTGTCGGACAGGTCCAGGGCGGTGTACTGCGCGCAGTCGCCGGCGAGCCGGAACAGCAGCAGTCCGGTGCCGCTGCCGATCTCCAGGACGCGCCGCGGCCCGGTGCGCCGTACCAGGTCGACGGTGTCCGCCACCCAGCGCCGCATCTCCTCGGCCGGAATCGGCTCACCGGTGTAACTGCTGGTCCAACCACGGATGTTGAACGTCGGATCGGCCCCGCCGACCTGCTCGTACTCGTCGTAGGCGGTGTCGAAGACGGTGCGCCACCGGGCGACCTGGGTGGCGTCGGCCGCCCGGCCCGGCCCGGCCGCCGCATCCTCGCCGGCCGCCGCGTCGGGGACCAGGTAGGCGACCAGCCCGATGCCGCCGTCCGGCGCCTCGCGGGGCAGCACCGCCGCATGCCGCACGCCCGGGTGGGCGCCCAGCTCCGCCTCGACCTCGCCGAGCTCCACCCGGTGCCCGCGCACCTTCACCTGCTGGTCGATCCGGCCCAGGTACTCCAACGTGCCGTCGGGCAGCCGGCGGGCCAGATCGCCGCTGCGGTACAGCCGCTCGCCGCCGCCGAGCGGGGAGGGCACGAAGCGCTCGGCGGTCAGCCCCGGACGGCCCAGGTAGCCGCGGGCCAGGCCCGCTCCGCCGACGCACAGTTCGCCGGGAACCCCGGGCGGCACCGGTTCGCCGCGCCGGTCCAGCAGATGCACCGCCAGATCGGCGAGCGGGCGGCCGATCACGCTGCCCGGCGCGGCCGGCTCGGCCGGGCCGAGCGCGTGCGCGGTGACGTGCACGGTGGTCTCGGTGATGCCGTACATGTTCACCAGCCGCGGCCCGTCGGGGTGCCGGGCGGCCCAGGAGCGCAGCGCGCCCGGCTCCAGCGCCTCACCGCCGAACACCACGTGCCGCAGCGCCAGCGGACGGTCCACCGGCCCGCCGTCCGCCGCGTCGGCGTCGGCGAACCGGCGGAACGCGGTGGGCGTCTGGCTGAGCACCGTCACGCCCTCCGCGCCCACCAACGCCCGGCAGGCGGCCGGGCTCTGCCGGGCCTCCTGCGGCACCACGGCGATCCGGCCGCCGTGCAGCAGCGCCCCCCAGATCTCCCACACCGAGAAGTCGAAGGCGGCCGAGTGGTAGAGCGACCAGACGTCGTCCGGGCCGAACGGCACGTCCGCCGCGGCCGCGTCGAACAGCCGCAGCACATTGGCGTGGGTGAGCAGTGCGCCCTTGGGGCGCCCGGTGGTCCCGGAGGTGTAGATGACGTACGCGAGGTGGTCCGGACCCAGCGGGGCCGGCTCCAGCGGCTCCGCCGACAGCGGCTGGTCGACCGCCACCACCGGGACGCCGTCGGCGAGTTCGGCGTGCTCCGGGTCGGCGACCAGGGCCACCGCACCGGAGTCGGCCAGCGTGAAGGCCCGCCGCTCGGACGGATGCCGCGGATCGAGCGGGACGTACGCGCCGCCGCTCTTGAGGATGCCCAGGATCCCGGTCACCAGCCGCACCGACGGCTCGACGCAGATCGCCACCCGGCTCTCCGGACCCACCCCCAGCTCCCGCAGCCGCCGGGCCAGCGCGTCCGAACGGCGGTCCAACTCGGCGTAGCTCAGCCGCTCCGTACCGCAGCCGACCGCGATCGCCGCCGGCCGCAGCCGGACCTGCTCGGCGAAGGCCGCCGGCAGGCTGCGCGCCGGCACGACGGCGGCGCGCCGCGCGGCACCGGCCGCCAACTCGGCCCCGCGCTCGGCCCCGTCCAGCAGCGGCAGCGCGTCCAGGCGGGTGTCCGGGGCCGCGACCGCGGCGGCCAGCAGATGCAGCCACTGGTCGATGAACCGGCGCACGGTGCGCTCCTCGTACAGCTCGGTGCTGTAGTCGGCCAGCCCGGTCAGGCCCTCCGGCGTCTCGGTGACCTGGAGGTGCAGGTCGAACTTGGCGGTACCGGTGTCCACTGCCGCCACGTCCATCCGCAGCCCGGGCAGCTCGATGCTGGTCTCCGGGGTGTTCTGCAACACCAGCAGCAGATTGGCGAACGGGGTGCGCCCGCCGGCGTCGCGATCCGGACGGGTCTCCTCCACGATCCGCTCGAACGGCACGTCCTGGTGGGCGTAGGCGGCGAGCGCGGACTCCCGGACGCGGCCCAGCAGTTCGCGGAAGGTCGGATTGCCCGAGAGGTCGGTGCGCAGCGGCAGCATGTTGACGAAGAAGCCGATCAGGCCCTCGGTCTGCGGATGGTTGCGATTGGCCACCGGCGAGCCGACCACCAGATCGTGCTGCCCGCTCCAGCGCTGCGCCACCGCCGTGAAGCCGGCCAGCAGCGCCATGTACAAGGTGGCGTCGTGCGCGCGGGCCAGCGCGGTCAGCCGGGTGGCCAGGTCGCCGTCCAGTCGCCACGGGAAGCAGGCGCCGGCGAAACTCTGCCGGGCGGTGCGCGGCCGGTCGGTGGGCAGGTCCACGGTGCTGGGCGCGCCGGCCAGTCGCTCGCGCCAGTGCGCCAGCTGCGCCTCCAGCGCGTCACCGGACACCCGCTCGTGCTGCCAGAGCGCGAAGTCGGCGTACTGCACCGGGAGTTCGGGCAGCTCGGCCGCGTCGGGGCGGTAGTGGTGGGCCAGTTCGCGCACCAGGATGTCCAGCGACCAGCCGTCCGCCACGATGTGGTGGACGGCGAGCACCAGCAGGTGCTCCTCGTCCGTCAGCCGGACCAGCCGGCCGCGCAGCAGCGGACCGGCGCCCAGGTCGAACGGACGGCGGCTCTCCTGCGCGGTCAGCTCGGCGAGCGCGGCCTGCCGGGCGCCGTCGGCCAGCGCGGACAGGTCGGTGAGCGGCAGCGCGACCTCGACGTGGGCGTGCACGACCTGCTCGGGCCGGCCGTCCTCGGCGTGGAAGGTGGTGCGCAGCGCCTCGTGCCGGGCCACCACCCGGCCCAGGGCCCGTTCGAGGGCGGCGGCGTCCAGGCAGCCGGTCAGGTGGACGGTGCAGGCGATGCTGTAGAGCGGGCTCGGGCCGGCGAACTGCTCGACGAACCACAGCCGTTGCTGGGCGAAGGACAGCGGCAGCCGGGCCCCTTCGGGGCGGCGGGCGATCAGGGCGGCGGCGCCGGCGCGGGCGAGGCCCTGCTGCTGGAGCAGCTTGGCGAGCAGACGGCGCTTGTCGGCGGAGAGCGCGGAGCGCTGGGGTGACTGGCTCATGGTGATCCCGGGCGGTCGGAGGCGTGGAGGGGGTCAGGCCGGCAGATGGTGCGGCAGCGGGAACTCCCGGCACAGCCGGGCGACTTCGCCGCGCACCTCGGTGCGTACGGCCGGATCGAGGGTGAAGGTGCGCGCGCCGTCGGGCACCACGGCGGTGAGCACCCGGTCGACCAGCGCGGCGCAGCGGCGCATCTCGGCCGGGCCCATGGCGCGCAGCGCGAGGGTGTTGGTGCCCAGCCGGATGCCGCTGGTGACCCGCGGGCCGTGCGGGTCGCCCGGTATCCGGTTGCGGTTGACCACGATCCCGCAGTCGGCCAGCGCGGACTCGGCGATCGCGCCGGTCAGGCCGCGGCCGCCGACGTCCAGCAGCACCATGTGGTTGTCGGTGCCGCCGGTGACCAGGGTGTGACCGAGCCCCCCGAAGGCGTCCGCCAGTTCCCGGGCGCCGGAGACCACCCGCTGCGCCAGCACCTTGAACTCCGGCTGGGCGGCGATGTCGAAGGCGCGCGCCTTGGCGGCCACCGCGCCCAGGTCCGGGGTGCCCTGGAGGAACGGGAAGGTGCCGTGCGCGACCGCCTGGGCCAGCGTGCGCCGGGTGCCCGGCAGCGGCAGGTCGGCGTCCCGGCCGAGCAGGATCAGACCGCCGCGCGGCCCGTAGAGCTGCTTGTAGGTGCTGGTGGTGGTGGCGTGCGCATGGTCCACCGGGCTCGGGTGCAGCCCCGCCGCGACCAGGCCGGCGATGTGCGAGATGTCGGCGAGCAGGAAGGCGCCGACCTCGTCGGCGATCCGCCGGAACCGGGCGAAGTCCACCGTGCGCGGGTAGGCACTGGCGCCGCACACGATCACCTTGGGCCGGTGCTCGCGCGCCAGCGCGGCGACCTGCTCGTAGTCCAGCAGCCCGGCGGCGTCGGTGCCGTAGCCGATCGCGCGGAAGAACCGCCCCGACACCGAGGCCGGCGAGCCGTGGGTCAGATGCCCGCCCGCACTCAGCTCCATGCCCAGCAGGGTGTCGCCGGGCTTCATCAGGGTGCACAGCACGATCTGGTTGGCGGTACTGCCCGAGTGCGGCTGCACATTGGCGTACCGCGCGCCGAACAGCGAGCAGGCCCGCGCCACCGCCAGCCGCTCGACCTCGTCGACCACCTCGCAGCCCGCGTGGTACCGCGCGCCCGGGTAGCCCTCGGTGGTGACGTTGGAGATGGTCGCGCCGGCGCAGGCCAGCACCGAGGGATCGGCGCTGCTGGAGGCGGCCACCATGGCCAGGGTCTCGTTCTGCCGGGCGTGCTCGCGCTCCAGCAGCCCCGACAGCAGCGGGTCGGCGGCGGCCAGCCGGTGCGCGCCGAGACCGGCGTAGCCGGCCAGGACGCCGGGGCTCGTGGCGGTGGTGCTCATGCGTTGCTCTCCTCGTGGTCGGCGAGCAGCCCGTGGGCCTCCTCGTCGGTCATCTCCAGCAGTCCCGCGGCGATCTGGGCCACCGCCGCGACGTCGGTGCCCGTCGCACGCCCCAGGGCGACCAGCCGCACCGCCTGCTCGGCGACGGTCGGCGCCTCGAACAGGTCGCGCAGCGGCAGCTCGACGCCGAAGGTCTCCAGCACCGCCGAGGCGAGCCGGGTGGCCAGCAGCGAGTGCCCGCCGAGCGCGAAGAAGTCGTCCTCGGCGCCGACCCGGTCGACCTCCAGCAGCTCGGCCCAGAGCGCGGCCAGCACCGCCTCGACGTCGTTGCGCGGGGCCACGTAGGCGGCGCCGGCCCGGTCGGCGGCTCCGTCGGGCTCCGGCAGCGCGGCGCGGTCCACCTTGCCGTTGGGCGACAGCGGCAGCGCGTCCAGCGTCACGAAGACCGCCGGGACCATGTACTCGGGCAACTCGGCCTTGAGCAGGGCGCGCAGCTCGGCGGCGGACGGGGCGGCCCCGGCGCCCTCGGCGGGCACCAGGTAGCCGACCAGGCGCCGCTCGTCGCCGCTGCCGCGGGCCGTGACCACCGCCCGCTCGATCCCCGGATGGCGGCGCAGCACCGCCTCGATCTCGTCCAGCTCGATCCGCAGACCGCGCAGCTTGACCTGGTGGTCCAGCCGCCCGATGAGCTCGATCACCCCGTCGGCGCGGGTGCGCGCCAGATCGCCGGTGCGGTAGAGCCGCGCGCCGGCCGGCACCGGGCCGGTCCCGGCGCCCGGGTGCGGGCGGTAGCGGTCCGCGGTCATCCCCGGACGGCCCAGGTACCCCCGGGTCAATCCCGTGCCCGCCAGGCAGAGTTCGCCCGGCACCCCGACCGGGGCCGGCTCCAGCGCGGGGGAGACCACCACGGCCTGCTGGTTCACCATCGGACGGCCGTAGGGGATGCTCGTCCAGGCCGGATCGACCTCGGTGACCGGATGGGTGATCGAGTGGATGGACGCCTCGGTGGCGCCGCCCAGCGCGAGGAAGGCCATCCGCGGCGCCAGCCGACGGAACCGCCCGGGCAGCGGCACCGGGATCCAGTCGCCGCCGAGGAACGCCGCCTTGAGCCTGGGCAGGCGGACGTTGCGCTCCTCCCCGGCCCGTACGAAGGCGTCGGCCAGTGCCGGGGCCGAGTTCCACACCGTCACCTTGTGGCGGCGCACCAGGTCCACCCAGTGGTGCGGGTCGCGGGCCCGGTCCGGGTGCGGCACGACCACCGCGCCGCCGGCCGCCAGGATGCCGAGCGTCTCGTAGACGAACATGTCGAAGCTGGGGGAGGAGAGGCCGAGCACCCGGTCGCCGGGCTCGATGCCGTAAGTGCCGTTGAGATCCAGCAGGTTGTTGACGACGCCCCGGTGCGGGACGGCGATGCCCTTGGGCGTACCGGTGGAGCCCGAGGTGTAGATGACGTACGCCAGGTGGTCCGGGTCCGGCGCGGCCGGGCGCGGCCCGGCGGTGGGCCACTGCTCCGCGTCCTCGACCTCCAGCACCTGCGCCCCGACGGCCGGCAGCAGCCCGGCCAGCGCACGCTCGGTGAGCACCACCGGCGGCGCCGCGTCCCGGAGCATGAAGGCCAGCCGCTGCGCCGGGTAGGCCGGGTCCAGCGGCAGGTAGGCGCCGCCGGCCTTGAGCACGCCGAGCACGGCGGCCACCAGTGTCGGGCCCTTGGCCAGGCAGAGCCCGACGGGGGTGTCCGGGCCCACGCCCAGCCCGGCCAGCCGGCCGGCGATGCGCTCGGCGAGCGCGTCCAGTTGCGCATAGCTCAGCTCACCGGTGGCGGCGATGACGGCCGGCGCCTGCGGGCTCCGGGACCGCTGCTCCTCGAAGAGCTCGTGCAGGCAGGCCCCGCCGCTGGGGTAGGGGTGCGCGGTGTCGTTCCACTCCACCAGGGCCCGGTGCCGCTCCGCCGCGGTCAGCATCGGCAGCGCCGACAGCCGGGTGTCGGGAGCCGCCACGGCGGCGGCCAGCAGGGTGCGCCAGTGCCCCAGCAGCCGCTCGACCGTGGCCGCGTCGAACAGGTCGCTCGCGTACTCCACCGTTCCGCCGAACGCACCGTCCACCTCGCGCAGTTGGAGGTTGAGGTCCACCTGCGCGCCGCCGCGCGGCACCTCCCGCACCGCCACCGTCAGACCGGGCAGCTCGGGCATGGTCAGCGGCGCGTTCTGCACCAGCAGCAGCGACTGCACCAGCGGGTTGTGGCTGAGCGCCGGGCCCGCCGCCCGCTCCGGGAGCATCCGCTCGAAGGGCAGCCCCTGGTGCTCGAAGGCGCCCAGCGAGGCCGCGCGGACCCGGTCCAGCAGCTCGGCGAAGGTCGGGTCGCCGGCCAGCGAGGTGCGCACCGGCAGGATGTTGATGAAGCAGCCGATCAGCGCCTCGGCCTCGGCCGGGCGCACCGCGGCGCCGGTGCCGACCACGATGTCCTCGCCGCCGCTGTGCCGGGCCAGCACCGCCTGGAAGGCGGCCAGCAGGGCCATGAACGGGGTGACCCCGGCCCGCCGGCACAGCGTCCGCACCCCGGCCGACAGCTCCGCCGGGAGCTCCACCGGCAGCGCGGCCCCGCGCAGCGACTGCGCCGCGGGCCGCGGCCGGTCGCAGGGCAGCTCCAGCAGCTCGGGCGCGCCGGCCAGTGCGCCGCGCCAGTATGCCTGGTCCCGCTCGTCGCCGGCCGCCTGGGCCTCGCCCTCCCAGACCGCGAAGTCGCCGTACTGGACGGGGAGTTCGGGCAGCTCACCGGCCCGGCCGGCGTAGGCCTGCGCCAGCTCGGCCAGCAGGATGCCGATCGACCACATGTCGGCCACCAGGTGGTGCACGGTGACCGCCAGCACATGCCGCTGCGGCGCCAGCCGGTGCAGCACCGCGCGCAGCAGCGGACCGCCGGCGAGGTCGAAGGGGCGGGCGGCGTCTTCGGCCAGTGCGGCGTCCAGACCGGCGGCCGCGGTCTGGCGGGCCTCCCACGCGAACGGCGCCGGTTCGCCCACCAGTTGCACCAGCTCGCCGTCCACCTGCTCGAAGCTGGTGCGCAGCGACTCGTGCCGGTGGACCACCGCGGTCAGTGCGGCCGCGAGCGCGGCGGTGTCGAGCGGGCCGTCCAGGTGCAGGGCGAACGGCAGGTGGTAGGCGCTGGTGCCGGGGACCAGCCGCTCCACCAGCCAGATCCGGCGCTGGGCCGAGGTGGCGGGAAAGGCGAACTGCTGCATGGTCTGCTCTGCTCTCTGCCGACCGGAGGAGGCGGGGGCGAAGACGGGGACGGGGGCGGTGCCGGGGACGGGAGTGAGGTGATCCGGGCCGGCGGTGTCGCGGAGGGGGCCGGGGCCGGGCGCCGTCATGCGCCGGTCACCAGGTAGGCGGCGGCCTCGGCACCCAGACCGGCCGGGATACGCAGGTCGGGGTGGACCGGGAGGGGCGGATGGCCGGCCGCGCGGTGGGCCCGGCCGCCGCCGGTGACGTGCAGCAGCACGGTCTCCCCGGGCCCGATGCGGCCGGCGGCGACCGCCTGCCGCAGACCGGCCAGCGCCACCGCCGCGGCCGGCTCGACGTCGATGCCCTCGACGTCGGCGAACAGCCGCCCGGCGGCGGCCGCCTCGGCGTTGTCCGCCGCCCGCAGCTCCCCACCGCTCTCGGCGAGGGCCTCGCGCACCCCGCCGGCCACCGCGTAGGGCGGTTTGCGGGTCGTCAGTTCCTGGGCGTAGGCGGCGGCCACCGCCGCCCGCACGGCGGGACCGGAGCCGATGACCGGCTCGGCCAGGCCGTCCTCCCAGGCGCGGACCATCGGCGCGAACGGCGCA
Source organism: Streptomyces sp. NPDC093097 (assembly GCF_044754325.1). NCBI lineage: Bacteria > Bacillati > Actinomycetota > Actinomycetes > Kitasatosporales > Streptomycetaceae > Streptomyces > Streptomyces sp. NPDC093097. Next base: position 22,503 of record NZ_JBIVOW010000023.1, read on the forward strand.
CTCTGGCAGAGCGTCAGCCGCGGGAGGCCGCCGGCCGCGGCCGCCGCCCCGTCCGACGCCGGGAAGCCGGCCGCCAGCAGCCGCCGGGCCGCCTGGTGCGCGGCGAGCGCACCGGCCCCGCTGCCCACCGCCTGCACATAGTGGTCGGGCAGGTGGCCGAGCGTCTCGGCGGCGGCCAGCAACGCGGTGCCCAGACCGTCGCGCCGGGCCACGTTGCGGGTGCCGCCCTCGGCCTGGAAGCCGGGCCGCGCGGCGATCGCGTCGGCCAGCTCGATCGCGTCGGTGTAGTCGCCGGCCACCGTCACCAGCCGTACGCAGTCGGCGCGTTCACCGGCCACGCCGAGCGCGGACAGCGCCGCATCCGGTACCACCAGCACGCACTCCACCCGCTGCTGCGAGCACGCCCGCAGGAAGGCCGCGGCGGTGTTCCCGGCCGAGGCGACCACCAGCACCGGCGGCCGCTCGGGCAGCCGCGCCAGCACCGCCTGGGCCTCCAACTCCTTGAAGCTGCCGGTGGCCAGGGCCGCGCCGCGCTCGGGCCAGTAGCCGCTGAACGCCACCCACAGCTCGGCCAGTCCCAGTGCGCGGCCCAGCCGCTCCGCCCGGTAGGTGGTGCCGCCGCTGCCCTCGGGCAGGGCCCGGCCGGCGGTCGGCAGCCAGCAGCGGTACCGGAACGGGCCGCCGCCGGGGCCGGGGGCGAAGGCGGTGGCGTACTCGGTGCTCAGCAGACCGGGCCGGTGCGCCGCCGCGCAGTCCAGCCGCAGCCCGTCGTCCTGATAACTCACCCGGCAGACCGGACAGCGCAGCAGGTACGGGCGGTCCACCGGGGCGGCGCCGGGGCCGGACGCCGGCCGGTCGGCCGGCGCCGCCGGAAGGTAGGGGGCGGAGGTCATCACGCCTCCCCACCGGGGACCGCACCGGTGAGGGCCGGGCGCAGCACACCGTCCGCCCCGCGCCGCACGGCGTAGCGGGCGCGGTCCACCCGGGCCAGCGCCGGCCGGCCGGTCGGCGCGTCCTGGGCCGGCCGCTCGACCGCGGTGTCCACCAGGGCGGCCACGGCCGCCACCGTGGGCCGCTCGAACAGCCGGTGCAGCGGCGGCGCTTGGCCGAACTCGGCCCGGATCCGCTCGGCGAACCGGGCCAGCAGCAGCGAGTGCGCACCCCGCTCGAAGAGGTCCTCGTGCCGCCCGATCCGCTCGGCCCCGAGCAACTCGGCCAGCAGGGCGGCGATCCGCTGCTCGGTCGCCCCCACCGGCTCCTCCAGGGCGCCCGCCGTCGGCGCGGCCTCCGGCGCGGGCAGCGCCCGCCGGTCGACCTTGGCGTTGGCGGTCAGCGGCAGCTCGTCCAGCGTCACCAGCAGCGAGGGGACGGCGTAGCCGGGCAGGGTGCGCCGCAGCTCCTCGCGCAGCGCGGCCGGCGCCACGGGCGTCCCGTGCTGCTCCAGATACCCGACCAGCCGGGCGCGCGCACCCGCACCGTCCACCACGACCGCCGCCCGGCGCACCGCCGGCAGCCGCTCCAACGCGGTCTCGATCTCGCCCAGTTCGATCCGGTGCCCGTGCACCTTGACCTGGGTGTCGGCGCGGCCGACGAAGAGCAGCGCACCGTCCGGCCCGCGCCGCACCAGGTCGCCGGTGCGGTAGAGCCGCCCGCCCGGCGCGGTGCCGAACGGGTCCGGCACGAAGCGCTCGGCGGTCAGACCCGGCCGGCCCAGATAGCCGTCGGCCAGACCGTCGCCGCCGATCAGCAGCTCGCCGACGACCCCGGCCGGAACCGGCTCCAGGGACGCGTCGACCAGATAGAGCCGGGTGTTGGCGACCGGCGTGCCCAGCGGAAGTTCCCCGTCCGCCGCGGTCAGTTCGCCGCGCGCCGACCAGACGGTGGTCTCGGTCGGGCCGTAGACCTGCCACAGCCGCACACCGCGGGCCAGCAGCGCGGCGGCCAGCTCGGCCGGCAGTCGCTCACCGCCGCACAGCGCGGTCAGCCCGCAGGCGTCTCCCCAGCCCGAGTCCAGCAGCAACTGCCAGGTCGCCGGGGTGGCCTGGAGGTGGCTGACCCCGCCGGCCGCCAGGCAGTCGCGCAGCCGCGAACCGTCGCCGGCCGTCGCCGCGTCCGCCAGGTGCACGGTCGCGCCGTGGACCAGCGGCAGGAAGTACTCCAGCGCGGCGATGTCGAACGCCGGGGTGGTGACCGAGAGCCAGCCGGCACCGGGGGCGAGCGCCAGATCGCGCCCGAAGGAGGCGAGCAGGTTCGCCAGCGCCCGGTGCGGCACCACCACGCCCTTGGGACGGCCGGTCGAGCCGGAGGTGTGCAGCACATACGCCGCCGACTCCGGGGCGATCACGGTGTCGGCCTCGCGCCGCGCCTCGCCGAGCGAGTCGATCGGCAGCACCGTCCACTCACCGGCCGGCACCTGGTCGGCGGGCAGGTCGGTCAGCACCGCGGCGGCGCCGCCGTCGGCCAGCACCAGGGCCAGCCGCTCGGCCGGATGGCCGGGGTCCAACGGCAGGTACGCGGCACCGGACTTGAGCACACCCAGCAGCGCGGCCAGCAGCCGCGGGGTGCGCGGCAGCAGGACGGCGACCGTCCGGCCGGGGCCGACGCCCAGGGCGCGCAGCCGCGCGGCGACGCCGTCGGCCAGCCGGTCCAGGGTGCGGTAGTCCAACTCCGCGCCGCCGTCGGGACCGGCGGCACGGACCGCGACGGCCAGCGGGGTCCGGGCGGCCTGCGCCTCGAAGCGGCGGACCACGCCCTCGGCCGGGTCGTAGCCGAGCGCGGTGTCGTTGCCCTCGGCGAGGACGGCCCGCCGCTCGGCCGGGGCGAGCAGCGGCAGCGCGCCGACCGGGCGGGCGGCATCGGCCGCGAGCTGCGCCAGCAGGGTGGCGAAGCGGGCGGCGAACTGCTCGGCGGTCGCCGGCAGATAGCGATCGGTGTCATAGCGGACCGAACCGGCCAGCCCGTCCCCGGCCGCACCCAGGGTCAGCTGCAGGTCGAACTGGCTGCCGCCGACCGGTAGCGCCAGCGTCGAGCAGTCCAGGGCACCCAGCGTGAACGGGACACCGTCTCGCCCGGTGGCCATCGCCACCAGCGCCTCGGCGTGCTCGCCCGGGGCCTGCTGGAGGCTGAACAGGCTGCGCACCAGCGGCCGGCCGCCCTGGTCGCGGTCCGGCCGGACCAGCTCGACCAGCGCCGGGAACGGCACTTCAGCGCCGTCCAGCGCCGTGCGCGCACCGTCGCGGACCCGGGCCAGCAGCGCGGTGAACGGCTCGCCGGCCTCGATCCTGGTGCGCAGCGGCACGGTGTTGACCAGGCAGCCGACCGTGCCGGCGAACGCGGCGTCCGCCCGGCCGTGGGTCGGGGTGCCGACCACCACGTCCGACTCGCCGGTCCAACGGGCCAGCAGCAGTTGGAAGGCGGCCAGCAGCACCGCGTACAGCGTGCTGCCCTCGCGCCGGGCCAGCGCCGTCAGCGCCTCGGTGGTGGCGGCGTCCACCGCCAGCGGCACGGCCGCGCCGCGCAGCCGCTGGCGCTCGGGCCGCGGCAGATCGGCGGGCAGCGAGGTGCCGGCGCGGACACCGTCCAACGCCGCCTTCCACCGGTCGAGTTGACGCTGCCCGGCCGCGGTGGCCGGCAGCTCGGCCTGCCGGCGGGCGAACGCCGCGAACGGCGCCGCGGTGCCCGGGGCAGGCGCGACGGTGCCGAGCGGCTCGCCGCGCAGCGCCGCCGGATAGCCGGCCGCCAGCTCCGCCAGCAGCAGCGACAGCGACCACAGGTCGGCCACCAGGTGGTGGGCGGTCAGGACCAGCCGGTGGCCGTCCTCGGCGCCGGTGAACAGCCGCGCCCGCAGCAGCGGTCCGGCCGCCAGGTCGAAGGGCTGCTCGGCCGCCTCGGTCAGGCGCTCGGCCAGCTCGGCCGCGCTCCAACCGGAGGCGTCGACCTGCTCGAAGGCGGGCGGCAGGGCGGCATGCACCCGCTGCACCGGGCCGGCGGCGCTCCGGGGGAAGGTGCTGCGCAGCACCGCGTGCCGCTGGGCCAGACCCGCCAGGGCGGCGCGCAGCGCGGCCGGGTCGAGCGCGCCGTGCACCCGGAAGGCGGTGGAGACCAGATAGGCGGGGCTCTCCGGGGCGACCTGGTGCAGCAGCCAGAGGGCGGCCTGGTTGGGGGAGAGCGGGTGGTCACCGGGCTCGGTGTCCTCGGCGGCCGCAGCCTCCGTTGCCGCCTCGGGCGCCTCCTCGAAGCGCTCGGCCAACAGCCCGGCCAGCCCGGCCAGGTCCAGGGCGAGCGCCTCGGTCAGCGCGAGATCGACCCCGAGGGCGGTGTGCAGTTCGTGCCGCAGCCGGACCGCACCGAGCGAGTCCAGGCCCAGTTCGGCCAGCCGCTGCTCGGGCGCGAGGTCCTCCTCGGCCAGCCCGAGCCGGGCGGCGAGCAGCGCGCGCAGCGCGGCCAGCAGCAGCGCGGGGCGCTCGGCCGGGTCGGCCGCCCGCAGCGCCGCGGCGTCCAACGCCACCGAGGGCTGCGCCGCGGCCCCCTGCGGACGGCCGCTGTGCGCCAGCGCGGTGAGCTCGCCGGCGCGGTAGGAGGCGGCGCACACATGGCGCTGCACCTTGCCGCTGGAGGTGCGCGGCAGCGTCGCGGCGCGGATCAGCACCACCGCCGCCGGCCGTACCCCGTGCGCCTCGGCGACGGCCTCGCGCACCGCGCGGGCCAGCGCCGGCAGGTCGCTGTCCTGGTGGTCGCGGGCCACCTCCTGGACGATCACCAGCTCGGCCGCGCCGGCCAGTTCGACCTGGACGGCCGCGCCGCAGTTGGCGCGCAGCGCGGGGTGGACGGCGGTGACGGTCTGCTCGATGTCCTGCGGGTAGTGGTTGCGGCCGCGGATGACGATCAGGTCCTTGAGCCGCCCGGTGACGTACAACTCGCCCTCGCGGAGCAGCCCCAGGTCACCGGTGCGCAGGAAGGCCGGGCCGGACTCGGCGGCCTCCCCGCCGGCGTCGTCGCCGCTCCCGTCGGCGGCGAGGCGGGCGCCGAAGGTCGCCGCGCTGCGTTCGGGCCGGTTCCAGTAGCCCTGGGCCACGCTCGGGCCGGAGAGCCAGATCTCGCCGATCGCGCCGGCGGGCACCGGCCGGCGGGTGACCGGGTCGACGATCTCCAGCCGCTGGGAGTCGTCCGGACGCCCGCTGCTCACCAACTCGGTGGTCCCGTCCGCCTCTTCGGTCCCGACCGTCCCGTCACAGACGCCGGCGAGCAGCGCGTTCGGGGCCGCGTAGCGGGCCGGGGCGGTGCCGTGCGGCTTGCAGGAGACGATCAGCGTGGCCTCCGCCAACCCGTAGCACGGGGTGAGGGCCTCGGCCCGGAAACCCGCCGGGGCGTAGGCGGCGGCGAAGCGCCGGAAGGTCTCGGCGCGCACCGGCTCGGCACCGTTGAACGCCACCTCCCAACTGCTCAGGTCGAGTTGGGCCAGCACCTCGGGGGTGGCCAGGTCGGCACACAGGTCGTAGGCGAAGTTGGGGCCGCCGCTCACCGTGGCCCGGGTGCGGCTGATCTCGCGCAGCCAGCGCAGCGGGTCCTGGGCGAACGCGGTGGGCGCCATCAGCGCACAGGAGCCGGCGTAGTACAGCGGCTGGAGCATGCCGCCGATCAGACCCATGTCGTGGAAGAGCGGCAGCCAGGACATCCCGCGGGTGCTGCCGGTGGTGCGGAACGCCCGCTGGATCAGTGCCGAGTTGTGCAGCAGGTTGCCGTGCGTCAGCACCACGCCGCGCGGCGCCGAGGTGGAGCCGGAGGTGTACTGGAGGAACGCCACGGTCTCCGCGCCCACCTCCGGACGCACCCAGCCCTCCGCCTCCTCCTCGGGCACCCGGTCGGTCGCCAGCAGCCGCAGCACGTCCATCACCGCGCCGTCCGGGTCGTCGGGCAGCAGCCGGTCCCGGACGGCGGCGGTGGTGAGCGCCACCGTCGCCCCGCAGTCCGCGACGATGTCGACCAGCCGCTCCAGCGAACGGGGCCGGCGGTTGGGCGGGTACACCGGCACCGCGACCGCCCGCGCGTACAGGCAGCCGACGAAGGAGACCACGTAGTCCAGGCCGGGCGGCTGGAGCAGCAGCACCGGACGGTCGGTCAGACCGCGCCGTTGCAGCCGGGCGGCGACGGCCCGGGCCCGCCGGTCGAGCTGTCCGTAGCTCAAGTGCTCGGCCGGGGCGTCCTCCTTCCCGGAGAACGTAAAGGCCGTACGGTCCGGATCCGCCGCCGCGGTGGCGGCGATCGCCGAGATCCAGTCCTGATGCTCAAGTCGCGGGTCCACGCGTTCTTCCCTCACCGTTCGGTGTCCGATGCCCTGTTCCTGCCGCCGCCGTCGCCGGGGCGCTGCCCGCCGGCCCCGGCGGTTCCGGTGCGGCGGCCGTGTTGCTCAGGCGCCCGCGGTCAGCCGGCGGCGGCCTCGGCGGCCTGCTGCTCCATCGCCCGGCGCAGGCTCAGCGGCCGCATGTCGGTCCACACCTCGTCGATATGGGCCAGGCACTGCGCCTTCTCGCCCTGGGTGCCCTCGGCACGCCAGCCGGCCGGCAGCTCCCGGTCGGCCGGCCAGATCGAGTACTGCTCCTCGTGGTTGACGACGACCTGGTAGACGGTGGTGTCCTCGCTGCTCATCACTGCGCTCCGATTCGATGGATGGATTACGGCGGCGGGTCCTGCCGCCGCCCGACGCGGGCCGTACGCGCCCGGCCGAGCTGTCTTCGATGCTGTCGTTCCGCGCTGACCGCGCCCTGGGCACGCCCTGACCGGGGTCTGGGCCGGTCCTGGGTCCGTCCTGGCCCCGGGCTGGGCGGACGCGGACGGGCCTCCGGTGCCCCACCGGCGCCGTACTGACGGCTCACTGAACGCCGACTGAAGCCGCCGGCCGGCGCGGTGACGTCAGTCGAGCGCGGGGAAGAGGCGGGCCTCGGCGGCCTCGCGGAGGTAGGCAGCGCCGGCGGTGCCGCCGGTACCGCGCACCGCGCCGATGATCTTCACCGTGATGCCCCAGTGGGTGCGCTTCATCGCACACCAGGCGGTGTCCAACTCCCGCATGGCGGACCGGAGTCCGTCCGCGGGAAGGTCGCCGCGCTGCACGGTGAGGTGCAGCGTTGGACAGGACCGCTCGACCGTCCGGTAGCTCCGGGACTGGACCGCGCTGCGCCCGTCGGTGTTGGCCCGGATCACCGCGAAGGCGTCCTTGGGCATGGTGGTCAGCACCCGGAACACCCCGGACGTCCCGGCCACCTGCCGGGTCGCGCCTTCCAGCAACCCGCGCGCCAGGTCCGTCTGGCCGGCGGCCACCGCCTCGGTGGCCACCTGCACGGCGCGGCCCACCGCGGAGAAGACCGCCTCGAATATCTGGATCACCCGGATGAACATCTGCTCGTCGTGGCTCCGGGTGGTCGGCGTCAGCGTCAGCTCCACCGCCCGCAGCACCCCCGCCGGGACCGCGTCCCGCGCCGCGGCGACCGCCTCCGCCGCGGCGCGGACGAGGTCGGCCACCTCGTCCGCGGCCCCCGGCGCGGCCGCCGTGCCGTACGCGGCCGGGAGCCCGGCCACCGCGGTGAGGGCGCGCACGGCCGCCCGGGTCCGGGCCAGACCGGCCGGGACGTCGGCCAGGGTGGCGCTCTCGATCTCCACCACATCGGCCAGCAGCGCGGTCAGCACCTCCTGCGTGCGCGCGCCGGCCTCGGTCAGCGAGGCGTAGACCGGACTGCCCAGATAGCTGTCGTAGTCGCCCTGCCGGCCGTCCACCACCTGCGGCAGCCAGTCACCGAGCAGCCGCGCGGCCGGTTCGGCGGCCTGGGCCGGGGCCGGCTCGACCGCGCGCAGGGCCGTCAGTACCTCCTCGCCGACCGCGTTCTTGCCGACGGCCCGGTAGTGGCCGAGCACCGCCCGGTACGGGAAGCGGGCGGCGTCCCGGTCGCCGCGCTGCCAGCGCGCCACTTCGCGCAGGGCGCGGCGCGGATCCAGGTCGTCCGGGTCCGGCCGGGCGGCGGCCAGACTGGGTCCGCCGACGCCGGGCGTGCCGGCCGGGTCGTCGGCGGGTGCGGGCTCGGCGGCGCGGGCCGGGGAGAGGGCTGTGGTCACGGGGCGCTCCGTTCGGTGGGCGGCCGGGCCGGAACCGGCCCGGCGGGCAGGACGGCGCAGCCTGGCCGGCGCGGACCCGAAGGCCGCGGCGGCCAGGCTGCGGGGATGCGGCGGATCAGCCGCGGGAGGGGGCCGTTGCGTGCTCTCGGCGTGCCGGACGCCGGACGCCGGACGGCAGACGGGAGGTGACGACAGTCCCTAGGCCGGATCGGCCAGCACATAGCCGTCGCCCGCCCGGTGGGCGCGCGAGCGGCGCAGGTCGGCGAGGGCGAAGGTGCGCTGGAGCCAGCGGTCGGTGCCGTCGAAGCGCGGGCTGAACGCGGTGCGCCCGTGCACGGTGATCCGGTTGTCGACGACGGCCAGATCACCCGGCTCCAACACGGCTGTCCTGGCGGTGCGTTCGAAGAGCCGTTGGAGCTCGGCCAGTGCGGCCGCGGCCCGGTCGGTCAGCGGCTCGGTGGCGGCCAGGTCGACCCGCAGGTCCGGGTCCTCGGGCGCGCCGGTGAGCACCGGGTGCGGCGCCGCGGGGCCGTCGGCGGCGCCGAACGACGGCGGCGGCGCGGTGCGGAACTCCGGCAGGCGCAGCACCGCCCGGGTCCGCTCGTCCAGCAGCGGCAGCACCTCGCGCACGCAGGCGGTGCGCAGCCCGGCCCGCCCGTCCGGGTCGGCACGCAGACAGAGCAGCATGACGAAGTCCGGCCGGTGCGGATGGAAGGCGTTCTCGGTGTGGAAGGTGAGCAGCACCGAGCCCGCGTTGCCCTGGAACTCCTCCCGTCCGGGCACCGGGACGACGTCCTGCACCAGCGCACCGGTCTTCTCCGGCCGGAACGCGGCCGGGTCGCCCAGCCCGCAGGCGGCGAGCACCAGCATCGAGGCCGGCACGGTGGCGGTGCGCTGCACCGAGCCCTCGGCCAGCGGCGTGCCGCCCAGCGCGGGCGCGGCGACCGGCAGCCCGCGCACCAGCAGCGCGCCACCCGGTCCGGGGTCGCGGCGGAAGGCCCGCAGGGTACGGCGCAGCCGGACCGGCAGGTCCTCCCAGAGGTCGCGGGCCGAGGCCACCCAGGCGGGCTCGTCGACCAGGGCCGGCGGCCGGTCGCTCAGCTGCCCGGCGACCCGTTCGGCAGCGGCCGTCTCGGCCCCGGTCAGGACCAGGTCCGGCGGTGAGAGGGTGATGTCCAGGGAAACCGGCACGGGTGCCAGCCTTTCTCGAAGCGGTCGGGTCGGGCGGTCAGTGCGGGGCGGCCGCGGCCAGCTGCCGGGCGACCACGGCCCACAGGCTGCCGACGGTCTCGAACGCCTCGGGGCCCAACTCCTCATCGGGAAGGGCCACCTGGTAGGCGTCCTCCAGCTGCACCAGCAGCTCGACGATCGCCATCGAGTCCAGCCCGGCGGCCCGCAGCCCGCAGTCGGCGGACAGCGGCCGCTCCTCGGCGAGCCGGGGCAGCAGGCCGGCCAGGACGGTCTCGTAGCGCTCGTCCCAACGGTCGTGTGTGGTCACGGTGTTCAGCTCCTTGCTTCGTGTACAGCGGGGTCGTGGTCGTGGTCGGGCAGCGGCTCGCGCCGGAGGGCCAGCCGGTCGGCGCCGACCACCCGGCCGTCCCGCACCGTGATCTCGGCCGGGGCCGGGCGGCTGAGGAAGCCGAGCAGGCTCGCGGTGGCGCCGTACGCACCGACGTTGGGCACGGACAGCAGCGCGCCGGGCCGCGGCGGCACGGCCTCGGCGGCCCGGCGGATCACATCGGCGGGCGTGCACAGCGGACCGACCAGGGCCACCCGGCGGGTTCCGTCGGCCTCGTCCCCGGCGCCGGGGTCCGCCAGGCGCAGCGGTTCGGCGCGCAGCGACGGCAGCCGGCCGACCCCGGAGAGCCCGCCGAGGTGGTTGATCCCGCTGTCCAGCACGCCGTACGTGGTGCCGCGGCTCTCCTTGACCTCGGTGACGGTGCAGACCAGCCGCCCGCTGTCGCCGACCAGATACCGGCCGGACTCGAAGGCCAGCTCCAACCGCCCCCGCCAGCCCGGCAGATGCGCATCCAGCGCGGCCGTCAGCGGCTCGCGCAACGCGTCGTAGCGCGGCCGCTCGCCCGGCGCCGCGTACGGGCAGGCGAAGCCGCCGCCGAGGTCGAGCATCCGCAACGGCAGGCCCCAGTGGGCCTCCAGCGCGGCGGCGGTACGGATCGAGGCGACCGCCTCGGCGAGCAGCCCCTGCGGATCGGCGGCGTTGGTCAGCGGGAAGAAGTGCAGCCCGTGCAACTCGGTGCCGTCCACGGTGAATTCCGCGAGGTCGGGCAGGCCGTCCGCGATGTCGTGACCGAACTGGGAGGCACCACCGGTCATCCGCAGACCGACGCCCGCACCCGCCCCCGCGCCGTTGATCCGCAGCAGACAGCGCGCCGTCACGCCCCGGGCCCGGGCCTGGGCGCCGACCCGGCGCAGATCCGCCGGCGACTCGACGGAGAAGGTGCGCACCCCCGCGGCCAGCGCCTCGCCCAGTTCCTCGGCGGTCTTGCCCGGCCCGCCGTAGAGGCAGTCGGCACCGTCGAAACCGGCTTCCAGCACGGCGGCGAGCTCACCGGTCGAGCAGATCTCCGGCCGGCAGCCGGCCAGCCGCAGGGTGCGGACCAGCTTCGGGTGCGGGTTCGCCTTGAGCGAGTAGTACAGGTGGGCGCCCTCGGGCAGGGCCGCGCGCAGGTCGGCGGCGGCCCGTTCGACCCGGGCCAGGTCGTAGACGTACAGCGGGCTGCCGTAGCGGCGCACCAGCTCGGCGGCCAACAGGTCCTCGGCGGGCGGTGGTTCCCCGGGGGTCCCGGGCGCCGCGGCCGGTCCGGTGGGGGGCGGGTCAGTGCGCATCGGTCTCCAGCGCCTTCCGGTCGATCTTGCCGTTGGGGGTGAGCGGCATCCGGGCCAGGACCCGGCAGGAGGCCGGCACCTTCGCCGCCTCCAGCCGCTGCGCCAGGCCCTCGATCACCCGGTGCGCGGACAGCCGGTCCTCGCCGGTGACGACCAGCCGCAGATCGAGCCCGTCCCTCGGCGGCAGCGCGGCCGCGGCCCGCACGCCCGGCACGTCCAGCGCGGCGGCCTCGATCTCCGGCGTGCCCATCCGCACCCCGCGCCGCTTGAACTGGTCGTCGCGGCGCCCGGTGAAGTAGAGATGGCCGTCCGCGTCCAGCCGGCCGTGGTCACCGGTGTGCAGCCGGACCCGCCCGGTGCGCGGGTCCAGGCGGTAGCGGCGGGCGGTGAGTTCGGGCGCGTTCCAGTAGCCGGCCATCACATGCGGCCCACCGACGACGATCTCGCCCACCGCGCCCGGCGGCAGCGCCCGGCCCTGCTCGTCGAGCACGTCCACGGTGGTGCCGTCCAGGGCCCGGCCCACCGAGCCGGGGCGCTCGCGGTCGACGTCCGGCTCCGCGATCGTGACCCGCTTGCACTCGGTGATCCCGTACATGGCCACCACGGCCGCGCCCGGGAACCCGGCGCGCAGCGCCCGGCTCGTCGAACCGGCCAGCGCCGCACCGGTGTTGGTGAACAGCCGGACGTGCCCCGGCGGCGTACCGCGGGCCACGAGCCGGCACAGCATCTCCGCCAGCGACGGCACCACCGGCACCACGGTGGCCCGGCACTCGCGCAGCACGGTCAGCACCCGCACCGGCGCGGCCGCGTCCGCCAGCACCACCTCGGCACCGCCGAGGGCGGCCAGCAGAAGCTGGTAGAGGCCGTAGTCGAAGGAGAGCGGCAGCGCGGCGAGGACCACGTCGTCGGGCCGGTAGGCGAGCCGGCGGGCGATCGCGCGGGCGGCGAAGACCACCTGGCGATGGGTGCAGACCACGCCCTTGGGCGCGGAGGTGCTGCCGGAGGTGTAGATCAGCTGGGCGACCGCCCCGGCCGACGGGCGTTCGTCCGGCGCACGGCCGGAACCGGTCTCCGCGACACGGCCGGCCAAGTGCCCATCCGACGCCAGGAGTTCGGCGGGCCCGGCCGGCCGGGCGCCGCAGGCGGCGACCGCCGCGCGGACCGCCTCCGCCTCGGACGGGTCGAGCACCACCACGGCGGGCGCGGCATCGGCCAGCACCCCGCGCAGCACGAAGGGCTTCATCTCCGGGTTCAGCGGCACCGCGACGGCCCCGGCGCGCAGCACGCCGTAGTACAGCGCGACGAACTCCCGCCGGTTGCCCAGCCGCAGGACCACCCGGTCACCCGGCGCGACGCCCCCGGGCCCGCGCAGCCAGGCGGCCACCGTCCGGCTGGCGTCGGCCAGTTCGGCGTAGCTCCAGGCGCCGCCGTCATCCCGCACGGCGGTCGCGGCGGGGCGGGCCGCGGCGGCCGCGTCCAGCAGATCGACGACGAGGGTGTCGTCGTCCGACGGGTCCGCGGAACGGGCCATGTCCGATCCGGTCGGCACCGCGGTGCTCATGCGCACCAGTCCGAGGCGTCGGTGATCTCGACGACCGCGCTGGTGCAGCTGTAGCCGGTGCCGCCGCCGACCAGCAGCACCCGGTCGCCCTCGGCGACCTCGCCGGTCTCCAGCAGCTCGTTCAGTCCGGCGAAGTGGTCCCCGGCACCCAGGTGCCCCACCTCGCGGCAGAACTCCCAGTTGGAGAACTTCTCCTCGACGCCCAACTGGTGCTCCAACTGCCAGCGCAACCGCTGGTTTCCGGTGGCGTTGAGCACCACCCGGTCGATGCGCTCCCTGGAGGTGTCGGCATCGTCCAGCGCGGCCCGGATCGACTCGGCCGCCACCTCCGCCGTGCGCAGCGTCGCGGCCCGCAGATTGCGGTGCGCGCGGAAGTACTCCTCGGCCCGCGCCCCCAGGTCCACCGGCCGGTCGGCCTCTTCGGGACCGGAACGGAACCCCTCGCCCCGGGCCAGGCCCTCCAGCGAGTTGTCCACCCGGGTCGCGGTGGCCAGCAGCCGGCCGGCCGCGCCCTCGGGTGAGGAACTCAGCACCAGCGCGGTGCCGCCGTCGCCGTAGACCATGCCCCGCTCGGCCCGCCAGCGGTCGAAGGCCGGCGGTGTGAAGCGGTCGGCCGTGGTGAGCAGCACCGCCTCGTCCGCACCGGGCCGCCGCGCCTGGAGCTGCCGGGCGGCCAGCTCCAGCCCGGCCAGTCCGGCGTTGCACTGCTGCAACAGGTCGAAGGCGGGCACCGCCGAGCCGACCGTGTGCTGTGCCACGTAGGCGGCGGCCGGCCACAACTCGGCGCCCTGGAACCACAGATAGCTGTGGAAGACGGTGCCGACCCGCTCCGCCGCCCGGCCGGCCCGGCGGAGCGCGGTGCGGGCCGCGCGGACCGCCATCTCCGGGGCGGGCAGGTCGTCCGGCCCGCCGGCCGTGACCGAGCTGACCGAGTGGATCTGGTTGGCGGCGTGTTCCTCGGCGTCGTACGCACCGGCCGCGACCGCCGCCGCGGCGTCCGCGCGGTCGGCCAACCAGGTACCCGTGCCGGCCAGGTACACCTGCTCCCAGCGCATGTCTCTCCGATCTCCGGCCCCGTGGCAGGACGTCAGGGGGCGACTGTCGGTGACGATGCTTCCGCTCGCCGCCTGCCGCGCGGTTGCCCTCCACTGACACCCCGTCGGTGCCGCACTGCCCGCCGCCTGACGCCGGACGGAAGCCCGGCTGACCGCACACCGGCGCCCGGCTGACGGCCGGCTGACGGGGGCACGGCAGCGCACTGACCCGCGGCTGGCCGGCCGCGGAGCCCCTGCCGACGGCCCGCTGACGATCCACTGGCGGCCGACTGAAGCCGGACTGAAGCCCGTCTGATGCCACCGCAACGGCCGCGGCCCACCGGCGCGGTGGGCCCGGCGCGGTCCGTCGCGTGCGCGGCCGCCCGTCATCCCGTCATCCCGTCATCCCGTCATCCCGGCGTCCCGGCGACGCACGCGACGGTGCCCGGACCCGCCGCAGAGGCGGGGCCGGGCACCAGGAGAAGAACCCCCGGGACGGAACCGGGACGGACTCAGGAGGTCAGGCGCAGACGGTCGCGAGCCGCCGTGTCCACCGCCGCCGCCTTGTACGGCCAGGGCAGACTGCCGCCCTTGGCCCAGAGCTCGATCTGGTCGGTGTAGGTGTCCGCGGTGGCATGGCCGGAGGCGCCGGTCAGATTGATCCAGCGGGAGCGCTCGAAGTCCGCCAGGTCCACCACCATCCGCATCGAGGGCACCCAGATCACCTCGAAGCCCTTCTGCGGATCCCAGCCGTTGGCCTCCACCGCGTCGGTGCCGCCGCCGACGCCGACCGGGTCGGCGTTGAGCAGCCACCGCAACGGGGCCGGGCCGGCGGTGCCCAGGGTCGGGTTCTCCGGCGTCAGGGTGTGCAGGGCACCCCAGCGCCACTTCCGCGGCGCGTCGCCGAGCCGCTTGTGCAGGTCGGCGGCGGCCCGCTCCATCGCCCGGCGCAGCATCGCGTCCCGGCCGCGGACGGACGGGTCGGTGGCACTGGTCCACCAGAGGCTGTCCGGCTTGTCCAGCAGCCCGCGGACCACGTCGAACCACCGACCGCCGCCGTCCGGATAGGCATAGCCCTTGACCCCGGCCTTGCTCAGCCGGTCGGTGAACGCCTCCTTCAGCAGCTCGCGCCAGACCGCGTTGAAGTAGGCGGCCGGTGCCGAGTCGGCGCCCTGGGCGAAGTCCCAGTCACGCAGCAGGTCCTGGGCCGACGCGGCCTGGGCGCCGACCTTCACCCTGAGCAGATGGGGCACGAGGGTGGCGGCGTTGCCGTTCCAGGTGTCCTGGGTGATCCGTTCCATCGCCGCGACGTCCAGTTTGCCGGCCCGCTGGATCAGCTCGGCGATCCGCTGGCTGCGGTAGCCGGTGCCCCAGTCGCTGCCGATCAGATGCGGGTAACGGGGGCCGACCACCGCGTTGTTGGCGGTCACGATGTAGCCCTCGGGCGGGTTGAGGCTCGTGGGCAGCTGGTCGAAGGGCAGGTAGCCGGTCCAGTCGTAGCCCCCGGTCCAGCCCGGCACCGGGTGGCGGCCGTCCCCGGCCTTGCGGACGGGGATGCGGCCCGGCGTCTGGTAGCCGATGTTGCCGGCGGTGTCCGCGTAGATCATGTTCTGCACCGGGGAGGCGAAGTCCGCGGCGGCGGCCCGGAAGTCCTTCCAGTCCTTGGCCCGGTCCAGGGCGAAGAGGGCGTTCACGGTGGGCGCCGGGTCGAGCGCGGTCCACTGCATCGCCACCGCGTAGCCGTCCCGCGCGCCGGGCGGCGGAACGCCCGGCTCCGTGCCCTTGCCGGCCACTTCGTCGGCGGACTTGAGCACGTCCGAGATCAGCGGACCGTGCCGGGTCGAGCGGACGGTCAGGTCGACCGGACGGCCACCGGCCACCTTGATCTGCTCCCGGCGGACGGTCAGCGGCAGCTGCTTGCCCTGGTACGCGTAGCGGGAACCGCTGACCTTCTCCACGAACAGGTCCGAGTCGGCGGCGCCCAGGTCCGTGAAGCCCCACGCGATGTCCGCGTTGTGGCCGATCACCACGCCCGGCATACCGGCGAAGGTGAAGCCGCTGACGTCATAGGGGCATTCCGGGCCGGTGCGGGTGCAGTGCAGACCGACCTGGTACCAGACGCCCGGGAGCGACGGGGTCAGATGCGGGTCGTTCTCCAGCAGCGGCTTCCCGGTGGTGGTGCGACTGCCGGCCACCACCCAGGAGTTGGAGCCGATACCGGTGCCCTGGGGGCCGAGGACGGAGGCCAGCACGGTGCGCACCGCCGCGCTGTCGGCCAGCGCGGTGGCGGCTCCGGCGGGGAGGGCGGGCGCCGCCGCGCCGGCGCCGCCGGACGGGGCACCGCCGGACGGCGCGGCGGGCGCGGCGGCGGGCGCCGGGGAGGCCGCGAACGGCGGCCGGGCCGAGGCCGTGGTCGCGGGGGAGCGGTCCGGGACGATCGGCGACCAGCGCCGGTAGTCGTAGCCGGGGAAGAGGTCGTCGGCCGTGCCGGCCGGCAGCCGGGCCGCCAGCATCGCGTGCTGGAACTGGTCGATCATGCCGGTGTTGAGGTTCCAGGCCATGGTCTTGAGCCAGGAGACCGAGTCGGCCGGGGTCCACGGCTCGGGCCGGTAGTCGCCGGAGACGAAGCCGAGCACCGGGTACTCCACCGACAGCTCGGCGCCCTGGTGCTCGGCGAGATAGGCGTTCACCCCGTCCGAGAAGGCCCGCAGATACTGCCGGGTCTGCGGTGACAGCATGGCCACCTCCCGCTCGGCCACGCGGTACCAGCCGAAGGTCCGCGCCACCTTGTCGGTCTGCACCTGGCCCGGGCCGAACATCTCGGCCAACCGGCCGGCGGTGACGTGCCGCTGGGTGTCCATCTGCCAGAACCGGTCCTGGGCCTGGGCATAGCCCTCGGCCAGGAACAGGTCGTGCGCGGTGTCGGCGTAGATCTGCGGGATGCCGGAGGCGTCCCGGACGATCCGCGCCTCGCCCCGCAGACCGGGCACCTTGACGCTGCCGGACAGCTGCGGCAGCGAGCGCTGCACCGTCCAGTACGCGTAACCGGCCAGGCTGCCGGCGGCCAGCAGGACCAGCGCGGTGAGGGTCACCGCGGTGCGCTTGAGGATCCGCAGCACGCGCCGGCGCCGGCTGCGTGACGTGGGCGCGGGCGGGTCGCCGTCGGCGGCCGCGGGGGCGGTCGGGGTCTCGGCCTGCGGGGCGGGCCCGGCCGCGGGCCGGCCGCCGGTCTCCGCTTCGGGGGCCGGACGGGGATCGTCCGGCGGGACCGGATCGGTCTGGGCTGTCATGGGGGCGCTTCCTTGTCTCGACGGGATTCCGGGCATGGCCAGGCCCTGTCGTCGAACTCCCGTTGTCCGCCCGGAGGGCGGGCCGGGCGGCAGACACGGGAGGGTCACGACAGGGCCGGGTCCCGCCGTACGCGGCCGCGAAGGCGCGGCGCACGATGGCGGGGGAGAGGAGGGGGGAGGGCAGGCCGCGGAGAGGCGCCGTGGTGCCGCCGCGCGGCGGTCAACGGACCTCTGGGACGGGGGAGTTGCAGCCACCCGCCCCTGGGGCGGTCCGATGGCCCGGCGGTTCGGCGGTGCTCGGGCCGCCGCCTCAGCGGGCCGGGCGGGCCGCTCCGTCGGCCCAGGGGCCGCCGGCGGCGGCACGCGGGACGGGCCCGGTGGCCGGCACCGAGCCGACCAGGGTCAGCCGCGGGCGCGCGGGCGCCGCATCGGCGGCCGCGTCGTGCGGCCCGGCCGGTACGCCGCCGAGCCCGCCGTCGCCCGGTCCGTCGTGGCCCGAGGCGGCGCCGGCCGACTCGGCAGGGGCGGCGAGCGCGAGCGGATCGGGGCGTCCGGCGAGGATCGCCTCCTCGACCCGGCGCAGTTCCGGCCCGGGTACCAGACCCAGGTTCTCCATCAGGGTGTGGCGGGCCCGCTGGTAGGCGGCCAGTGCGTCGGCCTGCCGGCTGCCGCGGTAGAGCGCGATCATGAGCAGCGCCCAGAGCCGTTCGCGGTAGGGGTGTTCGGCGGTGAGGACGAAGAGGTGGGGCACCAGCCGGGCGTGGCCGCCGAGTTGGAGCGCGAGCTCGGCGTGCTCCTCGACGACCGCCAGCCGCAGCTCCGCGAGCCGGGCGCGTTCGACGTCGAGCAGCGGACCGGTCACGCCGGTGAGCGCGGGGCCGGGCCAGGCGGCCAGGGCGGCGGTCAACATGCGTTCGGCGGCCTGGGGCTGGCCGGCTGCCCGCCGTTCCCGGGCCTCGGCCACCGACCGCTCGAACCGGCCGAGGTCGTACTGCTCGGGGCCGATGGAGAGCCGGTAGGAGGCGCCGATCCGGGTGAGCACGCCGCCGGCGGTGCGCGGCGCCCGGTCGGGCTCGAAGAGCCTGCGCAGCTTGGAGATGTAGGCCTGCACCAGGTTGGGGCCGTCCGTCACGGCGGCGTCGCCCCAGATCCCGTCGATCAGGTGATCACGGCTGACGGGCGAGCCCGCGCGCAGCAGCAGGACGGCGAGCAGGGCGCGCTGGCGCGGCGCGCCGAGCGGGATCTCCGCGCCGTCCCGCCAGCCCCGGACCTCACCCAGCAGTTCGAAGCTGAGGCCGGCCGGGTGGGCGGTCGAGAAGGAGAGAGGGAGAGAGGGAGTCATGGCAACCTCCGCCGGGCCGGGGTCCATCGCGTGGTGGTGTGAGGAGAGTCGGGGGAGTGCGGGCCGGGGCGGTGCGGTTGCGGTGCCCATGTCATGTGACCGGCCGGGCGCCGAAGGGCCGGTCCGGTCCGCTCGTGCCCAAAGCCCGAGCGGTTCCCCGAAGCCGGACACCGGTTCGCCACCGTCCATGCCACTCCCTTGGTTCGCGTCTTCGACGTCGTGCGGCGGGGCCGGGGCCGGCCACCACCTGAAAGGAATGCTGCACGGGACACATATACGCAGGCTCTTCACGCCTGACGGGAACGGGCGGGGAGCCACTTATCCCGCATATATCCGCTGTAGATCGGCCTGGACCAAGGTAGTTGTCGAGCGAGCCGAAACCGCCACGAACGGGACCGGCGCTCTCCCCACCCAGGCAACGAACCACGGAGCGGACGGCATCTCATGAAGCGATCCACCAAGTCCCTGATCCTGCGCAAGGCCGCGATCCTGGTCACCGTCGGGTGCGCCGCCGCCTCGCTGTTCTCGGTGGCCGTCTCGCCCGGCGAGGCTCCGTCGTCGCAGCGCACCGTCTCCGCCCGCGCCGGCCACACGATCCCGCCGTCCGAGTGGAACAGCCAGGGCTGAACCGGCCCCCGCCGCCCGCCGAGGGCGGCTTCACAGACCGAGCGGCCCGGTGTCCCCCGTCGCCGGGCCGCTCACCTGCCCTAGCCGAGCGACCGCACCAGATCCTCGGCCAGGCCGGCGTCGGGCAGCCCGAGGGCGGTGAACACCTCATGGGCCTGGCGGGCCCGGGCCGACGCCGTCGCGCCGTCACCGGTCGCGGCCAGTGCGCGGGCCAGGGCGAGCAGGCAGTGCCCGCGCTCCCGCTGCGCACCCAGCTCCTCGCTCAGCGCCAGCGCCCGCTTCGCCTCCGCCAGCGCCTCGTCGTACCTGCCCAGGTCCCGCAGGCTCTCGGAGAGCCGGAACCGCGCCTGCGCCTCCCGCCCCCGCAGCCGGGCCGCGGCACAGACCCCCAGGCACGCGGTGTAGCTCGCGACGGCGTCCGCGTGCCGCCCCAGCTCGTGCAGCGCCATCCCGTGGACGTACCAGGCGTACGAGGTCCCGTGCGGGTCCTGCTGCGCGCGCAGCCGGTCCAGGGCGGCCTCGCACACCCCCACCGCCTCGGTGGCCCGGCCGCTGCGCAACCGGGCCTGCGCGGCGTTCAGTTCGGTGGCCAGCTCGCCCGAGCGGTGCCCCAGTCGCCGGGCCAGCTCTATCGCACGGTCGTAGAAGTCCACCGCGTCCGTGAAGCGCCACTGCCACTGGGCGATCAGGCCCCGGTCGTTGAGGATCTGCCGCAGGATGATCTCGTCCCCGGCCCGCCGGCACGCCTCGGTCGCCAGCCGGGTGTGCAGCTCCGCCTCCGCGAGCTGGGTGTACTGGAGGGCCGCGTTGCCGCACACGAAGCGGGCCCGCGCCTCGGCCTGGTCGTCACCGCGCGCCGCCGCGGTGTCGGCCACCTTGCGGGCGGCGACGGCCAGTTGCAGATACGGGATCTCCCGCCCGAAGGGACTGAGGGCGACCAGGAGATCGCTCGCGGTGCGCAGGATCCTCGGTTCGCTGCCCGCGGGGCTCTGCGCGGCCAGCGCCGCCGCGTTGGCCGCGCAGTCGAACTCCTCCGCCACCCAGGCGCGCGCCTCGGCGAGCGCGGCGAAGCGCGGCCCCGACGCGGGCCGGCCGCCGAGGATCGCGCCGACCGGGTCCCCGGGCACCATCGTCTGGAACGCCGAACACGCCCCGTCCAGCAGGTAGTCCAGGACCTGCCCCAGCGCCGCGCCCCCTTCGTCGCCCTCCGCGCACTCGGCTTCCGGCTGCTCGGACACCACGAGTTGGAGCGCGAAGGAACGCACCAGGTCGTGGTAGCGGTAGCGGCCGGGCAGCGGCGCCTCCAGCATGGCCGCGTCGACCAGCGACTCCAGCAACTCCTCGGCGTCGTACGCGTCCAGGCCCAGCGCCGCCGCTGCGGCGGCCGTCCCGATGCCCTGCCGGGCCACCGGCGCCAGCAGCCGGAACGCCCGCGCCTGCGGCCGCGGCAGCTGGCGGTAGCCCAGTTCGAAGGCGGCCGCCACGGCCAGGTCGCCGGCGCGCAACTCGCCGATCCGCAGCCGCTCGTCCGCCAGGCGGCCGGTCATCGTCGCCACCCGCCACCTGGGCCGGGCCGCGAGCCGCGCCGCCACGATGCGCACGGCGAGCGGGAGATGGCCGCACAGGGCGACCAGTTCGGCGGCGGCCTCGGGTTCCTCGTCGATGCGCTCCGCTCCGACGATCGCCCGCAGCAGGGCCAGCGCCTCGGCGGTGTCGAAGACGTCCAGGTCGCTCTGGATGGTGGTGGACAGCCCGGAGAGCATGGCCCGGCTGGTGATGATCACGCCGCAGTCGGCGGAACCCGGCAGCAGCGGCCTGATCTGCGCGGTGTCACGGGCGTTGTCCAGCACGACCAGGAGCCGGCGCCCGTCGAGGGTCGTGCGGAACAGCAGCGCGCGGTCCTCGGTCGAGGCGGGCAGGACCGGACCGGGCACGCCCAGCGCCGTGAGGAAGCTGCCGAGCACCGCTCCCGGGTCGGCGGGCTCCAGGCCGTTGCCGCGCAGGTCCGCGTAGAGCTGGCCGCCGGGGAACTCGGGCTTGGCCTGATGGGCGACCTGGAGGGCCAGGGTGCTCTTGCCGATGCCGCCCATGCCGGTGACCGACACCACCGCCAGGGACGGCCGGCCGGGGTCGGTGAGGGCCCGGTAGAGGGCCTGGATCTGATCGGTGCGGCCGATGAAGTCGGGGATGTCGGCGGGCAGCTGGGCCGGCCGGGTGGGCGCGGGCATCTCCTTGGGCGCCTCCACGGGCGCCTCCGGCTCGGGCCCGGCGCCGTCGGCGGCCTGCCCCCCGACGCCGGCCACCTGGCCCATCAGCAGCGGGTCGTTCGCCAGGACGCGCTCGTGGAGCGCGGTCAGTTCGGGCCCCGGGTCGATCCCCAGCTCCTCGGCCAGGACCCGGCGGGCCCGGTCGAACGCCGCGAGCGCGTCGGCCTGCCGCCCCGTCGCGTACAGCGCCCGTATGAGGAAGCCGTACGGCCGCTCCTGGAGCGGGTGTTCATGGGTGAAGCTGATGAGATCCGGGATGACGAGCGCATGCCGGCCCTCCCGGAGGTCGTGCGCGAAACGCTCCTCCATCAACGTGAGCCGCAGCGCGGTCAGCCGCGAACGCTGCTGATCGGCGAACGGCCCCGGCACCCCCGCCAGCGGCTCGCCCCGCCACAGGCCCAGCGCCTCGACGAGCAGCCTCCCGCACTCCTCCTCCTGACCCCCCGACCGGGCCCGCGCCGCACCTGCCGCCAACTCCTCGGCATACAGCGCGTCCACCGACCCGCGCGGCACCAGCAGCTGGTAGCCGTCGCGCAGCGACACCAGGACCTTGGGCGCGGAACGGTCCTCCTCCAGGATCTGGCGCAGCCGCCAGGCGTAGGTGCGCAGGCTCGACAGCGCGGAGTCCGGCGCCTCCTCGCCCCAGACGGCGGCGATCAGCTCATGCGCGGGCGCGGCCCGCCCGGCCCGCAGCAGCAGCGCGGCCAGCAGCGCCTGCTGCTGCGGCGACCCGGTGGTCAGAACACCCCCGTCCCGGACGACCCGTACGGCTCCGAGCACGGTGAACCGGATGTCCTCCCCCATAGGTCCCGTTTTCCTTCCGCGACTGGCCCCCACTGGTTGTGCCACCGGTGTGGACGCCCCCCGACAGCCGCAACGGTCAAGGCTCGATATATCACACCAAGTGGCAGGGCATCGCCCAGGACGCGAGCCCGGCGCGATACCGGATGGTCACCTGCGCCAAAGCCCGCGCGCCACCGTCCCACAGCGCATGGACCTGCGAGAAGTCACCCGACCCGGACCGGATCACCCCCCGCCACGGGTGCGCCACAGACGGTGGCGCACCCGGTGCGCCGACGCTCCGCCATGGCAGCGCGGCCAACTCCCTTCGCACCCCGTGCTGTTACGGCTCTGTTGCGTCGTGAGCCTGTCCCCGTGGCGGGGCGGGCGGCACGGTGGGGGACGGGGCGCCGGCCCGGGAGCGTGACCTGACCATCCCCGGCCCGAGGGGGCGCAGGGGTCACGGCCGACGTACGCCCGTTCCGTCCGCCTACTTGCCGGCGTGGCTGCCGAGGTAGAACAGCAGCGCCATGAACGCCAACAGCAGGTGGCTTCCGGCGATGTAGATGAACACCCGCCAGGAGGCGCCCCGTTCCTTCCCCTGCTCGGACATCCCGCCGCCGAACGACGGTGCGGAAGGTGGCTGGTGATCGGTCGGGGCATCGGACATCGCTGTACTCCTGGGGTCTGCTGGTATCGGGACTCGATGGCGTGGTGAGCCGGGTGTGCCCGCGGGGGCGCCCTCGCGCCTCACCGGATTTCCGTGCCCGGCCGGGCATCGGCCTCGGGGATGCGGAAGCTGGCCAGGACCCGCTTGCCCTGGCCGGCCCAGTCGGGCTCCACGCTGAGGTCGCCGTCGTACCAGGCGGTCAGCTCGACCACGGTACCCAACCCCGTCCCGGGCGTCGCCGTCTCGATCGCCGGGAGCCGGGGGTCCCGGTCGGCCACCGCCACGACCAGCTGCCCGGAACCCGTCTCGACCATGACATCCGCGGTGGGCGACCGGTCGGCGGTGTGCCGGAGGACATTGGCCACCAGCTCGCTCACCACCAGCAGCGCCGCGTCCGAGAGCGCCGAGCCGGTGGCGATCCCGCACCGGGCCAATCGTGCCGCCGTCTCCTCCCGGGCGCGGAGCACCGCCCCGGGGCCCGCGACCACCGTGAACACATCCCGCCGCTCCGGCGGCCGGGCGTCCGCACCGGCGGTGGCCGGATCGCGCGGCCTGCGCCACGGCGGAAACCACTCCGCGTGGATCATGACGTCCTCACCGGCGCGCTCTACCTCCACGCTTGAACGATTGATAATTGCAACAACTAGCGAATTAAAGAACTCTGCAAGTGTGCCCCCAGTCTAGGGGGTGGGTCGCCGAGGGGGAGGGGCGCCGGGGGAGGGCGGCCATGACATCGAGGGCAGGATCGGTGGCTTCGGGGGCAGGGGCTCGTGCGCATCCGGCGCGCACGCCGGCGCCCCCGGCCGTCGCTGCCGCCGCCCGGTGGATCGACTGCGGTCACCGGTCGGCCGATGCGCCGGGCCCGGCCGCACGGGAGTCAACAGCATGAGGGGGAGGCGCCCCGTGAGGGCCTTGACGTGCGGGGCGCGCCCGCGGGCGCCGGGCCCCCGTAACTCCCCTACGGGCAAGGAGAGTTGGCCGGAGTCGACCCGGGGGCGTCAAGTGCGCGTCGACGCCGCCCACTTCCGTGGCGCCGACACCGCCACATTCCCCCCATATGCCAGCAGGACAGGCCGTAGCATCGCCTGCATGGCCGACCAGCTCGACACCGCCAGAGTGCCATCCACCGCGCCGACCGACCGCCTGATGGCACGGGTGATAGACGCATTCGACCAGTACGCGCGGGACCGCCGGGCCGCGATCATCGAAGCCGGCGGCAACCCCGACGAGAGCGACGACCCGCTGGGCCATGTGCGGTGGATCGCCGAGAACTACGAGAAGCGGCGCCATGACCCCGAGCTCCTGCAGACCCACCTGGACCGGCTCGCCGACGAGCTCGAACTCTACGACGTGCGGGTGCTGCGCGTCGCCGGCGAGGCCGCCGTCGCCGCCACCCCGGCCGTGATCCTCCAGGCGGCGCACCGGGGCATGCGGGCGCCGGCGATCGCCCAGGCCATCGGCCTCGCACCCGCACGCGTCTACGACGTCCTCAGTCGCTACGTCCGGTACACCTGGCGACTCGACGTGGAAGACTCCCTCGGCCTGTGGCGCCCGGTCGACGAGGGCGAGCAGATCGCCGAGCGCCGCTTCGTGAAGGAGCTGGACGTGGCCCACCGCGCGGCGCGGAACGGCGCTTCCAAGGTCAACGGCCACCCCTTGCGCGTTCTGGTCTGGCAGGGCGCGACGGGCAGCGACGCCGACGCGTCGTACCTCCACACCGTGAACACCTGAGTCCGGCACGGGCCCGCAGGGGCGACCGCACACCAGACGGGCCCGGCCGAACAGCGACTTCCCGCTCCGCGGCCTGGGAGCGGGCAAGCGGCCTCCGCAGGTTCTCCCGCCCCATGCGCCCTCCGGACTTCCCGACGCCCGCAATCGTTGAGATCTTTACTACGGGAGGCAGCGGGCCGGTCCCCCGGGTGTGGTTCGGCCCGGTTCCGCACGCGAGGATGGGCCACATGATCTTCACGAGTGGGTGGGCGCGATGCACGCAAGTCCGACCGGTGGTGCCGGGTCGGCAGCCCGAGGGGGCGACGGCTCGATGAGTACGCCGCTGTACCGGTTGAAGGCCGAGTTCTTCAAAACGCTCGGGCACCCCGTACGCATCCGCGTCCTGGAGCTGCTGAGCGAGCGCGAGCACGCGGTGGCCGAGATGCTGCCCGAGGTGGGCGTCGAACCGGCGAACCTCTCCCAGCAGCTGGCCGTGCTCCGCCGGATGAACCTGGTCACCACCCGCAAGCAGGGCTCGACCGTCTACTACTCGCTGACCAGCCCGCACGTGGCCGAACTGCTGAAGGTGGCCCGGACGATCCTGTCCGGCGTACTGGCCGGGCAGGCGGAACTGCTCGCCGACCTCCAGGACAGAGCGCAGGAGCCGAAACCGCCGACGTGACGGCGGCCCCCGACCGGCGGCCGTCTCCCGGAAGTCCGGACAGCGCTCTGCGGACGGGGGACGGCCGCCTCCCGCGGCGGACGGAGCGGCGGTGCGGGGCGATCAGGGGCCGTGGGCGGCACCGCGCACCACTGGTGCACACGGAGCCGCCCTGGCCCGATGCCTCAGAAGTGCTTCGCGCCCTCCATGATCGCCTCGCGGATGCGGTGGTAGGTGCCGCAGCGGCAGACGTTGCGGATCTCGTCCAGATCGGCCTCGGTGATCTCCTTGCCGGCGGCCCGGGCCTGCTTGACCTTGGCCACCGCGGCCATGATCTGGCCCGGCTGGCAGTAGCCGCACTGGGCGACGTCGTACTCCAGCCAGGCCTCCTGCATGGGGTGCAGGTCCTTGCCGACGATGGCCGGCAGGCCCTCGATCGTGGTGACCTCGTCGTCCGCCGCGACGCTCTTGACCGGGACGGAACAAGGGTTGAACGCCTTGCCGTTGATGTGGCTGGTGCATGCCTGGCAGACGCCCAGGCCGCAGCCGTACTTCGGCCCGGTGACGCCCAGGACGTCGCGCAGCACCCACAGCAGCCGCACATCGTCCTCGACGTCCACCGTGACGGGCTTGCCGTTGAGGATGAAGGTGTGTTCGGGCACGGTCGCTCCTTGCGCTCTGGTAGGCCCTTTCTCGCAGGCCGTTGCTAGTGCCCGCAACAGGTGACGTTCGCCCCGTCGCGGGCGAACGTCGCCTGCCGCGGCGCTAGTAGGCGCGGTCCAGGCCGTCGGTCGGCGATTGCGGGATCGGGGGGACGGTCGGCAGCGGCTCGAAGCCGAGCGGGCCGGAATGGTTGAGGGGGAAGGTCGTCGGCATGGTGCCGGTGGCCGCGCCGTACGCGCAGGCGACCGCGGCCGAGGCGGCACCGACGGCCAGTTCCCCCGCACCGCCGGGCTTGTCGCTGGTCGGCGGCATCACCACGATCTCCAGCTCGGGCGGGGTGTTCCACTGGCGGGTGTAGAAGTAGTTGTCCCAACTGCCCTCCAGGAACGCTCCGTCCTTGAGGTGCAGGCCCGAGGAGAGGGTGATGGCGATGCCGTCCATGATCCCGCCCATCATCTGGGCCTCAAGGCCCTTCGGGTTGACGGCGAGACCGACGTCGACGGCGCAGACGACCTTGGTGACGCGCGGCCCGGTGTAGGCGTCGGGGACGTGCCGCCCGGTGGTCTGCGGACGGCAGTCGATCTCGGCGAGCACCGCGACGACCGCGTGGTACTCGGGGTGCACGGCGATGCCCTGCGCCATACCGGCCGGCAACTTCCGTCCCCAGTCACCGACTTCGGCGACCTTGTCCAGTACGGCCTTTGCCTGGTCGTTCTTGATGAGCTGCTGCCGCAGTGCGAGGCGGTCCTTGCCCATCTCGTCCGCGATCCGGTCGATGACGAGCTCCTGCGCGCACCGGATGTTGGGCGAGTAGATGTTGCGCATGCTGCCCGTGTTGAAGCCCTTGTCCACTTCGTTGAGGAGCTGGGTGGTGAGCCCGAGGCGGTAGGGCGACTGCTGGGTGAGCGTGAAGATCGTCTCGGAGAAGGTGAGGTCGCCCACGGGCAGCTTGGCGGCCGACGCGGTGATGATCTCGCCCAGTCCGTGGCCGAAGTCGGTGGACACCGAGGTGTGCCGCTGTTCGTAGGTGAGCACCTTGTCGTGCGCGAACGACGCACGGACGCGCGAGGTGGCCATCGGATGCGTGCGCCCCTGCCGGAACTCGTCGGTGCGGTGCCACATGAGCTTGACCGGCTTGCCCATCGCCTTGGAGATCTCGGCGGCCTCCAGTGCGGCATCGGAGAACAGCTTGCGGCCGAACGAGCCGCCGCCCTCGGTGACATGGACCGTGATCGCGCTCGGCAGCAGGCCCAGCTTCGCCGCGATCTTCTCCTGGGCGACGATCGGCGACTTCAGGGAGCCCCATATCTCGGCGCCGCCCGACCGCACATCGGCCACCGCGCAGTTGGGCTCCAGCGCGCTGTTGCTGGCGAAGTGGAAGGTGAAGGTGCCCTCGACCGTCTTGGCCAACGGGTCCAACTTCGGTATCGCAAGCGGGATTTCCGCCGCCTTCAGCTCACGCAGCACCGTGTCGTCGGACGCCCGCTCCGCCGTGCCGGGACCCCAGGACACCTTGAGCGCACGCACCGCGTCGATGCACTGCCCGAAGGTCCGTGCGCGCACCGCCACGCCCGTCGAGATGGTCGCGACATCGGTGACGCCGGGCATCGCCCGCACCGCCGCGAGGTTCTCCACGGACCGCACCGTGCCGTTGATCGTGGGCGGCCGGCACACCATGGTCGGCGCCGCGCCCGGCACCTGCACGTCCATGGCGAACTGCTTGCGGCCCGTCACGCTCGCCAGCGCGTCGACCCGCTTGCGCGAGGTGCCGATGACCGAGAACTCGGAGGCCGGCTTGAGGTCGGTGGCGATCTTCAGGGTCTTCCCGCTCGCGGCCTTCTCCGCGAGCGAACCGTAGGTCGCGCTCCGGCCGTTCGGGGCGCTGATCACCCCCGCCTTGCTGGTCAGCGTGGAGATCTCGGCGCCGAGCAGGTCGGCGGCGGCCTCCAGGAGGCGCTTCTTGGCGATCGCGGCGGCGACGCGGACCGGCGTGTACGTGGAGATGGTGGTGTTGGAGGCGCCGGTGAGCTGATTGAAGATCAGTTCAGGGCGCGCGTCCGCGAGGGTGACCTGGATCTTCTCCAGCGGCAGATCCAGCTCCTCGGCGATCAGCATCGCGGTGGAGGTGGTGATGCCCTGGCCCACCTCGGCACGCGGCAGCGCGAACGAGGCCGTGCCGTCGGCGTGCAGATGGATGGTGAGGAGGCCGGACGTCGGCAGCGCCGCGGCGGTGAGCACGTCGTTGAGGTCGAAGATCTCGGTCACTTCGGGAAGCGCGGGGGCCGCGGCCTGCGCCGGGGTGGCCCCCGCGGTCGCTTCACCGAGTTGGGCGGCCACCGCGAGGGTCGGCGCGGCCAGCACGTAGCCGAGGAACCGCCGTCGGCCGATCCCGCCTTCGGCGCGCGGGGTGCCTGGGGCGTCGTGGGTGCCTGGCGCGGCTCTCTCGACATGCTCCTGCGGCAGACGATCGTGCGCGTCCATCATCTGTCCCTTCGCGGAGCTTCATTGATCGGCGTACCGGATGGTAGCGAAAGCATGCTCACGACAAAACTCTGGGTCCGGCGGCTCCGCCCTCACCCTCCCAGGCCCCTGATGACTGGCCAGGCAAACGCCACCAACGCCACCAACGCCATCGACAAACCGCCAACGCGGCCAACGCGGCCAACGTCGTTAAATGCCGCAGGACTTCCCATGCTCCAGGGCGCGGGGGTGACGGTTCACCGCGTGGCGAACTGTCACCGCACGACGAACCGTCACCTTCGCCCCAGGCGTCGGGCCCCACTTGCGACGTGCCCAACACCCCACCACAGGCGGACGGTTATCCGACCTGGTCGCCCTTGCGCATCAGCAGATGGCCCCGACGGAACCGTTCCCCCTCGCGCGGCTCGCGCAGCATCCGGCCGACCTCGACGAATCCCGCCTGGCCGGCCAGCTCCGCGAGGTCGTCGACCGGCCACCGGTAGGCCGTCGCCACCTTGTGGTCGAACGGTGCGACCGGCCCGCCCTCCGCCTCGAAGAACGCGAGCAGGAGGTGACCGCCGGGCGCGAGTGTCCGCCGGAACTCATCGAAGTACGGCGGCAGTTCCCGAGGCGGGGTGTGGATCACCGAGTACCAGGACACGATGCCTTGGAGTGCGCCGTCGGCCAGGTCCAGGGCGTCCATGGAACCGACCTCGAACCGCAGGTCCGGGTAGGTCTCGCGGGCGAGATCGATCATCACCGGCGACAGATCGACGCCGAAGACGTCCAGCCCCAGATCGCGCAGATGCGCGGTCACGCGCCCGGGACCGCACCCCAACTCGGCGACGGCACCGGGGTCACCGGCCCGCACCAGTTCGGCGAACGCGGCGAGCACCGCGCGATCCAGGGGAAGGCCGTCAAGCTCATTGCGGGCGAAATCGGCATAGACGACGGCGATGGCGTCGTAGGCATCCGCAGTCACGCCGAGGTACGAGGAAGTTTCCGTCACAAGCGAGGACCTTAGGACGTGTCCGATGCCCTGTCGTCACCTCTCCCGTCGGCCGTTCCGTGCCCGTCAGGCAGGGAGGGCGGAGCCGGCCGACCGGTGACCGGATCGGCCTGGTCACCGCCGTTCTCGTGCTCCGGCACAGCGGAAAGGGCCGGCTCGACGCCCAAGGCATCGAGCCGGCCCTCCGCGCTCGGGACCGTCAGTCCGTGCCGGACTCCATCGCGGCACGGTCCAGCAGCTCGTCGTTGCCGGAGACCACGCCGCGGGAGGCGATGGCCTCGGCGCCGCCCTCCGGCATGGCGCCGATCAGCCCGGTCGCGGCCGCCTGGGCGGCACCGATGGCGGGGTTGGCGGTGCCGATCAGGCCGATCCCGGCGTACTGCTCCAGCTTGGCGCGGGAGTCGGCGATGTCGAGGTTGCGCATGGTGAGCTGGCCGATCCGGTCCACCGGGCCGAACGCCGAGTCCTCGGTGCGCTCCATGGACAGCTTGTCCGGGTGGTAGCTGAACGCCGGGCCGGTGGTGTCGAGGACCGAGTAGTCCTCGCCGCGCCGCAGCCGCAGGGTGACCTCGCCGGTGACGGCGGCGCCGACCCAGCGCTGGAGCGACTCGCGCACCATCAGGGCCTGCGGGTCCAGCCAGCGGCCCTCGTACATCAGCCGGCCCAGGCGCCGACCCTCGTTGTGGTACTGGGCGAGGGTGTCCTCATTGTGGATCGCGTTGACCAGGCGCTCGTACGCGGCGTGGAGCAGGGCCATACCGGGCGCCTCGTAGATGCCGCGGCTCTTGGCCTCGATGATCCGGTTCTCGATCTGGTCCGACATGCCCATGCCGTGCCGGCCGCCGACCGCGTTGGCCTCCATGACCAGGTCGACGGCGGAGGCGAACGTCTTGCCGTTGATCGTGACCGGTCGGCCCTGCTCGAAGCCGATCGTCACGTCCTCGGTGAGGATCTCGACGTGCGGGTCCCAGAACCGCACGCCCATGATCGGGTCCACGGTCTCCACACCGTTGTCCAGGTGCTCCAGGGTCTTGGCCTCGTGGGTGGCGCCCCAGATGTTGGCGTCGGTGGAGTACGCCTTCTCGGTGCTGTCGCGGTAGGGCAGGTCGTGGGCGAGCAGCCACTCCGACATTTCCTTGCGGCCGCCCAGCTCGGTCACGAAGTCCGCGTCGAGCCAGGGCTTGTAGATCCGCAGGTTGGGGTTGGCCAGCAGGCCGTACCGGTAGAACCGCTCGATGTCGTTGCCCTTGAAGGTGGAGCCGTCGCCCCAGATCTGGACGTCGTCCTCCAGCATGGCCCGGACCAGGAGCGTGCCCGTGACGGCCCGGCCGAGCGGCGTGGTGTTGAAGTACGCCCGCCCGCCGGAGCGGATGTGGAACGCCCCGCAGGTGAGCGCGGCCAGACCCTCCTCGACCAGCGCCGCGCGGCAGTCGACCAGGCGCGCGATCTCGGCGCCGTAGGTCTTGGCGCGGCCCGGCACCGAGGCGATGTCGGACTCGTCGTACTGGCCGATGTCGGCGGTGTAGGTGCACGGGATGGCGCCCTTGTCGCGCATCCACGCGACGGCGACCGAGGTGTCGAGGCCGCCGGAGAAGGCGATTCCGACGCGTTCGCCGCCGGGAAGGGAGGTGAGGACCTTTGACATGAGGAAAAGTATGCATCATCACGCATGTTCATGCAACGCGGGGATGTGGCGCCCCGGTGACGGGGGTCGGCCGAGGCTGCGGGGGCGGAATCCGCGGCGTTCTCGGGCCGGTCACGGGGCCGGTGTCCGCCCTGCCCCGTCGCCAGGGCGGACGCCGGTGCCGGCTCGGGCTACGGGCGCGGGTCGATGGGGGCGAGCACGCCGAAGTGCCCCTCGATCACCTCGGCCGCCTCCAGGCACCGGTCCTCGCGGTACATCTGACCGATGAGCTGGACGCCCTGTGGCATGCCGTCCGCGAACCCGGTGGGCACGCTCACCGCGGGCACACCGACCAGCGAGGTCACCGTGCACAGGGCTCCCGCCAGCATCATCTGGGCGTGGCTCTCGGCGTCGGTGTCGTCGGGGAGCAGATCGGCCCCGGGTACGGGCTGGGGGCAGGTGGCCCCGAGGAGCAGCGGGTGGGTCTCCAGCAGCTCGGCCCAGTCACGTTGGATGCCGAGCCGGACGCCGGTCTGCCGGAGGAACTCGGCGAGCTCGGTGTGCGGGGTGCGTTCCATGAACAGGTCGAGGTGCTGGGCGCCCTTCTCGCTGAGCAACTGCCTGATGCGCGGCCACTTCACGCCGAACTCGGTCATGATGAGCGTGCCGTAGCACTCCAACGTCTCCATCAGCCGGGGCAGTTGCACCTCCTCCACGGCGTAGCCCGCCTGCTCCAGCGCGGTGGCGGCCTCGTCGACGGCGGCACGGATCTCGGGGTGGACACCGGCCCCGGCCGGGTCGGCCACGACGCCGACCTTGAGGGGCCCGGCGGGGCGGGGTCCGTATGCGGGTACCGAGACCGCCCGCGGGTCCTCCGGGTCCGCGCCCGCCAGCGCCTCGTAGGCCGCGCGCAGGTCGTCGACCGAGCGGGCGATAGGGCCGTCGACGGGGATGAGTTGGGAGGCCAGCATCGGCTCCTGGCCCATGACGCGGTGGTCGGCGGCGAAGCGGCCGTGGCTCGGCTTCAGTGCCGCCACTCCGTTGAAGGCCGCGGGCATGCGCACCGAGCCGCCCGAGTCGTTGCCGAGGCCGAGCGCCGCCATGCCGACCGCCACCGCGACCCCGTCGCCGCTGCTGCTCGCGCCCGGGGTCTTCGACCGGTCCCAGGGGTTGTACGTCCTGCCGTACAGCTGGCTCGCCGGGTCCGAGGAGATCGCCAGGTCGGGCATGTTGGCGTGGCCGATCGGGATCGCTCCCGCGGCACGGAGCCGGCGCACCGGCGGGGAGTCGGCCTCGGCCACATGATCGCGGAACTTCCGCACGCCGTGCGTGGTCGCCCACCCCGCCACATGGATGTTCTCCTTGACGGTGAAGGGCACTCCGGCCAGCGGGCCGAGGCGCTCTCCGGCCGCGCGGCGCCGGTCGGTTGCGCGCGCGGCTTC
This sequence comes from Streptomyces sp. NPDC093097, assembly GCF_044754325.1. Classification (NCBI taxonomy): domain Bacteria; kingdom Bacillati; phylum Actinomycetota; class Actinomycetes; order Kitasatosporales; family Streptomycetaceae; genus Streptomyces; species Streptomyces sp. NPDC093097. Next base: position 54,593 of record NZ_JBIVOW010000023.1, read on the forward strand.
GCGGGCGCTGTCCGCCATGAGCTGGGTGACAGCGTTCACGGCCGGGTTCACCGCCGCGATGCGCTCCAGGTGGCTCTCCACCACCTCGGCCGCCTGGACCTCGCCGCGGGCGACGGCGACGCCCAGCGCGGTCGCGTTCAGCTTCCACAGTTCAGTGTTCATCGCGTCGCCGGGCTGCTCGCTCCGCCCTGCAATGAGCGCGCACCCCTGCCCCCTTCTTCGTTCCATGCCGTGCCACGCCGCGTCGGGCCATGGTGCCGGCTGCCCGTTTGTTTCGATGCGCTTGCATCACATCCTAAACAGGGAAGCGATGCAAGCGCATTACTACGAGGGTGGTGAGGGGCGCCCACGCCAGGCAGGCGGACCGCGCGAAGCGGCGGCCTCAGGGTGTAGCGGAGGCGTGCGCGTTCGCCGCCGGCGGCATGGAGGGGCGTGCCCGCCCTCGCGCGATGCCGCGACGCCAACCGGCCTCTCGACGGGCGCGGGCCAACGCCGCTTCCGTACCGGGCGGAAGATGCTCGCCATGGTGGGCGAGCGCGTCGGTGGGCGAGTGGCGAGCGGGCGCACGTCCGCACCGCGACGGCATCAAGAAGCGGTCCGCCGAGGCGGTGCCGGCCTGACCTCCGCCTCCAACTCGCCCTCGGCGCACCGCATTTCGCCACGATCGGCGGCGCGGCCGGTCGCCCGGACGTTCATGCCCGCTCCGGCTTCCGGGCCAGACACGTGCCGACCGTCCTCTTGGCGCCCGTGCCCGGTGGCTGCACCAGGCGCGCGGTGACGACGAACCCGGCCCGCTCCAACAGCTCCACGATCCGTTCCAACGGCAGCAGATGGGACTCGTAGGACACCGGATGGCCGCCGAACGCCTGGGTCGGACGGAGATGCTCGTGCTCTCCCACGTGCCCGGCCAGCATCAGATGACCGCCGGGCGCCAGGGTGCGATGGAATTCGGCGTACACCACGGGCAGGGAGTCCGGCGGCGTGTGATGGGTGGAGTAGTAGGCCAGGATGCCGCCGAGCCCGTCGTCCGGGAGCGCCAGCGCGGTCATCGACCCCACGGCGAAGTCCAGGCCCGGATGGGCGTGGCGGGCCAACTCGACCATCTTCGGGGACAGATCGACGCCGAAGGCGGACAGCCCCAGCTCCGCCAGATGCGCCGTGAGGTACCCGGGCCCGCACCCCAGATCCGCGACCGGCCCCCGCTCGGACCTCCGCACCACCTCGGCGAACGCGGCCAGCGTCGCACGCGAGAGCGGATCCAACTCCGCCGGCTTCTTGACCAGTTCCGCATAAGCGCCGGCGACGGTGTCGTACGACTCCCGGACCGCGGCGAGGTAGGAAGGCTCAGACATGCCGGCGACTCTAGAGGAACCCGCCCGAGGACACACCCGTCAGCGGGCCCACCACCCGCCGGCCGGCGGGAACTCCTCGGCGTCGGCGCTGTCGAGCCGCGCCTCCGCCGCGAGCCGACCGGCGGAGCAGGTGCCGTCGGGCGTGCTGTCGTCAGCGGGCCTGCAGCAGCGTCTGCGTCTTTCCCCTCGTGCGCCGGACCCGGGGCGCGAGTGCGCCGGGCTGACGTCCTCGGCTGCCGGTCTCCCGCCGTCCTTACTCAGCGTGGCCACTTCTCCGGTGTGCTGCTGGTGGTCACGTGGCACACGGCGGGGCGGCCGGGGGCGGGGGAGCGGCCCTCGGCGACCACGCGGACGTCGTCGAGCAGGATCCGGCACGTGGCGACCGTGTCGCCTTCCGGGTCGACCTCCACCAGGGCCGGCTGACCGGTGTTGACCAGGACGTGCTTGCTCCACGGCAGCTGGGTGCGGCCGACCCGCCCGAAGCGGTGCGGCTCCTCGTACCTGTCCAGGTTGAACCGGTAGCGCACGGCCGAGGCGTGACCTTCGCCACCGACGGCATCGGCCTCGTAGGTCAGGGCCCAGGCGTTCCCGCCGTCCATCCGATTGAGCCACCCGGTGTGGTACTTGAGCCACAACCCGCCGCCGACCATGAGGCAGGCCAGGAACAGTCCGCTCGCCGCGAGGTAGAGGCTGCCGCGGGAGACGCGACGGGGCTGAGGGGGCATGGCTGCCGGGCTTTCTGTCGTGCTGATTGCTGACTGCGGAGTGCTGCTGTCGGCAAAGACGCACACGGACGGTGATGTGGTTGCGGTGGGGCGCCTCACAGACAGGAGGACCGGGCGCGGGCGGTCGGCCGGGCAGCCGGTCAGCAGGCGACGGGCCGCCGGGATCCCGACGCTCCGGCCGCGCTGTGCGGCCCGCGCCGGCAATCTCAGTTCTCTCCCAACAACACCGCCCGGACGACGTGCCGGGCGTTGTGCGCCATTGCAGGGTTGGTCCTCCGATAGTACGGCAGCGCGATCAGGGCCTGGGACAGCGTCCGCGCCCGGCCGCGCTGCCAGGTCGCGTCGTCCACGTCGAGCGCCCTGCGGAAGGCATGCCTGGCATCGGCCGGAAGCAGATTCCACGCCGGGAAAAGATCGCAGGCCGGATCGCCCACCCCCGTGCACCCGAAGTCGATCACCGAGACCAGCCGGCCGCCGGCCACCAGCAGATTGCCCGGCATCAGATCGGCGTGCAGCCACACCGGCGGTCCGTCCCACCCCGGGGCCCGGACCGCCTCGTCCCACACCGCCACGGCGGCGTCGCAGTCGATCCCCTCCTCCGAGATCCCCCGCAGTTCCTCGATCGCCGCGCGGGTCAAGGCGTCCAGCGAGGTGAGCGGCCCGCCGCGGTGGGCCGGCGGCGCCCCGGGCAGGGCGACGCGCCGCATCGCCGCCACGAACGCGGCCAGATCCTCGGCCAGCGAAACCGGCTCGACCAGCGCCGCCACCCGAGGCGTCTCCCCGGCCAACCACCGGTAGACCGACCACGGCCACGGATACCCCTCGGCGGGCTCGCCGGCCCCCAGCACCGCCGGGATCGCCACAGGCAACCGCGACGCCAGACGGGGCAGCCACTCCCGCTCCGACGACATGTCCGCCACGCCCCCTTGCACCAGCGGCAGCCGGACGACCATGTCGTCGCCCAGCCGGTACATGGCGTTGACCGTGCCGCCGGACGGGAACCGCTCCACCGCCCGCCCCGCCCACTGCGGGAACTGCCCGGCGACCAAACGCGCCACGAGGCCGGCGTCGATCGGAAACATGCCGTGATGCATCTGCCCTGCGCCCATGGGGCGCCATCCGACCGTCGGTCGCCAGCGGGCGTCAACTTCTTTTCATCCGCAGCGGGTTGCGGCTGCGAGCCCGGTTACGTGGCGATCCAGGGTGGGACGCGAGGTCATCGGGCGGCGGCCGACGCCGTCGCCACCACCCGCACCGCCGCCCCCGGCCGCGCCGTCGGGAGCAGGAGCCGGGCCCGCCCCGGACCGTCCTGCACCACAACCACCCGCGGGCCGGCGCCGGTGACGGTGATCCGGGCGCCGTGCGGATAGGCGGTGGCGGGCAGCGAAAGGTGAGTCCAGGCACGGCGGGTGGTGCGGTCGGCGGTCAGGGTGAGGGTGTAGGTGCGGCCGGCCGGGGCGTAGGACTCGGTGCCCGGGATGCCCGCCACCGCCGGTGCGTACGGGGCGAACGCCGGCTCCTTGCCCGGGGCGGGGGTGCCGTCGGGGTCGTAGGCGCAGTAGCCGCCGCCGCTTGCGGCGCGGCAGTCGTACCACAGCGCCCAGCCGGACGCGAAGCGCTCCATGGACGTGACTTGACGCCGTATCAGTTCGGCGTTGCCGGGAGTGGTGGCCTGCGGCGGACCCCATTCGCCGACCAGCACCGGCATGCGGTGGGCCGTGGGGTAGTGGCCGATGGCGGCCTGGTAGTTCTCGATGAAGCGGCCCGAGGGGTTCCAGTCGGCGCCGGATTCGACGGCGGTGTCGTAGTAGTGCGGGGCGTAGCCGAGGCGGGCCGCGCCGTGCCGCGGGTCGGTGAAGCCGGGCAGGCTGGTGGGGACGCCCTGGCCGACCAGGACGGTGGGTTCGAGGAAGAGCCAGGCGTGGGAGTCGGCGGAGCGGACGGCGTTGATCAACCGCCGGTACATACCGGCCAGTCGGCCGCGCTCCAGGGCGGCGGAGGCGGCGGCCTGGTTCTCGGGGTCGGTCGGATCTCCGGGAACCGGCCCGAACGGCTCGTTGAACAGGTCGTAGCCCAGCAGGGACGGGTGCCCGCGCAGCACGGTCGCGACCTTGGCGTAGGCGGCGGTCTGGGCCGCGCGCAGGTCGGGGTCGTCGTAGAGGTGGGTGAAGGCGGCCTGGACGGCGGGTTGGAAGTACTCCGCGAACCAGTCGTCGGGGTCGGGGGTGAAGGGCAGTCCATCGGTGCGGGTGGCCCAGGCGGGAATGCCGTTGTGGCCGAAGGCCGGGCCGAAGACGTCCTGATGCCAGTCGATCAGCACCAGGACCCGGTGGCGGTCGGCCCAGCCCAGGATCCGGTCCAGGTAGCGCAGATAGCCGGTGTCGTAGTGTCCTCGGCGCGGTTCGGCCTTGCCCCACTCGATGTTGATCCGCACCAGACCGAAACCGTCACGGGCCAGTTGGGCGATCTGCTCCTGCGTCACCGTGCCGGTCTTGCCGAGGTTGAGCCCCCGCAACCGCAGGACGCGGCCCTGCTGGTCGGTGAAGAGCGTACGGCCGTCCGGCGAGGTGACGGTGCCGGAGGGCACGGGCCAGGCGGCCGTCCGGCCGCGCGGCCCGGCGACCGTCCGCGCCGCTGTCCCGCCCGCCGCCGGCTCCGCGGCGGGCGCGGTGGCGGGCACGGCACAGAGCAGGGCCATGCCCAGGGCGAGGGACGTGGTGGCGCGACGCAGGCGCATAACAGCCTCCCGATGGCAGCACATTGACGGTCCGTCCGGTCGGCGGTGGTCTCCCGCCGCTCGGATTCTGCGCCACGGAAGACACAGAAGGAAGGCATGGGGAGGGGGTATAGGCGAGCGCTCGTCCTGTCGGGTCAGGGCATGCGGCCGGTCCCGTCGGGGCATGCGGCCGCCTCACGGGAGCGCGGGTTCGGCAGAGGGCCCGGTAGATCAGGAGCGCGCCCGCGGCTCCGCGTCACCGCCGCTTCGCCCACCGTCCTGCCCGCACTCCGCAGCACCTTCCGCGCGACTCCGGCTCCGGTACTCGCTCGGCGGCAGGCCGTAGGCGGTGCGGAAGGCGCGGGTGAAGTCGGCCGCGCGGGGAAAACCCCATCGGACGGCGACGGCGTGGATGGGGGTGGCGGACAGTGCCGGGGCGGCGAGGTCGCGCCGGGCGCCTTCCAGGCGGTGCTGGCGGATGTACGCCGCGACGGTGGTGGTCTCCGTGGTGAAGAGGCGGTGGAGGTAGCTGATGGAGATGTGGTGCGCGGCCGCGACCCGGGTGGGAGTGAGGTCCGGATCGTGCAGGTTCTGCCGGATGAAGTCCTTGACGCGCAGGGTCAGGGACCGCTGATAGGTCTCGGGCGGCAGGGCGGTCTCGGCATCGAGGGCGTGGGCGAAGACCGCTGCCATCATGTCGATCAGGACCGTGCCCAGGCGCGGAGCATCCGCGGCGCGGTAGGAGCCGGCGTCCTCCGACAGCCGGGTCAGGAACCCGGCGAGCAGCGCACCGACCCCGTCCCGCCCCGAAATGCACTGCCCGATCACCCGGTTGACATCGCGGCGCGGCAACGGGATCAGGGCCTTGGGGACCTCCAGGCCGATCCCGATGACCCTCCCGTCGGCGGCGGTCAGCATGTCGCTGGCCAGCGAGGAGTCGTTGAGGTGCATCTCATAGGGGCCGAACCTGCTCTCGTGGCCGTCGCGCACGATGCCCAGGGTCCCCTGCAACGGGAGCGAGAGGTGACACACCTCGGGGTCCGACTCCCGGATCATTTTCGGCGTCCGCCGGAACACCATCGGCTGGAAGGTGGCCGACGACACCGACGCCGGCCCCAACTGGAGCACCCGTTGGTGGCCGAAGAAGTCCGCTGTGTGCTCGCTGGTCATCAACGTCGGCGCATGGGTGTTCCGCATCCGCTCGCGCCAGGCGTCGAACCGGTCCCGCACCGGCAGGTCCTCGCTCCGAAAGACGATCTCGGGTAGCACGCCCGTCCTACTCCTTGCACGGTCACGGCCGATGGCCACACGCGGTGGTCGGCGGCAAGCCAACTTCCCGTCCCCGAAGGGGTCGTGGCTCCGCGGAGCGCTGCCCCGGAAGACGGACCGCCAAGAATATGCGACGCGGTGCGCACGGCACCGTGCTGTCGGTTCCGCGGAACCCGGGCGCTTCGGGCCCGCGCGTGGCCCCACGTGCCTGCTCGGCGCGCGATCGGCACGCGATGCGCCGGTCGGAAGCGGGGCGCCGGTCGGAAGCGGGGCGCCGGCGGACCGCCCGAGGTGGTCCAGTCCCGTACCGGACCCCACCGCCACCGCCGCATACGGCAGCCGATCGGCCGCTCGGCCGCTCACGGACTCCTCACACGCGGGCTTCCCGCCCCCGCCCCCGCTCCTCGTACGGGCTGTGCATCGCGAGGTAGCGGATCTCCAGGTCCCGCTCCAGGTACTCCATGCGTCGTTCCCAGAAGTCGCGGAGGTGGGGGAGGGCGAGGTGGGCGTCGAGGTCCTGCTCACTGCGCCATGCCTCGTAGAAGACGAAGACGCCGGGCTCGTTCCGGTCCTCATGGAAGTGGTATTCCAGGCAGCCGGGCTCCTGCCGCGTCGGCTCGACGAACGAGAGCAGCAACTGCCGCAGGTCCTCCGCGCGCTCGGGCTTGGGACGGGCGAAGCCGACGAGGGTGAAGGGCTGGTCCATGGGTGACCTCCACATGCATAGGTACGATCGATTTCGTACCTCGGGGACGTTAACGGCCATCGAGGTACGATGCAAGTCATACCTGGGAGGTGGTGGCGATGCCCGACGAGGAAGGGCACCCGGAGCCGGCGGAAATGGAACTCGGCAGGATCCTGCCCGCGCTTGCCGACCCGCTGCGGCGGCGCGTGGTACGGGAGTTGGCGGCCGGACCCGACGGCGAGGCGCGTACCTGTAGTTCCTTCGCGCTGCCGGTCGGCAAGGCGACGGTCACCCATCACTTCCGTACGCTCCGCGAGGCGGGACTGATCCGCCAGGTCAACCGCGGCAACAGCCGGATGGCGACGCTCCGCCGGGCCGACGTCGAGCAGCGTTTCCCCGGCCTGCTCGCGCTCCTCGCGGCCGAGGAGACCGGGGGCGCGTGACGGCGCCCGCTCGACCTGCCCGTGCTCGCCCGCGTGAACGTCCCCGCCCGCCGGCCAACTGCCGCGGCGGGGGCGACGGTTGTACGGCCCGGCCGGGCAGATGGCTCGATGCGGGCCTGAGGGAGGGCCCGGCCGGCGGACGGCGGCGGCTTCAGGACCCGAAGGCGGTCAGGGCGAGGCGCTTGCCTATGGCGGAGGCGTCGGTGTCGTCGAAGGCGGCGGTGCCCACCGCGTAGACGCCGCGCCGGTTCAGGTCGGGGGTGGCGAAGACGCCGCTCTTGTAGCCGAGGTCGCTGCCGGTCTTGCCCCACATGACCGTCCCGTCGGGGAGCGGGAAGGACATCAGGCCGATGCTGAAGCAGGCGGACCCCTTGTCGGGGCCGGTGTTGCAGTTCGAGCCGTCGGCATAGGGGAGTGGCTTGCCGTCGCTGCCGCGGGGCAGCGTGCGCAGTTCGGCGGCCTGGGCGGGGCGGAGGAGGCGGCCGTCGAACAGCGCGGTGATGAAGCGGTCGAGGTCGGCGGTCGTGGAGATCATGCTGGACGGGTTGCCGCCCTGCTCGTTGACGTCGACCAGTTCGCCCTTGCCGTTGGGCAGGTATCCGGGGAGAGAGGGGCGGGGCACCTCCGCGTCGCGGCCGGGCGCGGAGGTGTCGTGCAGCTTCAGCGGGGTCAGGATGCGGGCGGCGATCTCGTCCTGGAGGGGATGGCCCGTGACGGCTTCGATGAGCTTGCCGGCGATGCGGTAGCCGAAGGAGTTGTACTCCTGCTCGGTGCCGGGGGCGAACCGCGGACCGGGCCACGGCCTGCCCTCGGGGCGAAGCGTCTGCTGGATCACCTCGTCGAAGGTGTCGTACGCGAAGCGGTTGTCGATCACCTCGTCCTGGGACGGTTGCGGTGCACCCTCGAAGTCCTGGGGCAGCCCGCTGGTGTGGTTGAGCAACTGCCGTACGGTGACGGGCGCGAAGGCCTCGGGCAGCAGACCCGGCAGGTAGTGCTGCACGGTCTCGTCGAGGTCCACCCGCCCCTCGGCGGAGAGTTGCAGCAGCACCACCGCTTCGAATGTCTTGGCGATGCTGCCGATCCGGAAGTGGGCCTCGTCCTTGACCTGCTTGCCGGTGACGAGGTCCCCGGACGCTCCCCGCCAGGTCTGTCCGGACGTGAACACCCGGGCCACCGCACCCGCCGCCCCGCCGCCCGGCTGCACCGCGATCGCCGCGCGCAACGCCTGCGGATCCAGGCGCGCGGACGCCTGCTGCGCCTGTGCGGGGATCACCGTGCCGAACGCCGCGAGGGCGGCCGTCATGGTGGTCAGGGACAGGGCCAAGGCCGACGAGCGACGCATGCGGTCTCCAGTGAGGGAGGACGGATGTCAGGAGCAATCGGAAACTGATGCCGAGTCTTCTCCGACGAGATCCGCCGAGCATCGGGGAGAGCCCTGAGGCAACTCCGAGATCCCCCGGAGAGGCCGTCGGGGAAGGGAAGCGGGACATGTCTTCCCATGGGGCGCGCATCTCACGGGATGGCGCGGGCATCTCACGGGTGGCCGCGCGGTCCGGCCTCGGAGCGACGGTGCCTGGCCGCTCCGCCGCGTTACCGGTGCCGGTGGTTCACGATGCCGTGGGGGCTGCCGCTCGCGTGAGCCGGTCGGCCACCGTGGCGCAGGCGATCCGGGCGACGGCGGGCAGCTCCGCCAGCGGCGTTCCCGCGCGGCTGAGGACGGCGAGCGACTGATTGACGGCGACCACGTACAGGGCGAGGTCGTCCAGTTCCGCGCCGCCGACCCCGGGAGCCGACGCCAGTGCGCCGCGCACCCGCTCCCGCTGTGCGCCGAGGTGCGCCCGGATCAGCCGCTGACTGTCCGCGTCCAACGTGGCCGACTGGGAGGCGGACTGGGCGAGGAGGCAGCCGTCGGGCGCCGAACGGTCGGCGATGCGGTCCAGGGTGACGGCGAAGAACGCCTCGATCGCGCGGACCGGTTCGCCGGAGTGGGCCGCCAGCGCCTGCTCGTAGCGCGCGCCGTACGCCGCGGCATAGCGGTCCAGGCAGGTGCGGAACAGGGCGTCCTTGCTGCCGAAGGTGCCGTAGAGCGACCCGCGGCCCAGACCCGTGGCGGAACCCAGCAGATCGAGCGAGGTGTCTGCGTACCCGCGCTCCCAGAAGACCCGCATCGAGCGCTCCAGCGCCTCCTCGACGTCGAACTGCTTCCGGCCTGCCATGGGGACCTCTCCGTACGGCGTGTGCGACTACCCCACCACCCTAACCCCTTCTTGGAACGATGAGTCCAACAAGCGCCGCGATGCTGGAATGATCGGTCCAAGATGGTGTTAGCGTGGCGCAGAGCGACGCGTCAGGGCCGCTCGGCCCGCCGACCGTCGCCCTCCCCGCACGTCCATCTGCTCCCGTGAAGCGAGGACAGCATGAGCACCTCCGCCACCCACTCCGCCCCCGACCCCGAGGGCCCCGGCTCGGTCTCCGGTGCGCCGCACCTGCCACCGGGGTTCGCCGACACCTTCACCAGCCGCTACGTCGACGCCGGTGAGCTGCGCATGCACGCCGTCATCGGCGGCGACGGGCCCCCGCTGCTGCTGGTGGCCGGCTGGCCGCAGACCTGGTACGCCTGGCGGCTCGTCATGCCGGAACTCGCGGCCCGCTACCGGGTCGTCGCCGTCGATCCGCGCGGCATCGGCCTCACCGACAAGCCCGAGGACGGCTACGACACCGCAACCCTCGCCGACGACCTCGTGGCGCTGATGGAGGCCTTGGGGCACCGGCGGTTCGCCATGGTCGGGCACGACATCGGCATGTGGATCGGATACGCCCTGGCCGCCGATCACCCCGACCGGCTCACCCGCCTGGCCGTCGCCGAGGCGGCCGTCCCCGGCCTCTCCCCGAGCCCGCCGCTATGGGGCAGTGGCGAGGCCAACGCCCGGCTGTGGCACTTCGCCTTCAACCGGCTCGACGCACTGAACGAGGAACTGGTCAGGGGCCGTGAACGACTCTTCTTCGGCGGCCAGTTCGCCACCAAGGCGGCGAGCCCGACCGCACTGCCCGCCCACGCCGTCGACCTCTACGTCGAGACCCTCGCCGCCGATCCGCAGGCACTGCACGCCAGTTTCGCGTTCTACCGGGCCCTGGACACCACCTCCGCGCAGAACCGTCGGCGCGCACGGCGCCGGCTGACGCTCCCGGTCCTGACCCTCGCCGGAGCCCAGTGCACGGGCGAACTCGTCGGCGACACCATGCGTTTGGCCGCCGACGACGTGGAAAGCCTGATCCTGCCCGACTGCGGCCACTACCCGGCGGAGGAGGCCCCCGAGGCCGTGGGGGCCGCTCTGGCGAAGTTCCTCGCCCCGTACCGCGCCGCCTATGACGTCACGACGAGGTCGTGAGGCCGTCGCGCCCGGGGCGGACGCATGACGAGCTGCGCGCCGGCGGCACGGCCGCACCCCGGAGTCGAATGGCCCCGAGGGCCGGCGCCTGCTCACGGAGCGGTCGGCGCACCGGTGATCGCCGGACGGACCTTGGTGAGCATCAGACCGAGGAACCGGTCCGGGCGGCGGAACGAGGCGAAGTGACTGGCGTCCTCGATGAGCGCGAAGTCCTTGACCGGGGCGGTGACCTCGTCGAAGAACCGCCGGGCCGGTGCGGGCGGCGTCATGACGTCGTGAGCGCCTTGGAAGATGAAGAACGGGATCTGGAACGCGGTGCCTTCGGCCCGTTCGTCGATCGTGGCGGCCTGCGGTCCCAGGCACTCGGAGAACGTCATGCCGCGCAGATAGGTGCGCAGTGCGCGGAGGCTGTGCTGCGGGGAGAACCACAGTGAGCGGATCACCACGGTCTTCATGGTGTCGTAGGTCAGTGGGTCGGAGGTGACGACGAGCTTGTTGTACCGCGACCACTGCTCCGCGCTCCAGGGCGACGTGTCGGTGTCCGTCGCGGCGAGCATCGCCAACTCCTTCCGCCTGCCGGCCTTTTGGAGCCGGTCGATCAGTGCCCGGTGCGCGGTCCTCTCGCGGCCGCCGTCGTTGATGTTCTGGTCGGTGCCGACGTAGGCGGAGTACAGCTCGGGGTGGCTGCGGGCCAGTCGCAGTCCGAGGACGGTGCCGAAGGAGTTGGCGACCAGCAGGACCTTCGCCACACCGAGCCGTTCGCGCACATACGCGGTGATCTCCAGGGCGTCGCGGTGCAGTTGCTCCAGGGTCATCTCGCCCTGTCCCTCCGGTCCCGAGCGCGCGAAGGTCCGGTCCGCGCCGCGCATGTCCCAGCGCACGATCGTGAAGTGCCGCTCCCAGGCCCGGGTGCGCGGGAGGAAGACGTGGTTGGCGGCGCCGGGGCCGCCGTGGACTTCGAGGACGACCGGGTTGCGCAGATCCTCGCCGCGGATCGAGACCCACTGGTCGATCCCGCCGACACGGACGAACCCGGCCTCGTCGATGCCGTTCGGGGTGGTGAGGCGCAGCAGTTTCGCGTGGCCGGCCCGCTTGAGCCGCCGGTAGCCCAGCAGTCCGGCGGCCGGCGCGGCGACGAGGCCGGCGGCAGCGGTGATGATCGTGCCCAGCATGAGGTGCCTCCGTAAACTGTTTAAGTGTTACGCGGTTCGGTTTAAGGTATATACAGTTGGTGGGAAGGGGACGTCAACCTCCCGGTGCGGCACGCACCTACGGAACGGACAGGAGAGCGCCATGGCCGAGGCCGGAGCACCCCGCAGGAGTACACGGGCCAGCAGAGCCAAGGAGAAGCCGCGCGATCTGCGCGCCGGCCTCGCACTGCTGTGGGGCGAGCAGGACCGGCCCACCCGGGGGCCCAAGCCCAGCCTCACCCCCGACCGCATCGCCGCGACCGCCGTGGCCCTGGCCGAAGCGGAGGGGCTGGAGGCCGCCTCCATGACCAAGGTCGCCGCCGAACTCGGCGTCTCCACCATGGCGTTGTACCGCTACGTGCCAGACAGGACGAGCCTGGTCGAGCTGATGGTCGAAGCCGTCCTCGCCGACCGCCCGGACACCACGACCGCCGGAGAGGGCTGGCGACCGCAACTGGCCGAGTGGACCCGCCGCTCATGGGCCGTCTACCAGGCCCACCCCTGGCTCCTCGCGGCGACCGCCATGCGCCGCCAGGTCATGGGCCCCAACCAACTCGCCTGGCTGGACGCCGCACTGGCCGCCCTGGAACCCACCGGCCTGCCGGCCGCCCAACGCCACCAGGTCTTCCTCCTGCTCATCGGACTCGTCCGCAACCTCACCCAGCAGCGCATCGACCACGACGAGGACCACAACCGGGAATGGGAACGCCTCACCGGCGAACTCCTCGACCGCCACGCCGACCGCTACCCCGCCCTGACGAGGGCCGTCGCCCAGGGCGTCTTCGCACCCACCGCACTCGACCCGCTCACCTTCGGCCTCGACCGCATCCTCGACAGCGTCCAGACACTCATCGACCGCACCGAGAACGCCCCGTCCTGAAGCCCCCGGCGCCCCGCGCGCCCCCGTCTCTGCCTGACCAGGCGCTGATGTCGACGGTGCCTGTCACGCCCCTGAGCGGCCCGTCCCGCGACGGCGCGCGGCTACGGCCCCTCGTCGAGCCGCCCGCACCAGAGCCGCCCGCGCCAGGCGGTCGTTATGCGGATGCGCGCCGGCGTTCGGCGGTGGGAGGATTCCGGCATGACGTGCGTTGAAGTCTCGCCCGGAGTGTCCCTCGCCTACGAGACGTTCGGCGACCCGGCCGACCCACCCGTCCTCCTCGTGGCGGGGTTCGGATCGCAGATGATCGCCTGGCACGAGGACCTCTGCCGCGCGTTGGCCGACCGCGGCCGCCATGTGATCCGCTACGACAACCGCGACTGCGGCCTGTCCACCACATTCGACGACCACCCCGTCGACATGGGCCGGTTCATCGCCACCGTGAGCTCGGGAGACCTCGCATCCGCCCGCGCCATGGCCCCCTACACACTCCAGGACATGGCGGCCGACAGTCTCGGTCTGCTCACCGCGCTCGGCCTCGCACGGGCCCATGTGGTCGGGGCCTCGATGGGCGGAGCGATCGCCCAGAAGATGGCCCTCACCCAGCCGTCCCGGGTCCTCACCCTGACATCCATGATGTCCTCGACCGGCGAGCCCGCATACGGCCGGTCGAGCCCCGAGGCCCAAGCGGTGCTCTTCGCGCCGAAGCCGACCGACCGCGAGGGATACGTCGCGGCCGCCGAACGGGAGCTGGTGTGGGCCTCCAAGCGCTACGGAGACCCCGCCCCCCTCCGCGAACTGGCCGCCCGCAGTTACGACCGCGCCCACTACCCGGCCGGAATCGGGCGCCAACTCGCGGCGATGGTCCTCGACGGCTCACGCGCGGACGCGCTCCGCACGCTCCGTGTGCCGACCCTGGTGATCCACGGCCTGGACGACACCCTGATCGCCCCGAGCGGCGGCGAACGCACCGCGGAACTCGTCCCCGGCGCAAGGCTGTTGCTGCTCCCCGACATGGGCCACGACCGGCCGCGCCCACTCTGGCCCGAGATCATCGACGCGATCCAGGCACACACCGCACACACCGACTGACGTCATGTGCCGCAGCGGCGCCCGTGACCACCGCGGCCACGGGCGCCGAACGCCGCGTGTCAGTACGCGCGCGCCACGACGGCGACGTTCCCCACCTGGTCGTCCCGCTCGGGGACGGAACCGTCCGCCGCAACCAGGCACCGCACGGACACCCCCTGCTCGGCGAGCTCCGCCTCGCCCTCCGGGCCCAGCACGTCCCAGGGGATACGCGCCCAACCGGTGCGGGCGGCCTCCACGGCCTCCTCGACGGTGGCCACCTCGGCGGTCCGCGCCTCGCGCCGCTCGCGGGACCGGGACAGCAGCAGCGCCTGGTCCTCGGCGAGCACCCCGGGCAGCAGCGCGGGCAATGCCTCGAACGCCGCCGGCTCCTTGCTCCCCGCGATCCGGCGGACCACCACGGCGGTGCCGCTCTCCAGATCGCGCGGCCCGACCTCGATCCGCACCGGCACACCCTTGAGCTCCCAGTCGACCGTACGCCGGCCGAACGGCGTGTCGGTCCGGTCGTCGACATGGGCGCGGACACCGGCCGCCGCCAACCGCTCACCCAACTCGCGGACCTTGGTCAGCACCGCGTCGTCGTCCTTGATGGCGACGACCACCGCCTGGATCGGGGCCAGGCGCGGCGGGACGCGGAGACCGTCGTCGTCCCCGTGCATCATCACCAGTGCGCCCACCATCCGCGTGGTGGAGCCCCAGGAGGTCTGCCAGACATACTCCTGGCGACCGTCCTTCGACAGGTACCGGGTGTGGAACGCCTTGGCGAAGTTCTGGCCCAGCTCGTGACTGGTGCCCAGTTGCAGGGCCTTCCCGTCGCCCATCATGCCTTCCAGGGTGAGCGTGTTGACCGCGCCGGCGAACCGCTCCCGGGCCGTCTTGCGCCCCGGCACCACGTCCATGGCCAGGACGTTCTCCATGAAGTCGGCGTACACCTCCCGGTGGATGCGCGCGGCGTAGTCCCGGGCGTCCTCGTAGGTGGCGTGCGCGGTATGGCCCTCCTGCCACAGGAACTCCGTCGTGCGGAGGAAGACCCGCGGGCGCAGCTCCCAACGCACCACGTTCGCCCACTGGTTGATGAGCAGGGGAAGGTCCCGGTAGCTCTGCACCCACTTGGCGAAGTAGTCGTTGACGATCGTCTCGGAGGTGGGGCGGACGACGACGGGTTCCTCCAGCTCCCTGCCACCGCCGTGGGTGACGACGGCGAGTTCGGGAGCGAAGCCCTCGACGTGCTCGGCCTCCCTCGTCAGATACGACTGCGGGATGAAGAGCGGGAAGTAGGCGTTGGCGGCGCCCGCCCCCTTGATCCGGGAGTCCAGCTCCTGCTGCATCCGCTCCCACAGGCCGTACCCGTACGGTCGGATGACCATGGTGCCGCGCACCGGCCCGTTGTCGGCCAGTTCGGCCTTGTTGATCAGGTCCTGGTACCAGCGCGGGAAGTCGTCCGCCCGGGGTGTGAGAACGGGTGTCTTTGCCATGGCGCGCAGGCTAGGGGGCGCCCGCGCCCGCGTGCCAGCCAATTACTCCGTGCCGCGGACCGCCAGGGGGAGGGCCGGCCTCCCCCTCCACGGCCTCCGGTCACGCCCCGGCGGACGGGGGCAGGAGCGCGGCGAGCTCGCCCAGAACGCGGCCCGCCGGCGCCGGGGCGACCAGCCACTTCAGGTGGCTGCCCTGGAGGGTGCGCACGTCGTAAGGGTTGTCCGGCGTGAGCGCGTTCCCCTCGCGGATCAGCCGGTCCTGGAGGGCGAGCGGCAGGCCCGCGTCGTCCGTCAGGCGGACGAAGGTCTTCGGGATGCGGCCCCAGGTCGTGGCCTGTGCCCGGTCGGCGGACGTGCCGACGTCCAGGTTCTCGTCGGGCTGGAAGGTGTTGAGGAAGGTCAGGAACTCCTCGTCGGTGCCGTCGGCGAGGAAGGCCGCCTTGAAGGCGGCGAGGGCGGCCGGGTCGGCGGTGCGGAAGTTGACGCGCAGCAGGCCGAGTTCGGCCGGGTTCCCGGCCATCGCCAGTGCCAGGGAGGCGGCGTCGACCGAGGCCATCTCCGGCTCGGCGTAGTAGTCGTTGACGTCGAGATCGACCGGGCACCAGGACGAGACGTAGACCAGGCGGTCGATCAGGTCCGGCCGTGCGTTGGCCGCGGCGGTGGCCGTGACGCCGCCGCGGCTGTGCGAGACGAGGATCACCGGCCCGTTCTCCTTGGCCCGTTCCAGGATCCCGATCAGGTGGGCGGCGTTGTCGGCGAGCGTGACGCCCTTGATCGAGCTGGGTGCGGTGGCGAGCCCTTCGGGGTCCTGCGGCGCCTGATAGGCACGCAGATAGGTGGCCCCGAACCCGTGGCCCGGCAGGTCGACGGCGACCGAACGGTGCCCGAGAAGGCCGAGTTCGGCCTGGAGCGGCGCGAAGGAGAAGGAGTTCGCGAAGGCTCCGTGGACCAGGACGAAGGTAGGTTGCATGTCCTCACTCACATTCCTGCCTCTTTGAGGCATCGGCTTCTTGCCTCTCCGCGGCGTCGACGGCCCGCCGGTGCCGTTCCCGCCGCACCGACTTCTACGTGCCCATGTGGCTATGTGCCTGCGTGCCTGGCAGAGACCAAGTCGCCGAGCGCGGCCGACTGTCCGGAAATCGGCGCCTCACCCTACTCAACGAAAGATCATCCGCACTAGCCGAATAAACCGCTCCGCTTCCGCTTGGGCGGCCCCGCACACCCGCACCCTCGAAACCGCCCTCCTCGTCCGGGCGCCGGGCAGTGGTGGCGGTCATCGACGCACAGGACGTCCTGATCACCCTCGTGACCCCCGCCGCAGCGGAACCGACCCGCGATGCGGTGACCTACTGGGACATCGCCGCAACGCCGCCGACCGGTGACGACCCGCTCGACGCGCTGACCGTCCGGCTGGCCGCCGCCTACGAGGAGCCGCGGCTGCTCACGTTCCACCTCGACGACCTCGGCTCCGCCGCCGGCCGCGCCGCCGAACTCGCCGACCCGCACCTCCGGGTCAGCACCCGCGACCAGGTCCTGACCGCCGGCGACTACCTCTCCGCCTACGTCCTGGAATGGACGCTGCACCACCTCGACCTGATCGCGCACCTCCCCGACGTGGCAGGACCGCCCGCGGAGGGGCTCGCCCGGTCCCGCGAGATGCTGGAGAAGATCATCGGGGCCCCGTTCCCCGCGTCGCTCTCCGACCGGGACGCCCTGCTCGTCGGCACCGGACGGCGCGCCCCGACCACCGCGGAGCAGGCCGAGCTGGGCGAACTGGCCCCGAGACTCCCGCTGTTCCTCGGATGAGGCGCTGGCTGAGCGCCGTCGTCCGCCTGCCCCGGGTACTCAAGAGCGCTGCGCGGTGGCGGGGTTGGCGCAGCCGCGCGGTGACGATGTGCCTCGTGAACGTGCACGGGGCGTGCCCCTGGGGCGTCGTCGTATCGCGCACCTCGCCGCACGTCATCCGTCTCGTTCCGCCTCGCCTCGGTTCACTCCGTCCGTCGCGGTCGCGGCAGCAGGCCCCGCTCCAGTGCCACCACCACGGCGTGCGTACGGTCGTTGACGCCGAGTTTGGCGAAGAGCCGCAGCAGATGCGTCTTCACCGTGGCCTCGGCGATGTACAGGCGCCCGCCGATCTCGGCGTTGGACAGCCCGTCCGCCACCGCGTTCAGCACCTGCGTCTCACGTGCCGTCAGTGCCACCGGTGCCGGGCGGCGCATGCGCGTGACCAGTCGCTGCGCCACCCGGGGGGCCAGCACCGTCTCGCCGCGGGCGGCGGCGTGGATCGCCTCGACCAGCCGCTCGCGCGTGGCGTCCTTGAGCAGATAGCCCGTGGCGCCCGCCTCCACCGCGCGCTCGATGTCGGCGTCCGTGTCGTAGGTCGTCAGGATCAGCACCCGGGTGCCGGGGTGCGCGTCGACGATCGCCTGCGTGGCGCCGACGCCGTCCAGGACCGGCATCCGCAGGTCGAGCAGGGCCAGATCCGGCCGCAGCCGGGCCACCAGCCCGACCGCGGTGCGGCCGTCGCCCGCCTCGCCGACGATGTCGATGCTCGGCTCGGCGGCCAGCAGGGCCACCAGGCCCGTGCGCATCACCGTGTGGTCGTCGGCCACGACGACACGCACTGCGGCTGGCGCCATGTCACACCTCTTTCCTGGTGCGCGGGAGTACGGCGAGGACGCGGGTGCCGTCCCCGACCGAGCTGGTGACCGTGAGCGCGCCGCCCAGTTCGGCCAGCCGTTTGCGCATGCCTGCCAACCCGAAGCCAGGCGATGCCCCGACCACGAAACCCCTCCCGTCGTCCGTTATCTCCAGTTCGATGTCCTCCGGGCCCTCGGCGAGGACCACACCGACGGTGCCGGCGGCCGCGTGCCTGCGGACGTTGGCCAGCGACTCCTGGGCGCAGCGCAGCAGGGCGATCCGGGTCGACGGGTCGCAGTCCACATCGGCCAGCTCCGCACCGACGGTGAGCCCGGTGTCCTCGGTGAAGCGGTCCAGCGTGCGCCGCAGCAGGTCCGCGACCGTGCCGGTCGTGCCCGGGCTCTGCGGCGTCGAAACGACCAGCGCACGGGCCTCGGCCAGGTTCTCCCGGGCGGTCTGCTCGATGGACCGCAGCTGCCGGTGCGCGCGGGCGGTGTCCCCGTCCAGTTCCGCGCGGGCCGCCTCGGCCAGCACGACGATGGAGGCGAAGCCCTGCGCGAGGGTGTCGTGGATCTCCCGCGCCAGCCGCTCCCGCTCCTGCGCGGCGCCCTCCCTGCGGTGGGCGTCGGCCAGTTGACGCTGGGTCTGCTCCAACTCCGCGCCGAGCCGGGCCGTGCGCTCGTCGCGTTGGAGGAGGAGGCGGCTCACCCACAGACCGGCCAGCACGCTCGCGGCGAAACCGACCAGTGCGGCGGTCGCATTGCCGGTCCGGAAATCCAGGGTCCGCCCCTGGGCCGCGATGCTGCCGAGCGCGGTGGCCAGGGTGGCGGCACCGCTGAGCGCGATCGCCTGCCGCCGTCCGCCCGTGTGGATCCAGAAGAGCGGGAGCGAGACGATCAGCAGGGCGGCGCCACCGCCGGGGAGCATGGCCATCATGCCCAACACGGGGACGACGCCGAGGACGAGGGCGCGCGACGGCAGCACGCGGTTGCCCGGCCGCAGTCGGACGAAGCCGTAACCGAGGCCGAGCGCGGTCAGCAGCGCCAGCGACATCCGTGCCGACGGGCCGTGGTGGCCCAGTGCGGCGATGGCTGACGGGCTCAACCCGAGTAGCACCCAGCAGGCGTCGTACCACCCGTGCAGGGATCCGATACCGGACCGGTCGGGCTGATCGGCCTGATCGGGCCGACCGGTCCGGTCTTCGGACTGCGGCCAGAGAGTCATGCGGTCAGCCTACGGATGTGGCTGACGCGGTCTCCGGGGCCGCTGCGGCGGCCGACCGTCGCGGCGCGGGCCACCAGGCCCGTTCGCCGAGCAGCAACAGCGCGGACGGCAGCACCAGCATCCGGATCACCACCGCGTCCAGCAGCACGGCCACCGCGAGGCAGAAGCCGATCTGCTTCATCTCCAACAGGTGCAGCGCCACGAAGCCGCCGAAGACCGTGACCATCACCGCGGCCGCGCTGGTGACCACCGTCGCCGACCGGCCGATGCCCTCCAGCGCCGCCGCGCCCGCCGGCAGGCCGCGCAGCCGCGCCTCCCGGACCCGGCTCATCACGAAGACCTGGTAGTCCATGGAAAGCCCGAAGAGGATCACGAACAGGAACAGCGGCACCCTCGACGCGATCGCGCCGAGCGAGCTGAAGCCCAACAACCCCTCGGCCCACGTCCCTTGGAAGACCGCCACCATCAACCCGAGGGCGGCAGCGGCGGAGAGCAGATTCAGCACCACACCGAGCAGCCCGATCACCACCGACCGGAACGCCCACACCGTCATCGTGAACGTCACCGCCAGCAGCAGTCCGACCACCAGCGGCAGCGTGCCGCGCTCATGCTGCACATAATCCTGGCCGCGGGCGACATCGCCGCTCACCGCGGTCTCCACGCCGGGCAGCCGACCCGTGGTGCGCGGGACGTAGTCGTCACGGAGCTTTCGCAGCGAGCGGATGGCCTCGAACGACGGTGCCGGGTGCGCCACCGGCACCTCCAGCACACTGGTCCGGCCGTCGGCCGAGGACCGGATCGCCGGAGCGCCGTCCGTCGCGAACAGCGGGTCGGTCCGGGTGAGTTCACCCAGCTCCGCCAGCGCCCGCCGGATCTCGCCCGCCTGGCCGGGACCACCCCGCGCCACCACGTCGTGCGTCACCAGCAGCTCCGGGAACCGCTCGGTCAGCCGGTCGTACGCCTGCATCGCCGGGATGCGGCGGGAGAAGGTGTCCTTGCCCGGATCCACCAGCGTCAGCCCCAGCGCGGGCACCGCCAGCGCCAGCAGGCCCAGCACCGAGACCACCAGCGTGGCCGCGGGACGGCGCCGGGCGGCACGGAGCAGCGCGCCGGTGCGGCGGCCGGACCCGGGCCGGCGCTGCGGACGCTCCGTACGGCCACGCCGGGCCCGACGCGCCGCGCGCCGCTCGGCGCGGTGGCCGATCCGCACCAGCAGTGCGGGCAGTGCCGTCAGCGAGCCGGCCACGGCCACCGCCACGACGAGGATGGTGCCGGTGGCGAGCGAGGAGAAGATGACGTTGGCGGAGAAGTAGAGCGTCGCCGTGGAGACGATCACCGCGACTCCGGAGACCACCACCGCCCGGCCGGCCGTCGCCGCCGCCAGTTCCACCAGCGCCTCGGAGGACAGCCGACCGCCGGCCCGCTCCCGCTCCTCCCGTTCCCGCTTGAGGTGGAAGAGCGTGTAGTCGACGCCGACCGCCATACCGATGAGCAGGATCAGGTTCGTGCCGACGCCGGCGTCCGGGATCAGGTGCGAGGCCAGCATGTTCAGGCCCATGGCGGCCGCGATAGAGGTGAGCGCGAGCAGCAGGGGCACCCCCGCCATCACCGCGGAACCGAAGACGGCCAGCAGCGTGACCAGGGTGACCGGCAGCGAGAGGCGCTCCGACAGCGCCAGGTCCGCGCCGCGCTGGTCGTTGACGCCCTTGCTGATCGACGGGGCGCCGGTCTCCTCGATGACCAGGCCGGGATGGGCCGCCCGCACCTTGCCGGTCTGGGAGAGGAGCTGACGTACTCGACGGGGCTGCGCTGCAGACCGGCCGCGGCGGCCCACGCCTCCGCGCGACCGGCCTGGCCGACGCGGTAGTCCTCGGTGGTGGCCTCATGCGTGCCGGCGGCGACCCCGGCGCCGAGGCACAGGGCGACGAAGACGAACCAGCCGAGGAGCGCCCGCCACGGATGCCGGGCGCTCCAACGCGCCATTGCCACAGGGATGTCTGTCATGCCTGACAGGTTGTCCGGGAAGCCCCGGCGCCCGACAGCACGGCCGGTGGGATCCGTTGTCCACCTACCGGTGGACCCTCCGTGCGGACCGCCGCCCCATGGCCGGTACTGCCCTCGTCGACGGCGCGGGGCCGGAGTGGGGCTACCCCTGGACCAGCGCGCGGGCCGCCCGGGCGATATGGGCGTGGGAGATGCCGGCGGCGTCGAGGAGTTCGTCGGCGGTACCCGAGCCCGGCAGGTTGGCGACGGCGAGGTGGGCGAAGGCGGGGTGGCTGCCGGTGGCGGCGAGCGCCGACAGCACGGCTTCCCCGAGGCCGCCTTCGGGATGGTGGTCCTCGGCGACGACGAGGGCGCCGGTTTCCTGGGCGGCGCGGGCGAGCGCGGCGGCATCGAGCGGCTTGACCGAGTACAGGTCGATGACGCGGGCCTGGATGCCGTCGGCGGCGAGGTGTTCGGCGGCGGCGAGGCACTCGTGGAGGGTGACACCGGCGCCGACGAGGGTGACCCGGTCCTGCTTGCCGTGCTGGAGGGTCTTGGAGCCGCCCACGGGGAAGGTCTCGTCGCTCGCGTAGAGGACGGGGTAGCCACCGCGGGTGGCGCGCAGGTAGGAGATCCCGTCGAGGTCGGCCATGGCGGCGGTCAGGGCGGCCGCGGAGGTGGCGTCGCTGGGGTAGAGGACGGTGGAGCCGTGGACGGCGCGCATCATCGCGAGGTCTTCGAGCCCCATCTGGGAGGGGCCGTCGGCGCCGATCTCGACGCCGCAGTGGGTGCCGCACAGCGCCATGGTGATCTGGGAGACGGCCGCCATGCGGATGAAGTCGTGGGCACGGGTGAGGAAGGCGGCGAAGGTGGTGGCGTAGGGGCGGTACCCGCGGACGGCCATCCCGACGGCCTCGGCGATCATCTGCTGTTCGGCGATGTAGGTCTGGAAGAACCGCTCGGGATGGACCTTCTCGAAGTCCTGGGAATGGGTGGAGTTGCCGACCTCGGCATCCAGGGCGACGATCTCCGGCCGGGCGCCGAGGGCGGCCAGCGCCCGGCCGAAGGCGACGCGGGTGGCGACCTTCTCGCCGACGCCGAAGCGGGGCAGCTCCACGGGGCCGGCGGCCGGGACGGGGACGGGCGCGACGACCGGCGGCCGGGGACCGCGCACGTGCAGGTGGCGCACGCCGCCCAGTTCCGCGACCGCGCGGTCGGCCAGATCCTCCGGCAGGGCCTTGCCGTGCCAGCCCTCCTTGTCGGCCACCTCGGACACGCCGCGGCCCTTGACGGTCCTGGCGATGATGACGGTCGGCGCCTCGCCGTCGGCGGCGGTGGTCAGTGCCTGGTCGATCGCGTCGAGGTCGTGCCCGTCGATCACGAGCGCGCGGCAGCCGAACGCCTCGACGCGGCGGGCGTAGGCGGCGGTGTCCCACTGCAACTCGGTGGGGCCGCGCTGCCCGAGGCGGTTGACGTCGATGAGGGCGGTGAAGTTGGTCAGCTCGTGCTGGCCGGCCTTGTCGAGGGCCTCCCACACGGACCCCTCGGTCATCTCGCTGTCCCCGCACAGCACCCACACCCGGTAGGGCTGCTTCTCCAAGTCCCGGCCGGCCAGCGCGATCCCGACGCCGTAGCCGATGCCCTGGCCCAGGGAACCGGTGGCCACGTCCACCCAGGGCAGCACGGGGGTGGGGTGGCCCTGCAGGCGGTGGTCGAAGCGCCGGTAGGTCGTCATCAACTCGTCCTCGCTGACGACGCCGACCGCCTTGAACATCGCGTACAGCAGGGGAGAGGCATGCCCCTTGGAGAAGACCAGGTGGTCGCCCGCGGGGTTGTCGGGCGCCTCCCAGTCGTAGTGCAGATGGCGCGCCATCAGGACCGCCATCAGGTCGGCCGCGGACAGGCTTGAGGTGGGGTGCCCGGAGCCGGCCGCGGTGCTGGCCCGCACCGAGTCCACCCGGAGTTGCTGCGCGAGTTCGAAGAGCTGGGACAGGTCGCTTTCGGGCCCGAGCGTGAGGGTCTGCGCTGCGGTCATGGTGAGGGCCTTTCGTGAACGAAGGGGGGCGCCGGGGGAGGGGCCGCCGGTTCGAGGCCACCGGTGCGGGGTGGCCGATCACCGTCCGAGAGGCAGGGTATCTGCCTATTTGTCAGGTTATGGCGAGGGAGGTCCCGGGCGACGCATTCGAACGCGGCGGCGAGTTCGGCGCACCGAAGGAATGCCGCGGGGGTCGGCGCGGTTGGTGCGTACACGTATCCACTGCGCACCCACCGCGCACCCACCGTCAGCACCTGAGGAGTCCTTCGTGACCGTCCCCGCGTCCTCCACCTCCCGCGCGGCCGGGATCCTTTCCCGCCCCGTCCAGTTGAACGGTCTGACCGTCCCGAACCGCATAGCGATGGCGCCGATGACGCGCATGTTCTCCCCGGGCGGCATCCCCGGCGAGGACGTGCGGTCGTACTACGCCCGCCGCGCCGCCGCGGGCGTGGGACTGATCATCACCGAGGGGACCTACGTCGGCCACGAGTCGGCCGGGAACAGCGACCGGGTGCCGCGCTTCCATGGCGACGAGCAGCTCGCCGGCTGGGCGAAGGTCGTTGAGGCCGTCCACGAGGCGGGCGGCACGATCGTGCCGCAGCTGTGGCACATCGGCACGGTCCGCAACGAGGGCGAGCCGCCCTTCGCCACTGCCCCCTCCGTCAGCCCCTCCGGCCTCCGCGTCGACGGCACCGAGGGCACCGGCAAGGCGATGACCCGGCGCGACCTGGACGACGTCATCGGCGCCTTCGCCGAAGCCGCCGCGGCCGCCGAGCGCATCGGCTTCGACGGCATCGAACTGCACGGCGCCCACGGCTACCTCCTCGACCAGTTCCTGTGGGCGGGCACGAACCACCGCACCGACGCCTACGGCGGCGACCCGGTGGCCCGTACGAAGTTCGCGGCCGAGATCGTGGCCGCGGTCCGCGCGACGGTCTCGCCCGAATTCCCGGTGATCTTCCGCTACTCGCAGTGGAAGCAGGAGGTCTACGACGCGAAGCTCGCCGAGACCCCGGAAGAGCTGGAGGCGATCCTGACCCCGCTCGCCGCCGCCGGCGTCGACGCCTTCCACGCCTCCACCCGCCGCTACTGGCTCCCGGAGTTCGAGGGTTCGGACCTGAACCTCGCGGGCTGGACCAAGAAGCTCACCGGCCGGCCCACCCTCACCGTCGGCTCGGTCGGCCTGGACGGCGACTTCGTGCGCGCGTTCCGGGGCGAGGGCGCCTCCGTCCAGGGCATCGACAACCTCCTCGACCGCCTGGAGCGCGACGAGTTCGACCTGGTCGCCGTCGGCCGCGCCCTGCTCCAGGACCCGGAGTGGGCGGCAAAGGTCCTGGGGGACCGCCTCGACGAGCTGAAGCCGTACGACGCCTCGGCGTTGAAGACGCTGAGCTGAGCAACGCGGAGCTACTTTCCGGCCTGCGCGGAACGGGAGAGGCCGCTGCGGGAGGGGGTGGGTTGGCAACTCCGCTCACGAGCGCAGCCAGTGGATGACTGCAACTGCAACTGCAACCGTGACTGTGACTGCGGTGACGATGTCAGGGCAGATGTCTGCGCGCTCGTCGTCCAGGAGGGCGACGGCTGCCGGAAACCGACGGGTCTGCATGGGCCGCGATTGGTCCACGCAGACCCATCGGAAGGTCCCTGAGGTCGTGCCGGTCCCTAAGGTTGTGCCGGCTGTTGGTCGGCGGGCGCAGTGCCGGTGGGCGCCGTGCGGCCCGCGACCGACCGCAGCGTCACGGCGGCCGCGACGCCCGCCGCCAGTCCGCAGGTCAGGGCGGCCGGCACCGCCTCGCCGAAGCCGGCGAACGAACGCAGCAGGCCCCCGCCCGGGCTCGCCCAGTCCAACACCATCCGCAGCAACTGGCTTGCCAGCAGCCCGAGGACGGT
Organism: Streptomyces sp. NPDC093097; assembly: GCF_044754325.1. NCBI lineage: Bacteria > Bacillati > Actinomycetota > Actinomycetes > Kitasatosporales > Streptomycetaceae > Streptomyces > Streptomyces sp. NPDC093097. The sequence goes on from NZ_JBIVOW010000023.1 coordinate 79,575, forward strand.
CGCGCAGACCGAACCCACCGCCATCGCCGGGACGGTGGCCCGGGTGAGCAGTCCGGGCAGCCGCCGCAGGGCCCACCACACCACAGCGAGCAGCAGTACATCGGTGGCGCGGTACAGGAGCCAGTCGACGAGCGGAGTGCCCGCCGGCCCCGCCCAACCACCGAGCAGCAGCCACTGGCGCAGGAGATCGCCCGGTTCGGAGATCAGCCCCATGCGCGGGGAGACCGTCTGCAGGGCGGCGGCGACCGGCAGGTACGAGAGGACGACGACGGAGAACGCGACCACCGCGGTTCCGACGGTGGCGGCCAGGCGGGCGGCGCGTGCCGGGACGGCGTTCTGCGGCAGCGGATCGGTTCCCTTGGCGGCGATCCGCGCGATGAACACGGTCGCCGCGGCGGCGGCCAGCGAGGCCCCCACCAGGACCTGCCGCCCGGAGGCGACCACGGACGCCAGATGCGGCAGCAGACGGAAACTGGCGTGCCCCTGCGAGGCGAGGAGCCACGGTGCGGAGACGGTCACCGCCAGCGTCCCGGCCACCAGACCCCAGGCCCACACCGCGAGCAGCGTCGCCGGCGTCCGGCCGCGCACCGGCGGCATCCTGCGGACCAGGAGCAACGCTCCGAGCACGAAGAAGACGAAGACCGCACCGAACCGGACCTGCATCCCGGTCGTGTACAGGGAGAGGTAGTGGGCGCTGTCCGCCAAGGCGGCGTCCCCAGCCCCGCCGAAGACCTGGCCGTCGGACGGAACGTCGCCGCCGGGCTGAAGCGCGAAGGGCGGGTCGTACGACCAGGGGGTGAGCCAGCTCATGAACTCGGTTGCCGTCGGGATGTCGACCACATTGGCGGTGCCAGGCAGTTGCAGTGCGTGCGCGCTCGCACCCGCCCACCACAACAGGGCCGTGAGCAGCAGCCCCCCAGCCGCTGCCGGTATCACCGCACACCGATATGTCATGTGTTCCCCCCTTTGTCACGTACTCCGTGAACCTTGTCCGGGGGGACATTACGGTTCGCCGGTCACATACGGGTCACGGTCGATGTCGGCCGGCCCCTATCCCGCGAGGTCGGGCCATATCCGGCCAGTTCCCGCCAGGTTGGGCCAGTCCTCGGATGACGAGCTTCGCTGAGGATGTGCCGCTGCCTGGCAGGTGGTTGACTACGCCGCATGGACTGCGCGCGAGCGTTCCCCCGATGCACGGTCGTGCGGCCGGGCCGGTCGAGTGGGTCGAGCCGGTCGAGGCAAATGAGTGGATTCAGTCGATCCGGTCAGGGCGTCGGCCGGTGTTTCCGCTCCCGGAGGGGTGGCCTGTGGTGAGTGTGGGTGACGCGTCGTCGGAGCTCGAAGGGCCCGGTGCGGGGGCTTGGGAAGCGGTTCTCCTGGACCCTGAACTGCGCGTGGTTCTGGCGGGGTTGGGGGAGGAGGCGAGGAAGCCGTTCACCCCGGAGAACCTGGCGGGCCGGCAGGCGCGGGACGCCGCGGCCCGGCCCAGGCCGACGGTCCGGGACCTCCGGGCCGACGGCCGCTTCGAGGTGGCCGAGCTGAGCGTCCCCGGCGCGTCGGACGGCCGGGACCTCACGCTCATCAGCGCCCGACCCGCCGGGATCGCCAGGCAGTTGCCGCTGCTGTACTACCTGCACGGTGGCGGGATGATCACGGGCAACGCGTGGTCCGTGCTCCCGCGGCTGCTTCGCGACTGGGCTCTCACACTGGAGTTGGCGGTCGTCTCCGTCGAGTACCCGCTGGCACCGCAGGCGCGGTATCCCGAACCGGTGGAGGACTGTTACGCCGGGCTGGTCTGGGTGGCCGCGCACGCGGCCGAACTGGGCATCGACGCGGACCGCGTCGTCATCGGAGGGAAGAGCGCCGGCGGCGGACTCGCCGCGGCACTCGCCCTGTTGACCCGTGACCGCGGCGGGCCCGCGCCGATCGGGCAACTGCTCCTGTGCCCGATGCTCGACGACCGCAACAACACCTTCTCCAGCCACCAGATGGCCGGCATCGACACCTGGGACCGCACCTCCAACGCAACTGCCTGGCAGGCATTGCTCGGCGACCGGTACGGCGCCGAGGACCTCCCCGCCTACGCGGCTCCCGCCCGCGCCACCGATCTGTCCCGGCTGCCCCCGGCCTATATCGAGGTCGGGTCGGCCGAGACGTTCAGGGACGAGGACGTGGCCTACGCCAACGCGATCTGGCAGGCCGGCGGCCAAGCCGAACTGCACGTATGGCCCGGAGCCTGCCACGGCTTCGACACCCTCGCACCGCAGGCGGCCCTCAGCCAGGACGCTCACACCGCCCGCACCCGCTGGCTTCGGCGCCTCCTCACACAGTCCGGTACGAGCAACGGATCAGCCTGCTGAGCGCCACCGTCGCCATGTGCCGCCGAGCGCCACGGCCGCCATGTGATGCTGACGAAACGGCCGCCATGTGGTGCTGACGAAACGGCCGGGCGCTGCTGACGACACGGCCGTCATGTCGCGCCGGGGGGCACGGCCGTTATGCGTTGCCGACGACCGGCTCCAGCGGCTTCCGCCCCCAAGCGGAGATCAACGGCGCCGTCGCCGTGTCGAGGCGCCCGGAGGCGATGTTGGTCAGATGCTCCTCGATCTCCTCGGCCGTCGCCAGCCCGCCCTCGATCAACCGCTCGCGGATCTGCCGCACGGTCGCGGCCTCCAGCGCACTCCCGATCGGAGAGGTGATGGGGAAGTAGGCATCGGCCTCGACGTCGACCAGCCCGGCCGTACGCAGCAGCCGGGGGAGCGTCCGCCCGAAGGCGAGCTGCGCGCCCCGCTCCGCGAGCAGTGAGCGAAAGCCGCGCCGGATACGGTTCGCGAGCTCCTGCTCAGGGCCGTACTCATCGGGGCAGGCCAGCGGTTGCAGCGCCGGATCGGCATCCTCCAGCAGCAGCCACCCGCCGGGACGCAGGGCCCGCACCATCGCCCGCAACGCGGCCTCGCGCTGCGGCACATGCACCAGGACGAGCCGCGCGTGCACCAGGTCGAACTGCCCCTCCGGCGCCTCGCCGGTACCCACGTCGTGTCGGACCACCTCGTACGGCGCCCCGGCCTGCGGCATCCACGACGTGTCGAGATCGGTGGCCAGCACCCGGCCCTGCTCCCCGACCCGCTCGGCCAGCCACCCGGGCACGCTCGGGCCGCCCGCCCCGACCTCCCAGCAATGCCACCCGCCCGCGATCCCCAGGGCCCGCAGCCGCCGGAACGTCACCGGATCGAACAACTCCGCCAACGCCGTGAAGCGTTCCCCGGCCTCGGCCTGCCGATTGTCCAGCAGATACCCCTTGCGGCGCTCGTCGGCCGCTTCGTAGTCCGTCACCGCCCGAACATAACAGGGGGCTCCACCAGCCGCGGGAGCCTGTGCGGGGGGGGGAGGGGAGACGCAAGGAAGGCAGAGGGGCGGAGCGGGGCCGGTGGTCTCAGTCGGCGTGCCTGGCGCCGACGTGGGCCAGCACGGCGGCCGCGCCGTCCTCCGCGGCGATCTGGCGGGCGAGTTCGGCCGCGCGGTGGCGGTGGGACTCCTCGGTCACACAGGCCGTGATCGCGGCGGCGAGGGCTTCGGCGGTGAGGTCCTGGAACGGCAGCGGTCGGGGAGCGACCCCCCAAGCGGTGCAGCCGAGCCGCCCAGAACGGCTGGTCGGCCATGACGGGCACCGGGACGGCCGGCACCCCCGCCCGCAGTCCGGCTCCGGTGGTCCCCGCCCCGGCATGGTGGACGACGGCAGCGGTGCGGGGGAACAGTCAGTCGTGCGGCACCTCCCCCACGGCCAGGATGTCCTCGTCACCGCCGCCCAGTTCGGCCCACCCCGCCTGCACCACCGCGCGCACCCCCGCCCGCCGCACCGCCGCGCCCACCAGCTCACTCAGCCGTTCCCCCTGGCCCGGTGCCATGCTGCCGAACCCGATGAACACCGGGGGCGGGCCGGCCTGGAGGAAATCGACCAGCCGGGCCGGGGGCCGCCAGTCGCGCGGCCGGGCCGGTCACCAGTAGCCCGTCACATCGACCCGGGAGGGCCAGTCCGCAGGGCGCGGCACCACCAGCGGACTGAAACCGTGGAAGACCGGCCGGACGTCCCCGAGCGACGCCGAGGGCGCGTCGGCGGGCAGTCCGAGGCGGGCGCGCAGCCGGGCCACGGTGCCCGCGGAGAGCTCTTCCGCGCCCTTCCCGCCCCCCTTCCCGCCCCTCCCTGCGCCGAAATCGGAGGCACAGCGGCGAGCCCCGACAGACCGAACGGACGCTCAACTCCCGGACGGGGCAAGGGCCAACGGCCGAACGCGGCACCACGCCCCAGACAGCCAACGGCGCTGTGATCTACCCCTCACAACCGGCCGTGCGCCGCAACCATTTTCCCCTTCAACGGTCATGTAGAGGCAGTCGTCCAACAGATGGGGCGACGTCCCAGGAAGGTCTTCATCATGAAGTTCCGCCAAGTCCTGACGGCCGCCGCGGCGGCGACGGTGATCGCACCCGCGGCCGTACTGGCCACGCCTGCCGCCGCGCTCGCCACGGAAACGCCGGGCCCGTCGGCGCACGCCAACGAGCCACAGAGAACAAGAAGTTCAGACAAGGGTGGCGAGTCACCCGGGGCGCAGCGCCCGACCACCGCGGCCGACGGTGCCGCGGAACCCGGCACGGGAAGCGGCGACAAGCCGGCGCCCGAAGCCACGCCGGACAAGGAGTCCGCACCCGAGGCCAAGCCGGACAAGGGCCCCGCGCCTGAAGCCAAGCCCGACCAGGCATCCGGCAGCAACTCCGTTGAGAGCTCCGGCGGTTCCTCCGACGACTCGCCTCCGGGCCCGCACTGCGAGAGCGCGCCGACGTACCTGCAGATGGCGATCAAGGGACTGCCGTCCGGGTTCGTCGTCGGCGCCGACTGGAGCCAGGCATCCATCACCGTCACCAACACCTCCGACAAGGCGATGGAGAGGGTCCGGCCGCAGCCGTACATCGCCTCCTCCGAGATCGTCGACCGGCAGTACGACGAGCTGGAGGCGGAGTTCCGCAATCCCGTGACGGGCAAGTGGCTGACCTTCGAAGACGCCACGATCGACAGCGAGTTCACCGGTTTCCCGGTCGCCGCGCACAGCACCGTCACGCTGCCGCTGCGTGTCCGTGCGATCGTTTCGGCCAAGCCCGGAGCCGGTTACGCGATCATCGAGGGGACGTTCTACAACAAGGACGGCTCCTGCGGCGACTCCAACCACGAGCAGTACGACTTCAAGATCCTCCCCGCGGGCGGCAAGCCAGGCAAGCCCGGTAGGCCGGGTAAGCCGAGTGAGAGCGCCAACCCCGGTGGTGGCGCCACGGGCGGGTCCACGGGCGGGTCCACTCCGCAGGGCGGCGCCGAGGAGACCGCCGCCAACGGGCAACTGGCCGCGACCGGTTCGTCCTCCGCACTGCCGACGATCGCCCTGGTGGGCGGCGTGGCGATGGCCGTGGGAGCGGGCGCGGTCATCACCGTACGCCGCCGCAAGGCCACTGCCGGCGGTGGCAGCGGAGCCGCAGCGTAGGGGCCGACGGGTCGGGCCCCGGCACGCATCCGGGGCCCGGCCTCACCCACCAGGTCTGGACGGCGCTCGCCCGAGCCACGTTCTGCTACCCGGACAGCTCAACGTCCCCCACCGCCTTCGGTGTTGCGGCTTCCTGCTCGCTCGTCGAGTTGGCGGCGGCCGACGGCCTCGATGCCGTGGACGGCCACATCGAGGCGCAGGTCCACGGGTCGGTCAGGTTCGACCGTGACGTCGAGGCGCTGGTTCTCGATCCCAGCTATCGCGGCACGGTCGTGGAAGAGGCGGCCCGCGCACTGCCCTGTCCGATCGAGTGGCATCCGGGCTTCCGGCTCACCGTCGATCACTTGCGGCGCCACTCGGAGTACCGGGGCCAGCGGTACGTCGACCTGGGAGCCGAGATCGCGGTCGACGGCCGGCTCGACCCCAGGGCCATCGGCGCAGCCGCCCAGGCAGGTTGCTACGACCCGCAGGATCTCAAGAAGGTCTGGCACTGCCTGGCGCGGTTCGGCCCTCCGCTCCGCGCCGGCAACGGCGACGTGCCCGGAGAGGGGATGCCTGGCCCAGTTTGCGCCTGTCGAGGTGAATCCAGGCAATAAGAAAGGCAAGGAGAGCGACCGCTCCTTGCCACTCTCAACCTATAGCGCACCGGGGGGCTTGCCGCAAGGCCCCGGTCATGCCGCAAAATCGCTGACCGAAGCCAGAACCTGCGGGAACGGGGGATTTGCGAAGTGCATGTGGTGTTGTCGGTCTTCGGGGTGTGTGCGGGCGCCGGGCCCGGGGGTGGGATGCGCGCTGCCGGTGCGGGCGTCCGGTGCAGGGGTGCAGGGGTGCATGCCGCGGGAATTCGCGGATGCGGATGCGGATGTGTACGCGGACACGGCATCGGAGCGGAGTGGATGGCATGAGTCACCTGACCGCCAGTGCATTCCGCCTTTCCGGCCGCCTCGCCGCCAAGGCCGATCCGAGGCTGATCGCCGACGACGAGAAGCACTTCGGGGACATCGCGGAGAGCCTGGAGCAGACGATCGGCGAACTGTCCGAGCGCCTCGATGCCGAGCTCAAGGCGCCCGGTGGTGTCGGCCGGGACGCGATGGACCGGGACGCGGAGGTCCACCGGCTGACCGGTCGGCTGCGTGCCCTGCGCCGCTTCGGACTGGACCTGTGCCTGGGGCGCATCGTCGGCGCTGACGATCCCGAGCCGGTGTACGTCGGCCGGCTCGGCCTCACCGACAGTTCCGGGCGCCGGCTGCTGATCGACTGGCGTTCGCCCGCGGCCGAGCCGTTCTTCGCCGCGACCCACGCCAACCCGATGGGACTGGCGAGCCGCCGCAGATACCGCTGGACCGGCGGCCGGATCAGCGACTACTGGGACGAGGTGTTCGCCGCCGACGGACTGGACGGGCATGCCGCCCTCGACGACCAGTCCGCCTTCATCGCCAGTCTGGGCAGCACCCGGTCGGCCCGGATGCGCGATGTGCTCGCCACCCTCCAGGCCGACCAGGACGCCATCATCCGGGCCGGTTCCCGCGGCGCGCTCGTCGTCGACGGCGGCCCGGGCACGGGGAAGACGGTCGTCGCGCTGCACCGCACCGCCCATCTGCTCTACTCCGAGCCGCGCCTTGGCCACCGTCGGGGCGGCGTGCTGTTCGTCGGACCGCACCAGCCCTATCTGGCCTATGTCGAGGACGTCCTGCCCAGTCTCGGGGAGGAGGGCGTGCAGACCTGCACCGTGCGGGACCTCGTCGCCGAGGGGGCCGCAGCGGCCGAGGAGTGTGATCCGGAGGTGGCCCTGCTGAAGTCGTCCGCGCCGATGGTGATGGCGATCGAGGCGGCGGTGCGGCTCTACGAGGAGCCGCCCGCCGAGGGGATGGCGGTCACCAAGGACTGGGCCGACCTCTGGCTGAGCGCCGATGACTGGGCCGAGGCGTTCGACGCGGCGGGACCGGGCACGCCGCACAACGAGGCGCGCGAGCAGATCTGGGACGAACTGGTCGCGATCCTGCTGGACAAGTGCGGCGACGACATCCCGGCCGAACTGTTCGGGAGGTCGCTGCGGCACGACGAGGAGTTGGTCACCGCCCTCCACCGCGCATGGCCGCTGCTGGAGGCGGCCGACCTCGTCGGAGACCTGTGGTCGGTCCCCGCCTATCTGCGGAGGTGCGCTCCCTGGCTCAGCCGCGACGAGGTGCGCAGGCTGCAGCGCGCGGACGCCCAGGCATGGACGGTGTCCGACCTGCCGCTGCTGGACGCGGCGCGGCAGCGGCTCGGCGACCCGGAGGCGGCCCGTCGCAAGCGCCGGCACGAGGCCGTCCTCGCTGCCCAGCGCGCGCAGATGGACCAGGTCGTCGACAATCTGATCCAGGCCGCGGCCGACTCCGGCGCCGACGGTGACGACGGCGAGGGCCTGGTGAGGATGCTGCGTGGCGAGGACGCCAAGGTGAGTCTGGTCAACGAGGCCGAACTGCCCACCGTCGCCCCGGACGTGCTCGCCGGGCCGTTCGCGCACATCGTCGTGGACGAGGCGCAGGAACTGACCGACGCGGAATGGCAGATGCTGCTGCTCCGCTGCCCGTCCCGGAGCTTCACCATCGTCGGGGACCGCGCCCAGGCCAGGCACGGGTTCGCGGAGTCGTGGCGGGAGCGGCTCGAACGGATCGGGCTCGACCGGGTCGAGGTGGCGTCCCTGAGCGTCAACTACCGCACACCGGAAGAGGTGATGGCGGAGGCCGAGCCGGTCATCCGCGCCGTGCTCCCGGATGCCAGTGTGCCGACGTCCATCCGCCGCGGCGGCGCCCCCGTCGTGCAGGGGTCCGTCGCGCAGCGGGACGCGATCCTCGATGCCTGGCTCGATGCGCACGCCGAGGGGATCGCCTGTGTGATCGGCGATCCCACGTTCCGGGCGACCTCCCGGGTCCGGTCGCTGACTCCCGGGCTGTCGAAGGGGCTTGAGTTCGACCTGGTCGTCCTCGTCGACCCGGAGGCGTTCGGCGAGGGCGTCGAGGGAGCGGTGGACCGCTATGTCGCGATGACCCGGGCGACTCGGCAACTCGTCATCCTCACCAGCCCTTGACGCCGCTCCGGGCGACGTGATCGGCCTCCTGGGGCGTGCGGTCTCAGGAGGCCGGGGCGCCAGGGTGTGAACGCACCGCGGGCCGAACTCCTGTTGGGCGGACGTGTGGAGCGGCCGCGAAGGCTCTGGGCGGCGCTGCCTCCTGGTCCATGGGTGCGCCCATCTCGCGTTCGGCATACAGGTGTTGAGGGAAGCCGTGCTCGACGGAGGTGAGGGCGGCGCCGCGGCGGGGAGTCGAACTGGTGGGTGTGATGGGCGTGTTGATGCGGTGGAGGGGGGCGTGGCGCCGCATCGACCGCTGATCTTCGAACTTCGGCTGTTCCGGGGGCCTTTACCTCTCCATGCTGCGATGCCCCGGCGCTGCGCCGGGGCACTCACACAGCGCAATCGTGTCGCCCGGGAGTGCGGTGTTGTCGGCGCGCCGGGTTTCACCACCGTGGCGCGGGCAATGCCATTCGACGCCGTGCGGACCGGTCCGCAGCCACCGCCGGTTGCGAATCCCCCTGGAGTGCCATGAGCACGGTTGTTGCCCGCAGGGTATCCGTGTCTGTTCCCTCAGCTCTTATCGTCCCTCTCCTCACCTTCGTCCTGCTCGACGGGTTCATCCAGGGCAGCGTCGTCTCCCTGCTGCCCGTCATCCGCGACGCGCTGCACACCAGCACCGGACAGGCCATGTGGATCACGGCCGCGCAGTTCCTGTCCGCCGCCGTGTGCGTGCCGGCCTTCGGGCGCCTGGGGGACCTGCACGGCCATCGCCTCATGCTGCGCGTCGCGCTCGTGACGATCACCGTCGGCTCCGTGCTGTGCGCCGTGGCGCCGACGCTGGAGGTCTTCCTCGCCGGCCGCGTCCTGCTCGGTCCGCTCGACTCGCTGCTCCCGCTGTCCGTCGGACTGGTGCGCGACCGGCTGGACACCGCGGGCAGCCGCCGCGCGGTCAGCCTCCTGGCCGCGGCGCTCATCCTCGGCGCGACGACCGGCACCGCCTCGGCCGGACCGCTGGCCTCCGTCACCGGCGGAGGACGCACGGTGCTGTGGAACCTGGCGGCGCTGGCCGTCCTGTGCCTGGCCCTCGCCCTCACCCCCCGCATCGCCGCGACCGGACAGCGGGCGAACGGACGGATGGACTGGAGGGGCGCCATACTGCTCGGCCTCGGCCTCACCCTGCTGCTCGGCGCCGTCTCCCAGGGCACCACGCGGGGCTGGCTCTCCCCACTGGTCCTGGGCGGTCTGCTCCTCGCACCGATGGTCCTGGCCCTGTGGGTGGCCGTCTCGCTGCGCAGCAGCGAACCCCTGATCGACGTGCGTGCGATGGCGAGCCGCAGCATCGCACCGGCCTTCGGCTGCGGATTCGCCGTGGGCGTCGTGGTCCTCGGCAGCCAGAGCGTCACCGTCGCCTTCCTCGACGCCGTTCCCGAAGAGACCGGATACGGCTTCGGGCTGCCGCACTGGCAGATCGGCCTGTGGATCGCCGTCCCGGCCCTCGTCAGCTTCGCGACCGCCGGCGTCTCGGCCGCCGTCGGCCGACGGCTGGGCTACCGCACCATGCTCGCCCTCGCCTTCCTCCTCCTGGCCGCCGGATTCCTGCTGAAGATCGTGGGATACGCCGTCCTGCCGCTGTGGTACGCCGGCCACATGGTCTCGGACGCGGGCGTCGGCCTGGCGATCAGCGGGCTGCCCACCATCATCAGCGAGGGGAGCCCGCGCGACCGGGGGGCGGCGTCCACCGCGGTCTACTACAACCTCAAGACGGCCGGCGGCAGCATCACCGGTGCCGCGGCGGCCGCGGTCTTCAACGGCCTGCTGCAGGAGTCCACGCACCAGCCGTCGCTGACCGCCTACCTGCTGCTGTGGGGAGCGTGCGGCGTCGTCGCACTGGCGTCGGCGGCCCTGATCCACCTCGCACCACCGAAGCAGGGCGTCGCCGAGCAGCCGCTGCGCGAGCCGATGCGGAGCCCGGGAGTGGGATGAGCGGCGGGCGCCGGGAAGAGGGGCCCCTGACGCCACCACCGGCCCGCGGCTCCCGACGGACCAGCGCGAGGGGCGCCCGCCCGCCGGCTGTGCTCATGATCGGTATGTGATCATTCCGAGCCTGGTATCCCTGCGTCGTTCCCTCGCCGCGACGTCGATCGCGGCCCTGATCGTTGCCGTCCCCGGCTGCGCGGGCGGTCCCGCCCCCGCTCCCGAGACGCCCAGGACGTCATCGGCGGCAGCCCCCGCCGCCTCCCCGCCGTCGGCCACGTTCCGCCCCTTCAGGCACCTCCCGTCCCAGGCCACCTGCCTGCGGACGCTCGGCTCCGCCTGCTACACCGCCGACTTGGTGCGCGGGGCGTACGGCGTCGACAAGCTCAACTCCGCCGGCATCACCGGCAAAGGACGGACCGTCGTGGTCTACGAGGAGGTCGTGCCCGACACGCTGAAGAAGGACCTCGAAACCTTCAGCGCGACCATGAAGCTGCCCGCCCCGGACCTGACCGTCGACCGGTACGCCCCGATCGGACGCATCGCACCGTTCGACGCGACGAACAAGAAGATGGCGGACATCGCCCTGGAGGCCACCCTCGACACGCAGATGGTGCACATGCTGGCGCCCGACGCGAAGATCGTCGTCACCCAGATCGGCCTGCCGCAGCGCGCCTTCACCTCTCCCTCCCCGGTGCCCGGCACCCCCCGGGCCGTGCCCGAGGCGGCGAGCGCCGAGGATGCCAGGCGGTCGGCGGCGGCCGGCGCGGCCCTGATCCTCGACGGCATCGCGCAGAGCGCCCGCAGGCACCACCCCGACGCGATCTCGATCAGCTTCGGCATCGAGGAGTACACCGCCGCCGGCAACAACCACGCACCCGCCCGCGACCTGGCCGCGTTCCGCCCCGCACTGGCCGAGGTCGTGGCCGAGGGCACCACCCTCACCGCCAGTACGGGCGACACCGGCGCCGCGCCGCCCATCGGACCGGGCGGCGCACGCGTCAGGTCCGTCTCCTGGCCCGCCTCCGACCCCAGCGTGCTGGCCCTGGGCGGCTCCCGCCTGCACCTCGACGGCCAGGGCCGGCGCACCCGGCCGGACTCGGTCTGGCGCGACCGGGGCGGCGCCTCCGGCGGCGGCCCCTCCCAGACCTTCGCCCGCCCCGGCTACCAGGACCGGGTGGCGCACGTCGTGGGCGGGCGCCGCGGTACCCCCGACATCGTCATGGACGGCTCCGCCGCCGGCGGCACCCTCGTCTACCAGGGATTCCTCCCCGCGGGCCGGGGCTGGCTGACGGTGGGCGGCACCAGCGAGGCCGCCCCCATGTTCGCTGCGCTGGTCGCCCTCGCCAACCAGAAGGCCGGCCACCGGCTCGGCGACATCCACCAGCGGCTCTACGGCCTGGCCACCGATCCCCGGGGCGGGGTCATCGACATCACCGAGGGGAACAACGGCCCCAACGGCTTCCAGGCGAAGCCGGGTTACGACCTGGCCTCCGGGCTCGGCACGGTCGACGCGGCCGTCCTCGTCCCGAGGCTGGCCCAGGCACCCCGGGGATGAACGAGGGCGACCACCTCGCGGCTGTCACCGCACGCCCCCGACCGCCGGGCGTCAACTCCGCGGCGGGGCCGGGGGCTCCGGGAGACGGCGGGTGAGGACCCAGCCCACGGCGGGGAGGGCGATGAGGGGGAGGAGGGCGGTGTGCAGGGACGTGGCGTCGGCGAGGGCACCGACCAGAGGGCTGGCGACCCCGCCGACGCTGACCGCGAGGCCGAGGGTGACCCCGCTGGCGGTGCCGACGCGGGACGGCAGATAGTCCTGACCCAACGTCACCTGGAGGGAGAAGGGGATGTACAGACCGGCCGAGGCCAGCGCCACGCACAGATAGAGGGCCGGGCCCGGAACGAGGACCACACCCGCGACGGCGAGCACCGTCGCGGCGTACGACCACCGCACGACCCGCACCCGGTCCCAGCGCGCCGCCAGCCGGCTGCCCAGGACGGTGCCGACCGCGCCGCCCAGGTAGAGGACGAAGAGCGCCGCCGCCCCCGCGCTCGCGCCGCCCCCGGTCCGCTGGCGGGCGTAGAGCGAGACGAAGCTGCCGAGCACCACGAAGACGATCGACCGGCAGACGATCGCCAGTGCCAGCCGGACGAAGGAGCGCCGGTCGTCCCGCCCGGTGGAGCGCGCTCCCGCACGGCTTTCGTCCCCGCCGACCGAGCCCCGCCGCAGGGCGAACACGGTCAGCGCCGCGCCCATCACCGCCGGGACGGCCAGCACGGGGGTGGCACCCAGCCCGCCCGCCGCGACCACCGGGGTGACCAGCAGCGGGGCCAGCGCGAACCCGACGTTGCCACCGAACGAGAACCAGCCCATCGCGGTGTGGCTGCCGCGGCCGGCCAGCCGCGCCACCCGCGCCGACTCCGGGTGGTAGGCGGCGACCCCCACCCCGGCGACGGCGACGCACAGCAGCGTCAGCGGATAGGAACGGCTCACTCCGCTCAGCGCGATCCCCAACCCGGCCGCGAGTGTGCTCAACGGCAGCAGCCAGGGCATCCGACGGCGGTCCGTCAGCGCCCCGAAGACGGGCTGGACCACCGAGGAGAGCAGCGAGGCGGCGAGCACCACCCCCGAGGCCGCCGCGTAGGAGTACTGGCGCTCCGCCACGAAGAACGGCACCAGCGCGGAGACGGCCCCCTGGTACACGTCCACGCAGGCGTGACCGACGGACAGGACGGCGATCGGCCGCCGGGCCCGGGACCCCGGCGTGCGCGGGGAGCCGGACTGCTGCGACGAGCGGTCGGACAGGGAAGAGGGGTGCGTAGGCGACGACATGAGGCGATCCTCGTCGCGGCGGGGCGCAGCGCGCTTCCGATAAAATGCCATCACATGTCGGAAGTCCGCCACCAGCCGAAAGCCGTCACCGTGGTCCGGCCGCTGGCCGCCGGCCAGGGCGTCGACGCCCACCGGCACGACGAGCACCAGATCATCTACGCGGGCCGCGGGGTACTCGCCGTCACCACCGACGCCGGCACCTGGATCGCCCCCGGGAACCGCGCCCTGTGGGTCCCCGCCGGAACCACCCACTCCCACCGCGCACACGGCGACCTCGACCTGCACACCCTCGGCCTGCCGCGGTCCGTCAACCCGCTCGGCCTGCACGCCCCGACGGCCCTGACGGTCGGTCCGCTGCTGCGTGAGCTGATCCTCGCCTACACCCGCGACGTGGCGGCCTCCGCCGGGGCGGGCGCCGGCCCCGAGCGGCTGCGGATGCGCGCCGTACTCCTCGACCAGCTGCGCGCCTCGCCCCAGCAGCCGATGCACCTGCCCACCCCCACCGACCCCCGACTCGCCGCCGTCTGCGCCCTGCTCCACCACGACCCCGCCGACGACCGCACCCTGGCCGCCTTCGGGGCGCGGGTCGGCGCCGGTGAACGCACCCTCAGCCGGCTGTTCCGGTCCGAACTCGGAATGACCTTTCCCCAGTGGCGGACCCAACTGCGGCTCTACCACGCCGTGGTGCTGCTCAGCGAAGGCCACCCGGTCACCACCGTGGCACGCCGCTGCGGCTGGTCCTCGACCAGCGCCTTCATCGACGTCTTCCGACGGGCCTTCGGGCACACACCAGGTGTGCACCTCCGCCACTAGGGCGTGTCGTCCCCCTGCCGGCGGCGCCCAACACGCCCCACCCACCCGAGAGTTGACCCGAACCGCTCGGGAAGCCGAGCCTGAGCCTGGAGAACGCCACGTCGCCCGTGAGGTGTGCGCCGAGGGCCGCAACGTCACTCGCGCCGCAACCAGTCGGTGTACCAGGCGCGAAAACCGGGGCTCACCGGGACGAAGCCGGCCCAGTCCACGTCGATCTGCCAGATCTCACCCGCTCGCGGGCCGTTCAGGACCAGCCGGACGTACATGCCGCAGCCCCCTTCGGCCAACATGAGCGTGCCCCGGGTCAACGCGTCGGCGGGTGCGCCGATGCGGCCGGGCCGGGGCGACGTGAGGGGGAACGGCTCGGCGAGTCGCCCCGGAAGCCGGTCCTCCGTCCACTCGTCGTCCACGGCCCACTCCTCGCCGGCCTCCGCCCGGGGGACGGTCAGCGGCATCAGCCCGTGAGCCGGACCGGCGGGACCGTCGCCGACCTGTGCCACGAAGGACCGGTACTCCGCGGGCAGTTCGACGCCATGGGCGTCCTCGAACGCCCTGATCTCCGCCTCCGGCAGCGCCGGCGCCAGCGCGTACCGGTGCGTGTCCGCCCCGAAACGCTCCCGTCCCGGATCCGCTGCCGCCATCTGCCGCAGCCGACCGCGTACGCCGTCCTCATCCCAGCTCTCCACCCGGCGACCGTAGCAACGACACCGGTGTCCGAACCGCCGTGCCCGCGCACGGCACGTCCGCCGGCGGGAACCGGACGCCCCCGTGCCCGACGTCGTACCGTGCATGGACCACAGCATGCGGGTGCGCGGGGCCTTCGCCGGGGACGCGGGGGCGATGGCGGAGATTCACACCAGGGCTCGCTCTGCCTACTACGCGGCTGCCGGAGCGGCGGGGGAGGCGTCGGCCGACCCGGCCGCCCGGGAGGAACGGCAGGCTGCCTGGGCGAGGGCGATCGCCTCACCCGGCATGACCGCCCTGTGCGCGGTGGCGGGCAACGGCCAAGTGGTGGGCGTCCTTGCGATGGGACCGCCGAAGGACGCGGACCTCGACGCCTCGCGCTACCGGCAGTTGTTCCAGATCCACGTCGATCCGGACGTCTGGGGGCGCGGCGCGGGCGGGGCCCTGCACCAGGCGTTCACCGACCATCTGGTGGCAGGCGGGTACACCGGCGGTGTGCTGGAGGCGTGGGAGGCCAATGTGCGGGCCCGGAGGTTCTACGCCGAGCGCGGCTGGCAGGAGGACGGTGAGCGGCGGCCCGGGCCCCGGGCTGCCGACTACGTGCGGATGCGGCTGCGCCTGGGAGGCTGACTTCGGCCGACTCCGGCCCTGCCGCGTTGCCCGATGGCGGCCGTACCGTGACGGGTCAGCCGGGGCGGACGCCGCCTGGTGCGGCTAGCCGTCTCCTGCGGCGCGCGCTGCCGCCACGATCCGCTCCAGGGCCGAGGCGTGCCGCTGAAACGCCTGCCGTCCGTGCGGGGTGAGCCGGAGGTGGGTGTGGCGTCCCGTGCGGTTCCGGGTTTTGCGCACCTCCACATAGCCGGCGTCCGCCAGCGCGGCGACCTGCTTGGACAGGGCCGAGTCGCTGGTGGCCGCGGCATCCCGCACGAAGCCGAAGTCCACCCAGTCGGCCGGCGCCAGCAGGGCGACGATCGACAACCGGGCTTGTACGTGCAGGAATTCATCGAAGTCCGGGTCCATCGTGCTGGCCGTCCCTCCTGGTGATCCGCTTGATGATCGGGCGGCCAGCGTACGTGGCCACCAGCGTGGCCACGGCGGCGACGGCCGCGGCGGCCATGGAGGGGATCGGCAGATCGAGCAGATGGGCGCAGATCGTCGCCGCGATGAACAGCACGACGATGGCCACCGCCACCCACCCGAGGAACATCGTCTCGGCGAGGGTGGCCTTTCTGCGCACCCGGGTCCGGCGGTACTGCACGATCAGCCCGCCGACGAGCAGGCCGGTCGCCACCAGTCTGGCGACCAGGCTCCAGGGGCTCGGCAGATCGACGGACGATCCCCCGGCGAACACGGCCAGTGCCGCGAAGAACCCGTAGAGGCCGGAGGAGTTGTGGCGCACGTACTCGTCGCGGGTCTGCTCCTGGCGCTGGTGGATGGCGTCGAGCGCTTCCTGGGCATCGAAAGAGGTCATGAGTGTTCCTGATCGTTCGGCAACCACGTACTTTCCTGACAGGAAAATACCACCTTCTTTCCCTCGGGGAAAGAAGGTGGCCGGTGTGCGGGGCCGGCGGCCGCGGTCCGCCGGCCCCTCTTGCCGTCGATCTGTGCCGTCGCGACCCGCCGTCAGAACACGAACGGCCCCGGGGACTGCGGCGAGGTGGCGTTGCAGGTCGCGGTGATGCCCAGCACCACGACCTGAAGCGAGGTGGCCTCCAGCTGGTCGCCCGAGGCGACGGTGCCGGAGAGCGGCCCGGTGGAGACCGCGCCGCCGGCCGGGATCGCCGGATTGGAGCTGCCGCTGAACACTGCCGTGTCCGAGCCGTTCTTGGTCAGCGTGAGCTGCGAGGAGACCGAGTTCGCCCCGATCGGTATGGGGGAGGTGATCGCCGACGTGGACAGGCTGATGGTCGCGTTGGTGCCGTCCTCGGTTGCGGTGAGCGTGGCCGTGCCGGAGCCGTAACTGCCGCAGTCGAACGAGAGGGTTGCGGTGTCTGGTGTCACCGCGGCCGAGGCCGGAGCCATCGCGAGGGTGCCCGCGAGGGCGATGCCGACGCCGAGCAGGGAGCCGATCCCGAGTGTGCTGTGTCTCATGGGACACCGCCTTTGTGAGGGGGTGCCAATTGAGGCACGCACCCCTGAAGAGAACAAGGCAGATGACGCATGATTTTTGGCGTGCCTATGTCAAAGACTGGCAGGTGGGCAGGCGACGGGAACGGTATCCGGGCGGCCTTGGACCGCCTCACGTGCGAGGGGGCCCGCCCGGCACGACGGCCGCCGCGACGTCAACTTCCCCGGCGCTACGAGCACTTCGTGCGGGCCGGCTTCCCCGGCGCTACGAGCGCGTCGGGCGGGCGGCGATGACCTGGCCGCGAACTCCAGGGCGGTGGCGCTCATGAAGTCGTCCAGGTGCCGGCGGTCGATGGCGTAGCGGGTCACCGTATGGGCCAGGGTGCGCAGTTGCGGTGCGGCGCATTCCTCGCCGCGCAGCGCCGGGTCCGTGATGCCGGCTGCGTCCAGTGCTCGGCGGCTCATTCCAAGGCTCCGAGGCGGGGGAGAGGGAGGGATGAATGCCGGACGGCGGGGGTTCGTTGCCGGCAGGGTGCGGCCCTTTCACCCCGTGTGCCGGGCCCGCGCCAACAGCCGCAGACAGGCCACCGGTTCGTCCCGGAACTTCCGGCGCGTCACCGCGGCCCCCGCCGCCGCGATCGTCTGCAGCCGGTGATGACACAGGTCGAGCAGGAAGCGGGTCACCGGCCGGTAGGGCGGCGAGATCTCCTCCATCACGCGCTGAGCGGAGCTCAAAGAGGCGAGCCCGCGCCGCGCGGAAGCGGCGATCAGCGAGCGGACGGCAGGCGTGTCACGCCCGGCCGCCAGGTCGGCGGGCGTCACCTCGAACCGTTCGAGATCGGACAGCGGCAGGTAGAGGCGGCCATCGCGCAG
Source organism: Streptomyces sp. NPDC093097 (assembly GCF_044754325.1). Classification (NCBI taxonomy): domain Bacteria; kingdom Bacillati; phylum Actinomycetota; class Actinomycetes; order Kitasatosporales; family Streptomycetaceae; genus Streptomyces; species Streptomyces sp. NPDC093097. Next base: position 97,399 of record NZ_JBIVOW010000023.1, read on the forward strand.
GTCCTGCCGCAGGTCCATGAGGAAGTCGGTGCGTTGGACGGTGTCGGCGACCAGCCGCCAGGAGGAGGCGAAGACGTCTTCCGGAACCAGTCGGGGCGTCAGCCCGGCCGTCAGCATCAGCGCCGGCCAGGTGAGGGTCTCCACATATTGCTGATAGGCCGCCTCGTCGACGAATCCGGCGAAGTCCAGGTCGGCGAGTGCGCCGTCCAGGTAGGAGAGGAGCCACCGGTGGGACACTCCTCGCCTGCCGGACGCATGCAGATAGGCCCGCACCACGGGATGGTGGGAGTCGCCCGTCTCCAACGCGGAACGCACCTCCCGGCGCCAGGCCTCGAAACGCCGACGCCGCACCGCCGCCGGGCCCGTGTCGCAGACGTCGTCGGAGAAGACATGCAGTGCGGCACACGCCAACCCGAAGGGCTGGCACTCCGGCGGCACCAGCAGCCTGGCCGGCCCCCACATCGACATCCTCCTGCGACGCAGACTCCGCGCGGCCCACGTGTAGTCGGCGCGCAACGACCGGTCATGGATGCCTGCGGCATCAAGGCAGCTCTCCCATGAACGCCGCATGACCGGCCTGCCGCGCGTGACGATCCTTCGCATGCCTTCAAGAACGCCGCTCCTCCTGCCCGGTCACGGCCTGGGGCGACCGATCCGATCATCGCCGCCGGCGCCGCGGCGGATGTCCGGCCACTGCGTCGTCACGGCGGGTCGACCCGGGTGGCGGCGCGGGCGGTGCGTCGGCACCGCAGTGGCCCGCTCCCTCCGTGCCGGCAGGGCCAGTTGGGGCTGCGGCGAATCCGCGGACAGCGGGACTCCCGATATTGACCCCGTGGTCAACAGTGGATAGCGTTGACCGCATGGTCAATAACGTAGAGGCAGGCGCATGCGACGCGGCAGCGATCGCGTCTGCCCCGCTGATGCAGATGAAGCGACTGGTGGGCGCCTATGTCACGCTCACCCTCGGCACGTTGGTGGCGCTGGCCGTCATGGCGGAGCTGGCGCCGTCATGGGCGACCTCGGAGGCATGGGGCCACGCCGTGGTCGTCGCGGTGTTCGCGATCGTGCTCCCGCTGCGGACCCGCGCGGCGCTCAAGGGGAGCCGCACGGGTCTCCGCGCGGTCACCATCATCGGGTGCGTCCTGCTGGCGGTGAACCTCGTCGAGGCCGCGCTGCCGGGTGTCTTCCCGCCGTGGATGCGCGTGGAGATGCTGGTCATCGCCGCGATGATGCTGGCCCTTGCGGCCCTGTCGGTCCGGGCCCGCCGCACCCTGCCCGCCGGTCGACGGTGACCGGGCCGCCGACCGGCGGCGACGGCATGACAAGCTTGTCGCCATGACAAGCTTGTCCTCACCGGCCTCGGGACCGGGCGCGCGCCGGCAACGACTCGACGAGGACCAACGTCGGGCGCAGATCATCACCGCGGCCGTGGAGGAGCTCGCCGACCGGGGCTACGACGGCCTCACGCTGACCCGCGTCGCCGAGCGGGCCGGCGTCTCCAAGGGCCTGATCTGGCACTACTTCGCCGGCAAGGACGACCTGATGGAGTCCACCGCCAAGGCGACCATGACCTCCATCAGGCACCGCATCGCGGGCACGCTCGACCTGACCGACCCCGTGCCGGACATCCTGCGGGCAGCGCTGCGCCAGGCCGCGTCCCTGCACCTCACCCACCGGGTGGAACTCGCCGCGCTCGACAGCATCGTGCACAACCTCCGGCACCCCGACGGCAGCCTGCGTCTGACCTTCGACGCCTACGAAGAGACCTACCAGGCACAGGAGTCGCTGTTCCGGCGCGGCCAGGCCGAGGGAACCCTCTGGGACTTCGACACCCGCGTCATGGCCGTCACCTACCAAGGCGCGATCGACGTGATGCTCGGATATCTGAGAAGCAACCCCCATAGGGACCCTGACGACTACGCCGACAAGCTCGCGGACATCCTGCTCGCCGGCGTCCAGCGGGGCTGACGTCCGGCCTCCGGCGCGGCTCAGGCGTCGAGGGCGTGGCCCGTCGTGGCGTCCACATGGTCGGGGATCTCGTCGTGGCGATCGCCCACGGACGGCGTTCCGGTCGGCTCGAACATGAGGATCGCGGCGCCGGACGGGGCGGAGGGCTTGTGCTCCGTGCCGCGCGGGACGGTGAAGACCGATCCCCGGGGGAGCAGGACCGTGCGCTCGCCCTCGGGTTCGCGCAGGGAGATGTGCAGCTCTCCGTCGAGCACCAGGAAGAACTCGTCGGTGTCGTCGTGGGCGTGCCAGAGGTGTTCGCCCTCGACCTTGGCGATACGGACGTCGTAGTCGTTCACGCGCGTGACGACGCGGGGACTCCACAGCGCGTCGAAGGAGGCCAGAGCCTGGTGGAGGGAGAGGGGACGATTGCTCATGGGCTCATCCTGAACCGTTTCGCACGGGCCGGGTGAGTGCTAGGAATTGCACATGGCGAAAGGATCCTCGCACCACGCGCGCGCGGCGGACGTACACCGGGTGGTCGTGATCGTGGACGAGAACTCGAACCCCTTCGAACTCGGCTGCGCGACGGAGGTCTTCGGCCTGCGCAGACCCGAGATCGGCCGCGAGCTCTACGACTTCACGCTCTGCTCGCCCGAGCCCCGCACCCCGATGCGCGACGGATTCTTCACGCTCACCGGAGTCGCCGGCCTGGCGGCGGCCGATACCGCGGACACCTTGATCGTCCCCAACCGCCCCGACGTCGAGGTGCCCCGCCGGCCCGCCGTGCTCGACGCCGTCCGACGGGCGCATGCGCGCGGTGCGCGCCTGATCGGCTTCTGCAGCGGCGCCTTCACCCTGGCCGAGGCCGGAGTCCTCGACGGACGCCGGGCCACCGCGCACTGGCAGTGGGCGGATTCCTTCCGGGCCCGCTTCCCTGCCGTCCACCTCGCATCGGATGTGCTGTTCGTGGACGACGGCGACATCCTCACGGCCGCGGGGAGCGCGGCCGCGCTCGATCTCGGACTGCATGTGGTCCGCCGCGACCACGGCGCGGAGATCGCCAACTCCGTGAGCCGGCGACTGGTCTTCGCCGCGCACCGGGACGGCGGGCAGCGGCAGTTCGTGGAGCGTCCCCTGCCCGACCTGCCGGACGAGTCCCTGGCACCGGTCCTGGCCTGGGCGCAGGAACGACTGGACGTACCCCTCACGGTGGCGGACCTCGCGGCGCGGGCGGCGGTCAGCCCGGCGACGCTGCATCGCCGCTTCCGGGCCCAGCTGGGAACGACCCCGTTGATGTGGCTCACCGGCGAACGGCTGGCCCTGGCCTGCCGGTTGATCGAGCGGGGCGAGTCCCGCTTCGAGCTGGTCGCACGGCGCAGCGGGCTGGGCACCGCCGCCAACCTGCGTGCGCTGATGCGCCGCGAGACGGGCATCACCCCGTCGGCATACCGGCGTCGGTTCGGGCCCGGGTGAAGGGACGGCCGGGGAAGGCGCCGGACGGCGCGGAGGGTGGGCCCGCCTGGCCGCGCCTGAGCGGGCCCACCCCGGGCGTCGCGTTCAGCTGTTGCAGGTGGTGAAGTCCGGGCTTGTCTGGGCCAGGTAGATGCTGGACCGGCCCTGGTCGTCACTCTTGAGCGGAACGGTGACGGTGTCCTTGGCCTGCCACGGGAAGCCGTTCGCGTCGAAGGTCCACTCGCCGGTCACCTTCGTCGCCAGTTCCGACAGTGCCACCCAGCCGTACTGGTGGGTCGGGACCTCGATGGTCAGGCTGTTGCCCAGGTCCTGCCGGAGGTCGTAGGTGACCTGGCCGGAGAGGGTCACGCTGACGGTGGCCTGGACGGGGCTCGTGTTGCCCGCACCGATCCCCGAGGTGAAGCTGACGCCGAGTTGGCTCGACCAGCCGGAGGAGGTGTTGAGCGAGAACGTCCACGGCACCGGCGCCGCGGTGCCGTTGTACCAGACGGGGGAGACGCAGGTCTTGGGCAGCGGCTCGGCCGGGGCCTGGGAGCCCTTCGTCCACGAGCAGGTGGAGCCGTCCTTCTGGCAGCGCTGGGACGCGTGGTCGACGGCGGCCTTGAGCGCCGCCGCGCCGGCGCTGCCGGGGAGCTTCCACTGCTGGGCCTTGGAGCCGTTGCAGCCGTAGGTCTGGGTCCAGGCGTCGTCGTACTGCGCGGCGAGGACCACGTCGATGCACTTGTCGTCCCCGGCGTTACGGATCATGAAGGTGTCCGTGGTGCCGTTGACGGGCTGGAAGTACCAGCGCTGTGCGGAGGAGCCGGAGCAGGACTGCTGCTTGAGCGGGAGTCCGGCCTCGACGCACTTGCCGGTGTCGTCGTTGGCGAGGGTGAAGGAGGAGTCGGATCCCTGGAGGCGGGCCTGCCACTTCTGGTGGTAGCCCGGTGCGGAGTTGGTGACGATGAAGACGCCGTCGCCGCTGTTGCCGTTCTGCACGTCGAGGTTCCGGCCGCTGTTGGCCGAGGTGAACGTCAGGCAGGACAGGTCCGCGCAGTTCTCGGCGGCCTGTGCGCCGCCGGCCTGGGCGGTCAGGCCCAGGGTGAGGCCGAGAGCAGCTATCAGGATGGTCAGCGCTCTGCGGAAGGCCGTGGGTCTGTAGGGTTTCACGCCAGAACAACCCCCTCTTGTCCAGTCGGAGTGGCGGTGGTGCAATCCACCGCGTTCGGCACACTATCGGCTGCAACTGGCGTTGAGGAGAGGTCCGTCCGTCAAGGTCCGAGGGGCGGGAATCGCGCTGCGTCGCCGCCGTTCCGGTCTGCCTGGGGCCGGTTGACGGGCTTCGGCCCTTGAAGAAGCCGAGCGGGCCGCCGGGCGAGGCCGCGGCCCTCACCGGCGGCAAGGTCACCGTCTCCCACTACCGCTTCGAGAAGGACCACCCGGACGACGAGGACTGCGGCCTGGGAACGATGCACTTCGAGTGCAACGGCAAGCCCGTCTCCCTCGCCGTCGAGCAGGAGTCCAACGACTACCTCGACATGGGCGCGGCCCAGATGGCCATCGAGGCGCTCAGCCCCGAAGACGACCCCCGGGACTTCCGCCGCGTCGCGCAGGAGGGCCCGGACCTCGACGACGACCTCATGGTCCTGGCCACGGCGGAGCAGCGCGCCGGGCTCCGCGAGCACCTGGGCATCACGTTCGACCGCCCCTGGAACTGAGGCCGGCGCCGCCGCCGTTCCTCGCGGCGCGCCGGCCTCAGCGGCGGGACATGTAGAGGTCGAACGCCTTGTGCAGCACCTTGCTGAGCGGGAAGTCCCACTCGCCGAGGTACTCGACGGCCTCGCCGCCGCTGCCGACCTTGAACCGGAGGAGGCCCAGCAGGTGGTTGTCCTCCTCCAGGGTGTCGGTGATACCGCGGAAGTCGTAGACGCCGGCTCCCCGTTCGTGGGCGTCGGACATCATGCGCCACTGGATGGCGTTGTTCGGCTGGACCTCGCGCCTGCGTCCGGTGGAGGCGCCGTAGGAGTACCAGACGTGCTCACCGACGGTCAACATCGTTGCGGCGGCGAGCACTTCGCCCTCGTGACGGGCGAGGTAGAGACGCATCCGGTCGGGGTGCTCGGCCCGCAGCGCGGTCCACATGCGCTGGAAGTAGGACAGCGGACGCGGGAGGAACCGGTCCCGCTCGGCGGTCTCGACATAGATCTCGTGGAAGGCGGGCAGGTCCTCGTAGTCACCCTGGACGACCTTGACGCCGGCCTTCTCCGCCTTCTTGATGTTGCGCCGCCACTGCTGGTTGAGGCCCCGGTAGACCTCCTCCAACGACCGCCCGGCCATGGGGACCTGGAACACATAGCGCGGCTGGCCCGCGGCGAAGCCGTCCTCGGCGCCGGGTTCGGTCTGCTGCCAGCCCATCCGGCGCAGCCGGTCGGCGACGTCCGACGCCCCCGGCTCGTGCGCGGTCGCCGCCACCTCCCGCAGCCTGCCGGCCTGCGGAGCGGCGATGGCGGCCTTGACCGCCTCGGCGCTCCAGCGGCGGGTGACGACGGGCGGCCCCATCTTCACCGAGAAGGCCCCCTGCTTCTTCAGATACGCGAGCATCGGCGCAAGCCACTGCTCCAGATCCGGCGCGGTCCAGTCGATGACGGGTCCCTCGGGCAGGTAGGCGAGGTACCGCTTGAGCCTGGGCAACGGCCGCAGCAGTACCAGTCCGGCCCCGACGAGGCGGTCGCCCTCGTCGAACCAGCCCAGACTCTGCGCCCGCCAGTCCGACTTCACGTCCCCCCAGGCGGGAACCTGCATATGACTCACCGAGGGGCGGGCCGCGACGAAGGCCGCGTGCTCCTCGCGGCTGATCGCCTTCAGATGGCAGCTCATGTGTGATGTGCTCCTTTGCTCGGCCGGAAAGCCTACTCAGATGCGCCCGTTCTTCGCGGCCGGGCGTGCGTGTCACGGCCGGGGCGGTCGGGCCGGTCGGGAGCCGACGCGGAGGAGCGGCCCGGACACCTGCTGACCGTCCGGGCCGTCGCCGCCTACGCCGCGTCCGAGATGTGCGAGGAGCCGTCCACGCTCGACAAACTCATCCGCGCTGTGGAGGAGACCCTGCCCCACTACGCGGACGCGACGTGCGATCACACCGAACACGCCGAACTGCCCTGCTGGGCACCGGATCTCGCCGAACTCGGCATCACGCTCTCCTCCGCGGGAGGACGCGCCCGCTACGCGCGCGACCACCAGGCGTACCGGACCGCACCCCTGGAGAACCTCCTGTGCCCGGTCGCCCTCGCCGCGCTCGCCGCGGAGTCGCTGACCGCTCTGCGTGCCCGGCGCGCAGAGCTTGCGCCGGGCGGCCGCTGACCCGTCCCACCGCCCGCCAGGTACGGGAGTCGGTCCGCGCCCACGCCCCGCACCTGCTCCCGCCCGACGGGCCGGCGCCCGTTTCTAGTACACCGGCAGCGCCAGCAACGTCGTGTCGTTGAGGACGAAGAGGCGGTTGTCGCTGGCGGCGATGGTGCGGGACCGGCCGGCGGTCAGGGGGTATGTCTGGGGGTGGCCTTCGCCGGAGAGCGGTAGGCCGCTCACGCCGGTCTCCTCGCGTTCGACGATCCAGAAGCCGCTGCCCTGGATGACCGGTGGTTGCCAGGGCGGCGCGACGCCGGCGATCATCACCGGGTCGGCTGCCTGGCTGCCGTCCAGGCGCAGTGACCGCATCATGTCGCTGTCCAGTGCGTGGACCACGTCGTCGGCCACCGCGGGCGGGCCCCATCCGTAGGTGTTCTGCCGGGGCGGGTAGTGCGGTTCGAGCTTCCACAGTTCGTGGCCGTCGCCGGCCCGCACCGCGGCCAGGCTGCGGCCGCCCAGGTAGACGGTGGTGCGGTCGACGGCCGGGCGCAGCGGTCCGGCTGCCTGGCCCTTGCGGAGCCAGGCACGGGTGCCGTCCCCGGTGCGGACCGCCGCCACGTCGCCGCCCGTTGTGCAGAGCACCAGCAGGCCCGCGCCGAGGGCCGCGGCCGGGTGGCCCGACAGCGCCAGCGGTGGCTGCCGGGTCCACCGCACCTTCCCGTCGGTCCCCACGCAGCGCAGTCGGCCGTCGGAGGTGAGCAGATAGACGGCGTGGGCGTCCGCGGCCAGCAGCGCACCCACCTGTGCGTCCACCGTCCACCGCGGGGAACCGGTCGCGGCCACCCAGGTGCGCAGCGTCCCCTTGCTGTCGGCGGTGGCCACCAGCCGGTCGCCGATGGAGAGGTAGCCGGCGTCCGCCTCGGCGTCGGCGATCCGCCACCGCTCGCGGCCGTCGGTGACCTGGCGGGCGGCGATGCCGCCGCCGGAGGCCGCGAACACCACCACATCGCGTACCGGCAGCGGTGCCGGCGAGGTGGCGGCGGCCACGTCCTGGAGGGGGCCCCACAGGGGGGTGGGGGAGCCCGCGGCGGAGCCGAGCGGCGCGGCCTGCACCTTCGCGGGCGGCGGGATGTCGAAGGGGTCGGCGGGCGCATCACCGCGGTTGAGCCACCAGAAGGTCCCGCCGCCCGCCGCGGCCAGCAGCGCCCCGCCGCCGGCGGCGAGCAGCCCGCGCCGGCTCAGCCGGGGGCCGTCGCCGGCCACCTGATGCTCGGAGGCGGGGGAGGGGGCGGCCGCACGGGCCGTCAACCGGCGGGCCGCCGCCTCCCGTTGCCGGATCTCCTCCCCGAGCTTGCCGGACCTCCACAGCCGCTCGGGCTGCCCGGTCGCGGCCGCGGCCTCGGCGACCTGGCCGGTCAGCGGGCGCGCCGCCGGGTCCTTGGCGAAGCAGGGCGTGACGAGGTACCGCAGGCCCTCGGGAACGGCCGCCAGATCGGGATTGCCGTGCACGACCTCGTACAGCACGGCGGTGACCTCGGCGCCGGTGTACGCCGGCCGACCGGCCGCGGCGAAGGCGAGGACGGCGCCCAGCGAGAAGACGTCGGCCGCCGGCCCGACGCGCCGCCCCAACACCTGCTCCGGCGCACCGTAGCCGGGAGTGACCGGGATCTGCCCGGTACGGGTGAGGGTCAGGCCGTGTTCGGGACGGGCGATGCCGAAGTCGATCAGGCGGGGGCCGCGCAGGGTGAGGACGACGTTGGAGGGCTTCACATCACGGTGGACGAGCCCCGCGGCGTGCACGTCCTGGAGCGTGCGGGCCAACGACCGCGCCAACTCCCGTACGGCGGGCTCCGCAAGCGGCCCGAAGCGCTCGACGGCGTCGTCCAGCGTCGGGCCGGCCAGGAACTCCGTGGCGATCCACGGCCTGCCGCCCGCCAACTCCGCGGCCAGTACCCGCGCCACGCCCTCACTGGTCACCGCCCGCGCGGTCTGCGCCTCCCGGACGAAGCGCTCGGCCAGATGCCCGTCGTGGGCGAGCTCCGGCAGCAGGACCTTCACCGCCGCGGGGCGTCCGGAGGCGTCCGCCGCGAAGTACACCTTGCCCATACCGCCCGCACCGAGGACGCCGTGCAGGCGGTAGGGGCCCAGGCGCAGCGGATCTCCCTGGCCGAGGGGTTTCACAGACCATCGTCTCCTGGATCGGGAACGGTGCGGGGCGTTCAGGCGAGCGGGAGGGCGGCGGTCCGCTTCTCCTGGCGGACGTACAGCCGGCCGCCCTTGGGGTCGGCGGTCAGGACGACGGGCTTGGCCTCGTACGTCCAGACGGCCTGGTGCGCCTGGAGGTCGACGGCACGCACTCCCTTGTCGTCGGCGCAGTAGGCGTACCGCCTGCCGACCGCCGGAGCCACGTCCCGCAGGTCCTTTTGGCCGGAGTGCCCCTTCTCCTGCCAGTTCAGGGTGCCGGAGGCGGCGTCGACGGAGAGCAGCCCCCGGTCGGCCGCGACGCAGTAGACGACCCCGTCCTGGAGCAGGGGCGCACCGTACCGCCGCTGCTCGTCCGAACTGTCGCCGGACTCACGCCCGTTGCCGAACAGCCACGCCAGCTTGCCGTCGGACAGCCGGCGGGCCGTGAGGCTCTCCGCGCCCAGGTAGAGGTTGTGGTCGTCGGCGACCAGCCGGGTCGGCGGGGTGCCGGCGAACGTCTCGGACAACTCCCACAGTCGGCGGCCGCTGCCCTTGTCGTGCACGGAGAGGTGGAGGAACTTCGAGCCCGAATCCGGACTCCCGTAGAGCACCACCGTGGACCCCGCCACACCACCGCACAGCACCGCCGGGAGGCCCTGGGACCGCGGGCCGTCCACCGGGCTGCGCCAGCGCTCCCTGCCCGTGCGCAGATCGGCCGCGACCAGGTACCAGCCCTTGCCGGACGCGGCCCGGGCCACCAGGTAGGCGATGTCGTCGGCCACGCACAGCAGTTGGCTGTACTGCTCCATGCCGGCGTACGCGGAGAGTTCCACCAGCGGCTTGCCCGGCCGGCCGTCGGTCTGCGACACCTCGCACACCGCCAGCGGCGCCTGCTCGGTGAACCCGCGCAGGGCGTAGATCCGGGTTCCGTCGGTGGCCGACCGCCAGGTCTCGGCGATGTTCGCCTGCCATGTCGAGGCGCCCGACTCGGCGTTGATGCCGCACAGCACGATCCCCGCCCGCAGGGCGAGATTGCGTCCCACCGGCATCACCTCGCCGCCGGACTCCGGGCACCACAGGCCGGCGCTCCACAGCGGCGCCGGGGGCTTGGGCCGGTCGACGGCGTCCTTCTTCGGAGTGTCGCCGCCCCCGGAGTCCGAGAACAGGGCCCACCCCCCGCCGCCGAGGAGACCGCCGCCCAGGAGGGCGCCGCCGGCCACCGCCAGCAGCCGCCGCCGCGAGACGCCCGACGCGGAGGCGACCTCGGCGCGCGGTGCCTGGGTGGGAGCCGGCGGCGGCATGCGGTGCGGCAGCTCGCGCCACACCTCGTCGCCGCGCCGGGAGATCTCCCGCAGCACCGCGTCGGGCAGCAGCTCCGCGAAGCCGCCCTCGCCCGGGGCGCCTTCGGGACCGCCCAGCGCGCTGCGCAGCTCGGCGGTGGAGGGGCGCTGCGCGGGATCCTTGGCCAGGCAGGACAGGAGCAGGGGACGCAGCGACAGCGGAACCCCACCGACGTCGGGCTCGCTGTAGCGGACCCGGTACAGCAGATCGGTCGGTGCCCCGCCGCCGAACGGAGCGACTCCGGTGGCGGCGAAGACCAGCACCCCGGCCAGGGCGAACACATCGCCCGCCGCCGCGTGTTCCAGGCCCGCCGCCTGCTCCGGCGACATGAACGCCGGCGTGCCCACCGCGCTGCCGACGCTGGTCAGATGCTCGTCGCCGAAGGCCCGGGCGATACCGAAGTCGATGATCCGCGGACCCTGCGCCGTCACCAGGACGTTGGACGGCTTCAGATCGCGGTGCACCACTTCCGAGCGGTGCAGCTGCGCCAACCCGGCGGCCAGGGACGCACCCAGGGCGCGCACCACCGGCTCCGGCAGCGGCCCGCCCACCTCGACGGCGGTGTCCAACGGCGGGCCCAGGACGTATTCCGTCGCCATCCACGGGGTCGGCGCCTGCGGGTCGGCGTCGACGACCGCCGCGCCGTGCTGCGACCCCACGACGCGCGTCGCGTCCGTCTCCAGTCGGAAGCGGGTCCGCAGCGTGGTGTCCGAGGCGAGCCGGGTGTGCAGCGTCTTTACCGCGACCGTGCGCCCGTCCGCGGAACGCGCCAGATAGACGGTGCCCATACCGCCCCCGCCGAGGCGGGCGAGGAGCCGGAACGGCCCGGCGGTGTGCGGGTCGTCGTGCAGCAGTGCGGAAATCATGGCCTCAACGCTCTTGGGTGGGGAGGGCGGCGGCGAGGAGCTGCGCCGACTGACGGGACAACGCCGCGACGACCCGGCCGGGCAGCGACACCGGTTCGGTGGCACCGGCCAGCGAGCCGTACGCCGCGCCCGGCAGCAACTCCGCCAGCACACCTGCCGGTTCGGGCCGGCCGTGCGGATCGCGGGAACGGCACGCGGTGACGAGGTCCCGCAGGCCGGCGGGGATCTCCTGCTGCTCGGGCACGGTGTGCCCGGTCGCCGCGTACGCCAGCACGGCGCCCAGGGCGTAGACGTCCCCGGCCCGGTCCACCGGCCCGCCCGCCGCCACCTCCGGCGCCAGACAACCACTGTCCAACACCGCTCCCTGCGCGGTGGAGGCCCCGGCCGACGCCTGCGCGCGGGTCGCGCCGAAGCACCCCAGCAGCGGCCCGCACGCGGTCACCAACACACCCGCCGGACAGACACCACCGTGCACGACGCCCACCACATGGGCCGAGGCCAGGGCTTCGGCCAACGTCCCGCCGAGCGTCCGGACCAGCGCCTCGGGAAGCGGGCCGCCGTGCGCGGCCAGGACGGCCGGCAGCGGCAGCGCGGGCCGGTAGGGAGCGGCGTACCACGGGAAGGCCGGCGTCCCACCGAGCTGCCCGACCGGCCAGAACCCGGGCTGGGTCAGCCGGGCCGCCTGCTGCGCCTCGGCCGCCCACCGCACCGGATCCCCACCGGGCGGCGGCAGACACACCAGTACGGTCCGGCCGCCGTCGGCACTGCGGGCCAGATAGCGGCGGTCGGGGACCCCCCGGCTGCCGTCGGCGTCGACCCGCGCCAACGTGACGAAATCCCCGATCCGCGCCGGATCGTCCGACCGCAGCCTCTCCACTCTTCCCCCTCAAGCTCGTTACGCGCCGTGAGCCTATATACGGCCCGAACTTGGCCGGAAACCGGGGGTGTCCGAGGCGCACGGCCCGCGCACGAGGAACCGCCCACGCCCGTGTGCGCCTGCCGGACGGCGCCCGGCCCCGACCCCCGAGGGGAGAACCACGGGAAAACCGGTTGCCCGCCCGCCGACCGCAGTGAGGATGGTGACGGAAGACCACCGACGCTGTGAGGCCGCATTGCCCATCACCACCCCGCCCGTACGCCCCACGACGGACGAGGACGTACCCGCCTGCGTACGGACCCTGGCCCGCGCCTTCGCGGACTACGCCTTCACCCGGCACGTCGTCGCCGCCGACGACCACCAGGAACGGGTGCGCCGCTTCCAGGAGTTGTTCCTGACCCGGGTGGCGATGCAGTACGGCCGCTCATGGGTCGCCGACGACTGCCGTGCGGTGGCCGCCTGGACCACCCCCGAGCAGGACCCCGGGCCCGCCTTCGCCGAGATCGGGCCCCTGATCACCGAGCTCGCGGGCGACCGGGCGGCGGCCTTCGCCTCCGCCGAGCAGGCGCTGGCACCGCACCGCCCGAGCGCACCGGTGTGGTTCCTGGCCACGGTCGGGGTGGACCCGTCGGTCCAGGGCCAGGGCCGCGGCGCCGCAGTCATCCGGCCCGGCCTGGAAGCGGCCGAGCGCGCGGGGCTCCCGGCCTTCCTGGAGACCTCCAGCCCAGGCAACGTGCGGTTCTACGAACGTCTCGGCTTCACCGTCACCGCCGAGGTCCCCCTGCCCGACGACGGCCCCGTCACGTGGTGCATGCTCCGGGAGCCCGGCCGCTGAAGCGACCGCCGAGCTCCGTGACGGTGCGGCCCAGGTGGCCGGCGAGTTGGTCGAGCGCGGGCGCGTCGTGCGGCACGGGCCGGGACGGGCCGAAGGAACCGCCGGGCGTCCGCGGCAGACCGCCGTAGACCTCCCGCACCACCGGTAGCGCCGAACCGGCGAGGTCCGGCACGAGGTCACGCGGGCGCCCGAGGGCCGTGGCCAGGTCCCAGCCGTGCACCAGCATCTCGATGACCAGTTGCTCGACGAGCCGTCGGCCCGGCGCAGGACCGTAGCGCCGGTCCAGCATCCCGGGCCGGCGGAACGCGGCCAGCGCGCTCCCCGCGGCGGCACGGAACGCCGCGACGGGGTCCTGGCCGAGGTGGTCGGCGGTGACATCGGAGCGCGGGGTGCCGTCGGCCAGGCCGGCCCACAACAGGTTCTCCCAGACCAGGTGGTTGAGCAGGGCGCGCACATCCCAGTCCCCACAGGGCGTCGGCAGGCCGAACTGGTCCGGCTCGACGGCGCGGACGAGCTCCTCCACGGCGGCCAGGGTCCGCTCGCAGGCGTCGAGCACTCCCGCGGGCCGCCAGGCATCCTCCCCGGCGTCGTACAGGGTGCCGAGCTCCTCGGCCCGGGCGCCGGGAGCGGGGTTGGTGCGCAGTGCGGTCGTCAGCCAGTCACCGACCGCCGCCATGGCCGGCCGCACGGGTTGGCCGTTCACCAGGCAGATCAGCTGCCAGTACCGCTCGACCTTGCGGTCGGAGGCGGCGTCGAGCTGCTCCAGCAACACGCGGCGGGCCTGCGCCCCGTCCGTCCGCACGGCGTTGCGGGTGCGTGCCTGGGTGGGGATCCAGGCGGCGACGACGGCGGCGACCACCTCGTCGGCGGCCGGCGAGTCCGGGGCGATCCCCTCGCCGATCGCCGTGTTCACCCGTAGCGTCCAGTCATCGGTGAGCTGCCGGGCCTCGCGCAGCGCACCCTCGTCATGGTCGCCGGGCGCATGCTCGGCGGCGTACCGGGCCATCCGCCGCATCCCGGCCCGCAGATCCGGATCCGTCACCAACTCGCTCAGTTCGAGCCAGGCATCGACCTGTTCGTCGGTGGGGTCGTCGGGAAGGTCCGGGGTGGCGGCCAGCAGTCCGCGGCGGTACGCCGGTACGTCCAGGTCGATGAGCGCCCCGGTCACGAACTCCTCGATGAGCGTGCGGCGTTCGGCGGCGGACAGACGGGCGGATCGGGTCATGGCGGCGAGTCCTTCGGCAGTGGTGGTCCGGCGGGTGACGGAGCGCAGTACCGCCTGCTGCGTGCGCAGCGCGCGGATCCGCACCTCCAGCGCGTCGACATGGGCCGCGGCCACCTCCGCCAGGGTGTGCCCACGGTCGAGGACGTCGCGGATCTGCGACAACCCCAGCCCGAGATCCCGCAGGGTCCGTGCCAACTCCAGGCGGGCCAGGGACTCGGAGTCATAGACGCGGTACCCGGCGGCGGTCCGCCCGGCGGGCGGTACCACTCCGGCATCGGACCAGTGCCGGATGAGCTTCACCGACAGTCCGGTCTTCCGCGCGATCTCCCCGATGTTCCAGACCACCGCGTCATCGACGTGCATGCGCCCCACCCTCGACTCTCCCCTCGTGGGAGAGTCAACCAGGCGATGCCCGACGCGGGCGAGGTAAGTCCGGCCGCTGACCGGGGTCGCCCGGGCGGCCGGCTTTCTGCTCCAGTTCACGGAGCTGCCGGATCATGTCCGCGGCCATCCGCTTGCCCTCCGGGGACAGGGCCGCGAGATCTCCCCGGAGATAGTGCAGACTCACGCCCGCTTCGGCCATGGACTGGTCCAACTCGCGGCGGGACAGGAGGTCTTCGTCGATCATCCGGCGAGCCACCTCGTCGTCGGTGAAGTACGACACGGGAACGCAGAAGTACCCGGCCAGGGCCCGCAGATGCCGCAGCGTCGGGTTGGCGCGCTCGCCGCGGTGCAGCTGCCACAGGTACGCACCGGAGAACGACTCACCTGACTGCGCGGCGATTTCCGCCGCCAGCTTCTTGTACGAGGGGACGCCGTCCTCGCTCAGCTGGGCGCGCAGTTCGAGCAGATGGTCGAGTTTCTCCGAAACGGTTAAGTGGACCTCGGCCGAGCGGTCTTCTTCTGCGTTCATCGACATATGCGCACCCTATATGTGGGGTCGGCGGGTATCGGGAAGCGGAGTCGATATGAGACCTGACCGGTGGCCGGAAAACGGGCGCGAAATCACGTCTGATACGCCTCGGGTATTCATGCTGGTTGACGCCGGACCGGTTTCGCGTGCGGATTGTTCGGGTGGTGGGGGAGCGGAGGGGCGGAATGCTGTTCTCCGGGTCGGGGTGCGCTGACGCGGAGGGGCATGGTGCGGGCGGCCGCGGGGCAACTCGCGGGCGCGGTGGTGCGATGCGTGCGCAGGTGGCGGTGTGCGGCGTCGTCTGCCGAGCCGGGGCGGTGCGCTGGTCGTGGCGCGGACCGACGGCGGCGCCCTGGGGCGTGCGGCCGTCGATGCGTCGTCACCGGGGGCGACCACGTCTCGGCGGTGTCGCGGTTTGTCCGGAGTGGGGCGGAGATGGTGGACGCCGTCCGATGCCGCGGGAAACGTCACTCAGACTTCAGCCGCAACTTACCGCTGCGGGATGCCGGTTGATAGCTGGTGAGAATAGATTGGCCGGATCTTGCCCGTTCTTGTTTACCTCAGTTGACGTTCATCTGGGTTGTGAATAGTGTCGCCCGCTGTTGGTGATCCATGAGTTCGCGCCGAAGCCCGCGCCGACGAGGCCTCTGATTCTTCGACATGGACCGCATGCCTCGCCGAACTCGTCGCGCGAAGGGGGAATTCCGGTTCCGGCAGCCACCGTGGTCCACCGCACTTCATCGACCAGCCGCGCCTGATTCTTCACCCATGCGCCCCACGAGGCGATGCGCATGCCATGAATCCACCTGTCACCGGGAAGCGGTTGGCTAAAATCCAGGGGGATTGGCGTGTCCGCCACAGGTTCAGAGGAAGTCGATGCGTTGGAAATCGGCCTGCTCGGGCCGTTGGACATCCGCGCGTCGGGAAAGCCCGTCCAGATAACCGCCCCCCGCCTTCAGGCGGTACTGGGCTCACTGCTCCTTCGAGGGAATTCCACGGTGTCGGTGCAGGAACTCGTGGAGAGCATCTGGGAAGGGGCGTCGCCAAGGGATCCGGCCAACCAGGTGGCCGCATGTGTGTCGATGCTCCGGCGGAAGTTCTGGGACAGCGGCATCAGGCGTGAATTGCTCTTTACCCAACCGCCCGGTTACCGGTTTTCCACGGAAGGCGTGCGGCTGGACACGCACGTGGTGCAGCAACTGCGCCTCGACGCACGACAGCAGGTGGATGCCGGGGACCCCTCGGCCGCCTTGGCCTCGCTGAAGAAGGCCCTTTCCCTCTGGCGCGGTCCGGTCCTGGCGGGAATGGAACGCCGGGCCTGGCAGCCCGAAGTGCACCGCTGGGAGGAGGAGCACGTCGCCATCAGGGGGCTCTGCTCCGAGATCCAGCTTGAGCTCGGCCGGTACGACGAACTCGTCGCCGAGCTCTCGGTGTTCGTCCCCCAGCACCCGACGCTGGAACAGCCCCGGGCCATGCTCATGCGCGGCCTGGCCTACTCGGGCCGTCAGGCGGACGCCCTTCAGCTCTACCGGAGCACCGCGGAGTTCCTGCGCGACGAACTCGGCATCGCCCCCAGCGAGGAGCTCAGCGCGCTTCATCAGCAGGTGCTCTCCGGCGCACTGGTCGCTCCCACGCACGGCAGGGCCGCCCCCGCACACGGCAGGGCCGCTCCCACGCACGGCAGGCCGGAGGCCCCCGTGGTGGTCGAGGCCCCGGCGAGCCACCAGGTCCTGTGCCAACTCCCCGGAAACCTCGCGGAGTTCACCGGACGGGAGGAGGAGCTCGCCGTCATGAGGCAGGTCCTCGTGCCGGGCCCGGGGCCCGTTCCGGTGGTGGCCCTCGTCGGGCCGGGGGGCACGGGCAAGACGGCACTGGCCGTCCACGCCGCACACGAGATGCGCTCGGTCTTCAGCCAGGGGCAGCTCTATGTGAACCTGCGCGGGATGAGCGCCGAGGCGGTGGCGCCCGAGGAGGCCCTGGCGCGTTTCCTGCGGGGGCTGGGCGTCACCGGGCCGCTCCCCGAGACCCTGGACGAACGTGCCGAGTCCTTCCGCAGCCTGGTTGCCGACCGGCGCATCCTCATCGTGCTCGACGACGCCGGCGACGCCCGGCAGGTCCTGCCGCTGCTGCCCGGTACGGGCAGCAGCGCGGTCGTCGTCACCAGCCGGGCCCGACTGGCCACCCTTCCCAGCACCCGCGTGCTCGCACTCGACGTGCTGGAACGCCCGCAGGCGCTCACGCTGTTGAGCCGCCTGGTGGGCCAGGAACGACTCGCCGCCGAGCCGGACCTGGCCGCGCAGGTGGTGGAGTACTGCGGCCGGCTCCCTCTCGCCGTGCGGATCGTCGGCGCCAAGCTCAGCTCCAAGCCGCACTGGTCGCTGCGGAAGGTCGCCGGCCGGCTGGCCGACGAACGCCGACGGCTGGACGAACTGGCCCACGAGAGCCTGGAGGTGCGCAGCTGTCTGGAACTCTCCCACCAGGGAATCAGCCCGGACGCCCGCCGGCTGTTCCGCCGGCTGACCCTCGTCACCTCGACGGACTTCCCCAGTTGGCTGTGCGCGCCCTTGATGGACCTGCCGCTGGACGCCGCGGAGGACCTCCTGGAGGAACTCCTCGATGCGCGGCTGCTGGACATGACCAGCCCTGCCGGGGCGGCCGAGCCGCGGTACCGCATGCACGACCTGGTCCGGCTCTACGCGGCCGAACTGCTCGTCGACCGGGAGCCCCGGGAGGAGCGGGAGTCGGCGCTGCGCCGGCTGGGGGTGTCCGCGCTGGCCATGGCGGACCGCGCCCATCGCACCGTGTGCGGGGGCGACTTCACCCTCGTCCACCGGCTCAGCGCCCGGCCCGTCGTACCGGACGAGATCCTGGACCAGGTCGGCGACGACTGGCGCCGCTGGTACGAGGCGGACCGGCTGGTGCTCACCGCCCTGTGCCAGCAACTGGCCCACCAGGGCGACGACGAGCTGGCCTGGGACATGGCCGCCACCTGCCGCTGCCTGGCCAGCCTGTGGTTCTTCTTCGACGACTGGAAGGCGATGCACGAGGCGGCGCTGGCGGCCACCGAACGCCACGGGAACGAACGCGGCAGAGCCGCCATGCTCCTGGGGCTCGGGGACCTGCACCTCACCAAGCGGAACTACGACGAGGCGGTCCCGCTGCTGACGAGGGCGTTGGAACTCTTCCACGAGGTGGGCGACGCGTACGGCTATGCGCTCGCGCTGCGCAAGGTGGCCTGCACGGACCGCGTCCGGGGCCGTTACGAGGTGGCGTTGGACCGCTGGCAGGAGGCCGCGACGACGCTGGAGAGGGTCGGTGACATAGAGGCGCAGGTGCAGGTCCTGAGGTGGACCGGCCAGACTCTGGTGGAGATGGGACGGCCGGACGATGCCGTCCCTTATCTGTGCAAGGCCGAAGAGATGGTGGAGGGCTTCGGGGGACGCAGCGGACCGCAGGTCCTGCTGGGCCTCGCCGAACTCCGCGTGGCACAGGGTGACGTGACCGGGGCTTCCGCGCACTTCGGCGAGGCGCTCAAGGGGGCCCTGGGCAACGGCGATCTCAGTGCGCGGTGCTACGCCCTGTGGGGCCTGGGGTGGATCGATGTGCTCCAGGGGCGGGCACCCCAGGCGGAAGCGCACTTGCAGGAGGCCCTGGCACTGTCCCGGGACATCCATGACCGCTTACTGGAGGCGGCCATCCTGTACTGGCTGGCCGCCTCCAGGAAGACGACCGGCGACACGCCGAGCGCGGTCCGGCTGTTGGAAGCCGGGGCGGAGCTCTGCCGCGCCATGGAGGCCCCCACCCGACTCCGGCGGTTCACACACGCGCTCGCCGCGCTCGACAGCCCGGCCTCAGGACCTGGGCACCTTCATCTTGTAGGTGTTCCCCCCTTCCCGGATCCGCAGGACGACAGCGGCTTCC
The DNA here is from genome assembly GCF_044754325.1 of Streptomyces sp. NPDC093097. Taxonomy (NCBI): domain Bacteria; kingdom Bacillati; phylum Actinomycetota; class Actinomycetes; order Kitasatosporales; family Streptomycetaceae; genus Streptomyces; species Streptomyces sp. NPDC093097. The sequence continues at coordinate 116,305 of NZ_JBIVOW010000023.1, forward strand.
GCTGGGCCTGACACCTGGAGCGTGCGCTCGTCGCTCCAGCCGCAGAGCCGGAACTCGCCCTGGCCGATGTGCTCCAAGGCACAGAAGGGGCGTCCGGCGAGGACCAGGACGGTGCCTGCGGACCGCACCTCGATCTCCGCCTCGGTGAAGCCCCCGCCTCGCTCCACCAGCATCTGGTGCCCGAGCCCCTCCCAGTTGGCGAACGACTCCGGTACCCGGAAACGGCACCGGAACCGCTCCCCTGCGGTGGCGGGCAGCGGCACCGCAGGCCGCAGCCGCAGTGCCTGGGGGCCCGCCAGCCACTCCTGTAGCTGGGGAGGGAAGAGCGCGGTGGTGGCCTCGGTGTGGCACAGGTCGACGACCAGGTGGATGAGCTCTTCGGCGTCGTGGTTGACGATCGCGTGACTGCGCCACGACGCCGCGAACTGGAGGGTGCCCGCGGCCCAGTGGTGGCTCTCCTCGACGAAGACCACCAGGGAGGCCGAGGGGACGGCGACGGGGAGGTGCAGTCGGCACAGCCCCCAGGGCGGGCCCACCTTCAGCGATTGGAGCCCGGTGTCCCGCACTCCCGGGCCGACCGCCCACAACCGGGCGCCGCGTACCGGTGCCGGCAGCCCCGCGAGGATCTCCCGGAAGGCGGGGAGGTGCTCCAGCCACCGGGTGTCCTGGAAGCCGGACAGACTGGGCCCGCCGGAGTCGACCCGGTAGGGGTCACCGCCGATGCTGCGCAGCGGCAGTACCCGCTGGCCGCTCGCTGCGGAGAAGACGTTTCCGCGCTGCGAGCGGAAGGCGGCCAGCTCTTTGCGCAGCCGCTCGGCGTCGTAGGCGAGGGCGAGTTGCGCGGCATTGGGGAAGGAGTTCCCGTGCGGGTCGTAGGAGCGTGAGGAGAAGGCCATCGGCTCACCCGAACTGGTCGACGGCGAGCTTGAGGACCATACCGCTCACTGCGACGAGCAGGACGATGCGCACGAAGCCGGAGCCCCGGCGCAGCGCCGTCCTCGCCCCGAGGGCGGCACCGACGACGTTGCCGACGGCCATCGTCGCGCCGAGGGACCACAGGACGTTTCCCTGCGCCGCGAAGACGCACAGCGCCCCCAGGTTCGTCCCGACGTTCACGACCTTGGCCATGGCCGCACTCTGGAGGAACTCCAGCGACAGCAGGCCGGTGAACGCCAGGATGAGAAACGTTCCGGTACCGGGCCCGAAGACCCCGTCGTAGAAGCCGACCCCGCAGCCCGCCAGGCAGATGACGAACAGGCGGCGCCGCCTGGTGACGACCTCGGCGCCCTGGACCGCGCCGAAACCCGGTTTGCTCGCGACGAACGCCGCCACCCCGATGAGCAGGGCCATCACGATCGGCCGGAACCAGTCGCCCGGCACGCTCGATGCCGACAACGCGCCCAGGCCGGCGGCCGGTACGGCCAGTAACGCGGCAGGCAGCGCCACCGAGCGGGGCACCTTGGTCCTGCGGACGAACGTGAGCGCGGCCGCCGATGTGCCCGTGATGGCAGTGAGTTTGTTCGTGCCCAGCGCTACCGCCGGCGGCAGCTGGGGGAAGGCCAGCAGAAGGGCGGGGATCAATATCAGGCCACCGCCCCCCACCACCGCGTCCACCCAGCCGGCCGCAATCGAAACACCGGTCAACTCCGCGATACTGGTGAGATCCACAATGTGTCGTTTCTCGTGTCGTGTCGGCTGCTCGCACCATCCCCGTCAGATCAGAAGAGGCCGGTGATGCGAGTCAGCGCCGGCACCACGCGGCGCTCGCCCATCATCTGCTCCGCCCAACGGGGAACGGCCCGCAGGGAGTAGCAGCGGCGCAGCCAGCGGTCCTTGCCGTCGTAGCAGGGCGTGAAGGAGGACCGGCCGTGGGCGGCGATGTGGTTGTCGACCAGCACCAGGTCACCCGGAGCGAGGATCACGTCGTGGCGCACCGACTCCAGGGCACGGGACAACGCACGCAGCGCCGCCTCGCCCTCGGCGTCCGTGGCGACCGTGTTGTGCGCGTTGAAGCGCATGAACGACTGCGGCGAACGGCCGAACAGCACGGGGTGCAGACCCGTCGTGGGACGCGGACCGTCGATGTGCCGGCTGAACGAGGTCGGATAGGCGCTCTGAAAACGGACCGACTGGAGAACCTCGCGCTCCCGGTCGGTCAGCAGAGGCTCCGCCTCCCGGACGGAGGCCACCCGGGTGGCCGCCACCCCCTCGTGATCCTGGCGAAGGCAGAGCAGGCCCAGGAAATCGGGGCGCAGGGGATGGTGGACATTCTCGGTGTGAAAATCGAAGTCCACCGCACCGCTGTTCTCAATGCGTGCCTCTTCGCCCTGCACGGGGTGGACCTCGTGGATCAACGCACCGTTCTTCTCGTCCTCGTAACCGATGAGCGAGCCGAGCAGATCGGCCACGAGCGTGAGCGTCCCGGAAGTCCCGTGCCCCGCAAGGGCCCGGGAACCATGCTGGACGGGCGTCGCCGGCACCTCGCCCACCTGAAGGCCCCGGATCAGCAGATAGCCGCTGCGGGACGCGCCGGAGGCAAAGGTCAGCAACGGGCCGCGGACGGCCGGCGGAACGTCCAGGAGGAGCTCGGCCAGGCCCGTGGTCGGAGCGCCGGCCAGTGCGGCGGCGCGCTGCGACAGCTCCCAGATCGTCCGGCTGTCCGCAGCCGACACCCGTAGTTCGACTCTGTCCAGTGCGGCAAGTTCCATCGGTATTCCCCCTCGTGCAGGGTAGGCGATCCCATATCGCCTGCTCGTTGCGTCAAAAGTAGACAGGCCCGATGTCATCCCGGTGTCAAACCTCTGCCAGCAACATGTTCTTGACTGCCGCGCGGGCTCTCGCCTAATTTCTCCCTCACCGCCGAAGCCCTTCCCGAAGGCGACGCCCCGCCCCACTTCCGGCCCTCGGAAAACCTGCGCCACCGCATGCACGCCAGACATGCGGGGAATTCCTGAAAGGCCGGGGAACATTCAATTCACCGGCATGGAAACGGAATTCGCGAGGCCGGCGGGGCGGCAGTCGCAGAGGCAACCGAGAACACTCCGAAATTCCGCCGAAGCCACATCCGCAACGGGGCGCCGACGAAACAGAGTTGCCGGCCGTCCGCAGTCCATGTCGCCAACGGGAGAGGTTCCGCATTGCCCCATGACCCGGTGACCTCCCCGCCGCGGGCCGCCGCGACCCCGCCGCCCGTCCCTCCCCGCTCTCGTGAAAGGACGTCCTCCGCCATGCCGGACCCGACCGCTTCCACCACGAGCCTCCGCCTGCCCGACGCGGTCAGGCTGCCAGGCGACTTCGACCCCGAGCGACTGGCCGAGGACCTGCGCAGTCTGCAGCAGTCCAACTGGCGCCCGCAGCAGCTCTACACCGACTCCGGACTGGGCAGCATCGCCCCGTTCGACTGGAAGGTGCTCCCGCTGCGCAGCGTCGCCGGCGCCCCGGACCGTACCGACCCCGGCGGCGCGGGGCTTGCGGAGTTCGCCGACACCCGCCACCTGGCGCACGCCCCGTACCTCGCCGAGATCCTGCGGGGAATCCCCGCACCCCTGCGCAGCGTCCGCCTGATGGCCCTGGGTCCGGGAGCCGCGACCCGGGTCCACGCCGAGACCAAGTACGGCTTCCCGTGGGGCACGGTGCGGCTGCACATCCCGCTCACCACCTCGCCGGGCGCCGAGCTGCTCTTCGGTGACGACGTCTACCAGTGGCAGCCGGGGACCTTCTGGTTCGGGCACTTCGGCCGCCCCCACAAGGTCCACAACACCGGTACCGGCATGCGCGTGCACATGGTGCTCGACTGCCTGGTGACGCCGGAACTCGTCCGCCTCTTCCCCGAGGACGTCGTCCCGGCGATCGACGCGGAGGTGATCTACGCCCGACCCGAGGTCCCGGTCACCGACCAGGAGTTGGCGGCCTGGCGCTGCACCTTCGACCTGCCGGAGTCCTTCGCCAACTGGGAAGAGCCGGACGGCGAGTTCCTCACGCCGCAGAAGCAGGTCACGGCATCGGTGGAGGCGGGGGAGGAGCGGCCGACGCTCTTCCTGGACGGGCAGCCGGCACTCGGGCTGGTGCACCTGGGCGACGGGGAGTTCCGCTTCGCCGGATGGACCGAGGAGCGCACCCTCCAGTTCGTGCCGGCCGAGGCCGGCCGGACGGACGTCGTCCTCCGCTCGCGGCGCGGCGCGGTGGTGCGCGAGCTCAGGCTCCCGGCAGCGGCCAAATGACCGACGACTGGCCGTTCCTGGGGCCCCTGGGCGGACTGGACCGTGACGCCTGGGACGCCCTGGCCGGCGACCGTCTGTACTCCTCCAGCCGATGGTTGGAACTGTGCGGGGCCGACCCCAGGAACCCGGCGGGCGCGGTCCACCTCCGCACCGCGGACGGCCGGCGGATCGGCGTCCCGGTCGCCGCCGTCACGGCCGAGCCCAACCCGTTCTACCGGTGGCAGGAGGAGCTGGCGGTGCGCGGGCTTCCCGCACCGCCCGCCACCGGCGTCCTGATCGGCCCGCATCGCGGCTACCAGACGCATCTGCTCCCGACCGGCACAGCTCTCCCGGACAGCGCCGTCGCCGCCATGGTCGCGCGGTTGACGGCGCTGCCGCGCCAGGCGGCCGACGCCGGCCTCCTGGGCGCCGAACCGCCCGCCGACCCGCCGTGCATGGCCATGTTCCTCACCACCGCCGACGTCCTACGGCTCCACCAGGCAGGTGTGCGGACGACGCCGCTGCTGCTGAAGGCGGACGCCTGGATCCGCGTACCGCAGGGCGGTTGGCCCGCCTGGCTGGAGTCACTGCCGGCCCGGCGGCGCGAACTCGTCCGGCGGGAGGTCCGCCAGTTCGACCGCGCGGGGTACCGGATCGTGGACACCACCCTCGCCGCCTGCTCCGAGACCGCCGCACGGCTGCTGTCCCTGACCGAGGCACGCTACGGACACACCACGACTCCCCAACAGCACGCGGTCTCCCTGGGCCGGCAGGCCGCCGCCATGGGAGAGTCCGCCCGCGTCCTGCTCTGCCTGCGCGGCGACGAGCCGGTCGGCTACTGCTGCTACTACCTCTGCGGCGACGTGCTGTACCTGCGGTCCGCGGGCTTCGACCACGCACGGGCACAGGGCGCCGCGGAATACTTCAACCTGGTCTACTACCTGCCCCTGCGGATCGCCGGCCAGGCAGGGGCGACCTGGGTGCACGCCGGGATCGAGGCCACCGAGGCAAAGGCCCTGCGCGGAGCCGAACTGCGCCCGCTCTGGCTTCTGGACCTGTCCGAGAACAGCGTGCTGCGCGGCCGCGACAGCGAGATCCGCCAGTGCAACGCCCACTCCTACGCGGAGTTGGCGGGACGGTCCTCGGCGATCGCCAAGGCGCTGCGGCAGCCCGAAGACGAGACACCGACCTGGGGCTGGGGGTGCCGGACATCAGCGGCCGCATCCTGACCCCGAGCACCGCCGGCAGGCAGCCCGAGCCGACCGACTTCCGGGTCTTCTGGTTCGGGCAGGCACTGGCACAGCTCGCCGGGCGCAGCGCCACCGTCGCCCTGCCCCTGCTGGCGGTGGTGGCCTTCGACGCCACGCCGGGCGAAGTGGGGCTGGTCAACGCGGCCCAGTCGATACCGGTGTTCGTGGCCACACTGGCGGCCGGAGTCTGGGTGGACCGCACCTCCCGCAGACGCAACCTCACCGTGGCACACACGCTCCGGGCGGCCTGTCTTCTCGCCCTGGCCACGGCATCCCTGATGGGCTGGTCGCCCCTGTCGCTGCTGTGCGCGGTGGGCTTCCTCCTCGGGGCGCTCGGCGCGTTGGCCGACGTCGCCGGCCAGGCACTCCTCCCCTCACTGGTCCCCACCGACCGACTCCTGCGCAGCAACACCAGGATCGAGACGACCACCGCCCTGGCGCAGGTCGTCGCCCCGGGAATCAGCGGGCTGCTGGTCAACGCGATCGCCGGAGTCGGCGCCGTATGGCCGCTGGCCCTGGGCCTGCTCGCCGCCGGGGCCTCACTCCGACTGATCCAGGCACGCGAACCGCACCCCACGCGGACGGCCGCGGAGCCCGATCGGACACCCCGGGCCGCGTTCCGCACCGTCACCCACGGCATCCGCTTCGTGGCCGGCAACCGGCTCCTGCGGCTCCTGGTGGTGCAGGCTGCCTGGTTCAACCTCTTCGAACAAGCCGTCCTCACGCTCTACCTCGTCTACGGCATCCGCACCCTGCACCTCTCCTCCGGCCTGGTGGGCCTGGCCATGACGCTGGGCGCACTCGGCACCTTCCTCGGCTCGTTCGCGGTACGCAGACTGCAACGGCGACTTGGCGTCATGCGCTCGCTCATCGTCAGCATCGGCGCCGCGTCCCTCGCACCGATCGTCCTCCCACTGGCCGCCGGGCCGGTCCCGGTCACGGTGCTGCTGTGCGCGCTCTCCTTCGTCGTGTACGGCTTCGGCCTGACCGTCTTCAACGTCTTCAGCGTCTCCATCCGGCAGCACGCCGCGCCCCAGGCACTGCTGGGCCAGGTCACGGCCGCATTCCGCGCGGTGGCGTTCGGAACCATCTGGATGGGCGCCGTCCTCGGAGGAGCCGCCGGCCAGTACCTCGGCCTGCGCGCCGGCCTGTTCGCCGCCGTCGCCGCGCTCGTCGCCGGATGGCTCGTGTGCAGCCTGCTCCTCCGACGCTGCGACACCAGCGCTCCCCACCTCACCGCATCCCTCGCAGGAGACCCGCAGTGACCCCTCGTCCGACCCGGCCCCCAGCCCTCGTGCTGCTGGGGAGACTGGCCACCCTGACCCGCCACGCCCGACTTGCCGAGGAAGCCAGGCAGCGAGGCCTTGAGGTGCTGGCGATCACCGGACCGACCGCCGACCACCAGGAACTCCTGGGCCTGATCGGCCGATCCGGCGGACCACTGGCCGTGGTGGCGGAAGCACACGGCGTCGAGAAACCCACCGTCGACCAGGTGCTCGCCTGCGCACAGCCCTGGTTCGACCGCTACGACATCCGGGCCGTGCTCTCCACCGGCGAACCCTTCCTGGAGCCCGCCGGCGTCCTGGCCGCCGGCCTCGGGTTGCCCGGACCCGGCTGGCAGGCCGCCCGGGTCTGCCGCGACAAGGCCCTGCAACGCATGCTCTTCCCCGACCTCTCACCCCCCTGGCGCCTGATTCCCCCCGACCAGCGCGCACACCTGGTGCCCGAGTCCCTCACTTACCCGGTGGTCGTGAAACCCACCACCAGGATGCAGAGTTCCGGCGTGGTCCGCGTGCGGCGGCCCGACCTGCTCGCCGACGTCCTGCGCGGCTATCCGGAAGACGAGTCGCTGATCGTCGAAGAGGTCGTCCCAGGACCCGAGTTCTCCGTCGAAACGCTCGTCCAACACGGCCGCGTGCTCTGGTCCGGGATCACCGCAAAGGACACCAACGAGCACGCGGGCGACTTCTTCACCGAGACCGCCCACACCTCACCTGCCGACGTGCCCGAAGCCACCCACCGGACACTCGACGAGGCCGCCGCCGACGTCGTACGACGACTCCACCTCCGCGACGGCATCACCCACGCCGAGTTCCGCCTCTCCCCACACGGCCCCGTCCTCATGGAAGTGGCCGCACGCGTCCCCGGCGACGGCATCACCCTGCTGTGGGAGTTGGCGACCGGCACCGCCATGGAACCGGTCCTGCTCGACATCGCCCTCTCGACCGAGACGCACTACCCCCCACCACGGCGCAGGGCACGCCACCGGTACCTCGACCACCCCCACGGCCGCCTGGTCGACGTGACGTCCACCGCCGCCCCCGTCTCCTGGGTGGTCAGGGACCGCCGGTGGCCCACCCCCACCCCCGCCACGCCGGACACCCCGCCACGCTGCGCGGCCGTCCTGGCCGGCCGCCTGCCCGGTGACCACCTCGGCGACCAGCGCGACTCCACCGCCCGCTCGGCCTCCGTCATCTGCGACGGACCGCTGGGCGAACCCCTGGACGGCACGGAGAATCGCGCCGTCGACGCCACCCACATCATCGTGGCACCCCCATCCCCCCTCCCTGCCTGAGACGGAGAGACCCGTGACCCGAGCGCTGCTCATCGTGGACATCCAGAACGACTTCTGCGAAGGGGGAACCCACGCCGTGCCCGGCGGCTCCCGCGTCGCGGCCGAAGTCACCCGGCACCTCACGGAAAACCACCTCCTCTACAGCGACCTCATCGCGATCCGGGACTTCCACCATCCCGGCACCGACGACGGCTCCGGGCAGGAACCGCACTGCGTACTGGGCACCCCCGGCATCGAGTTCCACCCGGACCTCCGACTCGGGCCCGCCATCCCGGTCTTCGAAAAGGGCGGCGGCCACGCGGCCTTCAGCGCCTTCGAAGGCCGTTGCAACGGCGTACTGCTCATCGACTGGCTGCGCGCGCAGCAGATCACCGACGTCGACGTCGTGGGCCTGGCGACGGACCTGTGCGTGCGGGCCACCGTGCTGGACGCCAGGGCGGCGGGCCTGCGCACCAACGTCCTGCTGAGCCTGGTCGCGGGGATATCACCGGAGCGGACCGCCCGCGCGCTGACCGAGATGCGCCAGGCCGGAGCCGTACTGGTCGAAGACCCCAGTCAGCTCCTCGCCAGGGAGGTCACCGCATGACGACCACCGAACCCGGACCAGGACCCCTGACCTCGGCGGTGCATCTGCCCGACCCGCCGGCGGTGGCCCAACGCCCCCTCGCACCCGCCCTGTACCGCAGCACCGGATACACCTTCGCCTCCACCGAGGAGAGCGTGGCCATCCGCACCGGCGCGCGCCCCGGCTACGTCTACAGCCGGGTCGACAACCCGACCGCGGACGCCCTGTCCGAGGCGGTTGCCGCGCTGGAAGGCGCCGGTGTGGACGAGGACGTCCACGGCCAGAGCTTCGGCTCCGGCATGGCGGCGATCACCGCGACGTTCATGGCTCACACCCAGGCCGGCGCGCACGTGGTCGCACCGCGCGAAATCTACGGCGGAACCCGCTCCCTCCTGCACGGGGTGCTCAGCCGCTTCGGCGTCACCAGCGACTTCGTCGACATCAGCGACGCCTGTGCAGTCCACGCGGCCCTGCGCCCGCAGACCCGCGTGCTCTTCGCGGAGACCCTCTCCAACCCCACCATGACCGTCGCCGACCTGGAGATGCTCGCCGACGCGGCACACGGGGCAGGCGCCCTGCTGGTGGTGGACTCGACCTTCGCCACCCCCTTCGTCTGCCGCCCGCTGGAACACGGCGCCGACCTCGTGCTGCACTCCGCCACCAAGTACATCGGCGGGCACTCCGACGCGACCGGCGGCATCGTCGTGGGACGCCCCGACCTCATCGCGCCACTGCGGTCGATCCGCCACACCACCGGCGCCGTACTCGCCCCCGACGAGGCCTATCTCCTGCGGCGGGGACTGGCGACCCTCCCGCTGCGCATGGCCCAACACTGCGCGTCCGCACGGAAGGTGGCGACGGCCCTCCAGCAGCACGGGGGAGTGGAACACCTCGACTACCCCGGCCTTCCCTCCCACCGCGGCCACAAACTGGCCCGACGCTACCTCGTCGACCCCGCCGGCGAACCGTGCTTCGGCGGCGTCGCCACCCTGCACGTCCGAGGCGGCGAACCCGCCGGCAGGGCCCTCGTCCAGAACCTCCAACTCATCACCCGCGCCTCCTCGTTGGGGGGTTCGCACACCGTCGCACAGCACGTCGCCTCCACGACCCACCGCCAGTTCACCCCCGACGAACTCGCCGCCGCCGGCATCACACCCGGGACGGTACGGCTCTCCATCGGCCTGGAAGACCCCCGCGACCTCATCGCCGACCTGCACCGGGCGCTGGACGAACTGCCCTGAGCCATAACGGGGATATCCCCACCACGCCCGGCCGACTGCCCTATTCTCCACTCCACCCACCCCGCCCTCGGCCCTCCCCGCACACCAGCACCTGAACTCCCCGCCCACGCCCATCCGAAAGACAGGAGAAGGAACGGCATGACTGACGCGACCCAGCTGCCCGGCCAGATCGAGGAGCGGCTGACGGCGCTCGGCATCGAGTACCGCCTGATGCACCATGAGGCGACCACCACCAGCGCGGAGTCCGCCCGGGTCCGCGGCGTCTCGCTCTCCAGCGGAGCCAAGGCGATGGTCGTCAAGGCCGCGGACACCTACTCGCTGTTCGTGATCCCGGCCGACCGCCGACTGAACTGGAAGCCCGTCAAGCGACTTCTCGGCTCGAAGTCGGCGCGCCTGGCCAGTGCGGACGAACTCCTGGAACGCACCGGACTGACCAAGGGCAGCGTCCCGCCGTTCGGCAACCTCGTCGGTCTTCCCGTCTACGTCGACCACGCGCTGCTGGACGAGCCGCTGGTGCGCTTCAACGCCGGCTCCCTGGTCTGCTCCATCGAAATGCCGGGCACGTCCCTGCTGGAGGCGGTCGAGGGCGAGCCCGGGGAGTTCGCCGAGCAGTAGGAACACCTGAAGCGGCCGGCGCGCGAGCGGGGCCGAGGGAAAGGCGCCTGAGGGGCACGGCCCGGTCAGGCGCCTTTTCGCGCCGGTGTGTTCGCCCCGCCGGCCCGCCCGCCACGGGGCTCGGGACCACGGCCGGCGGGCGTCGCCACCGGTCCGGGAGGGCCAGATCGCCACCCTTCTATACGTCGCATGTATACATGGGGGTTATAGTCAGCGGGTCCGTTGTTCGGCGACCTCGCCACCGGTCTGGAGAACCCCTGTGCTCAAAGGCAGTTCGATGCTTTCCGTCCTCCGCAGAACCCGCCTCGACGAGGTGCCCGCAGACCGTGGAGGCGAGCGGAAGGCGAGCGGCCCGGCCGGGGCGACGCGGCTGGCCGCCATCGACGGACTGCGCCTGGTGGCCGCCCTCGCTGTGGCCGCCTTCCACTACGTGGGCACGACGACCCCGCACTTCTGGGGCGACAACGACCCCAGGCAGTTCGCTCCGGTACTGCACGAGATCAGCCGATACGGCTGGCTGGGCGTGGAGTTCTTCTTCATGATCAGCGGATTCGTCATCTGCCTGAGCTGCTGGGGACGCACGCCCGTGCAGTTCGTCGTCTCCCGCATCTCCCGGCTCTTCCCGTCGTACTGGTGCGCCGTGGTGCTGGTCGTCGCACTGGTCCTGGTCGCCCGGCTCGGCCATCTCCAGGCAGCCACACCGATCGACCCCCGAACCATCCTGGGAAACCTGACGATGGTCCCCGGACCACTGGGACTCCAACTGATCGCAGGAGTTGCCTGGACGCTGTGGGTGGAGGCCCGCTTCTACCTGCTGATGGCGATCATGTTGTGCTTCGGCCTCACCTACCGCCGCATGCTCGCCTTCTGCGGGGCATGGCTCACCCTCGCCGTCATCGCCCGCGAACTCGACTCGACCGTCCTCGACGAGCTCTTCATCGGCAGGTACGCGGGCCTCTTCGTCACGGGAATCGCGCTCTACCTGATGCACCGCTTCGGACAGAACCTCGTCCTGTGGCTGCTGGCCGGATTCGCCTGGTGCTACGAACTCACCGTACTCAACGACCGGGTGGTCGCCCACGCCGTGAAGCCCGCCGACGGCGGCGGGATCTCCTGGGCCGTCTGCGCCGCGATACTGACCTGCTTCCTCGCCGTCCTCGCACTCGCCGGAATCGGCCCGCTCGCCCGGCTCCGATGGCGGTGGCTGGTGACCGCCGGCGCGCTCACCTACCCCTTCTACCTGGTGCACCAGAGCATCGGCATACCCGTGGCCAAGGGGCTGCTGCAGACCGTCCCCGCACTCGGCGTCCTCCCCTCGATGACTGTGGCAGCCGCCTTCTCCCTCCTGTTGTCGGCCGTCATCTACCGCACGGTCGAAAGCCCCCTCATGCGCGTGCTGCGCCGCCAGCTCACCCGCGGCATGAGCCCCGGGCAACGCCCGACGGACACCATCACGCCACACCGGGACGAACAGGCCGGCCCCCGAGGGCAGTTGGACCCGTCGACGGGAGAGCATCCCAACCCGAACCTGCCCCTGCCGGCGGACGCGCGCCGCATCCCCACCGACGCGTGAACCGAAGCGGCACACCACCCCTTCCCTGAAGGGCGGCCCGCCGCCTGCGCCGAACTCCGTTGCGGGTTCGGCGCATCGCGGCGGTCCCGGTCACCTCGTGATCCGCAACATGCCTGGGGGAGAGGGCGCCGGCTCCGGCAGCCGCAGCGGCGAGCGGCCCGGCGTGATGCTCCCCAGAAGCGCGGCCTGGCGGGCGCCGGTGGTGGCGGCGATGGTGCCAGGCAGCCCGTGGAACGTGAGAAACCCCAGGATCGCGAAGGCCAGGGCCTCCTTCGCCGCCGAGGGAAGGCCGAGAGCATCGCTCAACCGCAGGGGCACGCCCGGGAGTTCCTCGGTAAGCATCCGCAGCAGCGTGGGGTTGCGGGTGCCGCCGCCGGAGACGACGAGTTCGGTGACATGGTGGGCGCGGCAGGCGTCGGCGACGGTGACGGCGGTCAGCCGGGTCAGCGTGGCCAGCACGTCGTCGGCGTCGAGACCCGGCGTCGCCTGCAACGCCTGTTGCAGATAGGGCAGATGGAAGTGCTCCTTGCCGGTGGTCTTGGGGGCGGGCCTGCGGTAGTACGGGTCGGCCAGGAGGAAGCGGAGCAGGCCGGGGTCGGACCGGCCGGCGGCGGCCCGGCGCCCGTCCTCGTCGTAGTGCGCCGCGCCGCCGGTGAAGTGGCGCACGGCGGCGTCCAGAAGGGCGTTGGCGGGGCCCGTGTCGAAGGCCGACGGTGCGGCGTCGGGCGCGACGACGGTGAGGTTGGCGATACCTCCGAGATTGAGCGCCGCCGGTATGCCGGGCCGCGCCCGCAGCAGCAGGGTGTCCGTCATGCTCACCAGCGGGGCCCCCTGCCCGCCGGCGGCCACGTCCTTGCTGCGCAGGTCGGAGACGACGGGCAGCCCGGTCCGCTGGGCGATCCAGGCGGGCTGGCCGAGTTGGAGCGTGCCGTGGACGGTGCCGCCGCCGACCCAGTGGTAGAGGGTCTGGCCGTGCGAGACCACGAGGTCGGCGGCGTCGGCGCACAGCTCGTGCAGGGCGCGTGCGGCGGCGCCGGCGAAGGCATGACCGATGCCGGTGTCCAGGGCGCAGACGGTCTGCGCGGTGAGGGTGGCCGGCGGCAGTGCGGCGGCGAGGAGGTCCCGCAGCTCGTCCGGGTAGGGGACCGAGAGGTGCCCGAGCGGCCGCAGACACAGGGTGTCGCCGTCGAGGACGAGGTCCGCGGCGGCGGCGTCGATGGCGTCATAGGAGGTGCCCGACATCAGACCGATCACGCGCAGGGCACCACCGGGCATCGTCGCCGCACGGCCGGGTTGGGGGAGCGACATGGTTCCTTCCTCCGAACTGATCGCGGTGCGGCTGCGGCCCGCCGACCGGCGCGACGCCCTTGCCGCGCCGGCCGAGCAGAGAGTGATCGGTGCGTTCCTCGTGCCGCCTCGCACCTGTCCTACGCGACGACGGGGAGCGGGATCAACACCAAGGCAACGGAAAGGTGCCGCGGCCCGGTCAGGTGTTGTCCGTGTACGTGAACTCGTCGGCCGGGCCGGTGGGCGACGTGGCCACGCCGACCTGCACGGTGACGTCCACCGTCTTCTCCTTGTCCTCCTTCGCGCCGTTCGCCCGCGCCCCGTTCGCGTTCGGCTCGTCCGTCTGCGGCTCGCCGGGAAGGCGACTCGGCACCGTCGCCCTGATGAGGGTCGCGGACTCGACGCTGACCGAGTCCGCGTCGCGGTTCTTGAACCGCACGGTGGCCCCCTGGGCGAACCCCGAGCCCTCGATGCCGACATGGGTGCCGGCCGGCCCGCTGTTCGGGGAGACCGCGCTGACCACCACGGGCGGCGGCCCGCCGTAGGCGAACCGCCCGAGCGGGACGGCGGGCGACGTACCGAGCATGGTGGTGACACGGACATCGACGATGCCGGCCCCCTCCGGCACGACCGCCCTGATCCACCGGCCGGCCAGGTCCACGAGAAAGTCCGGGCACGGGATGGGGCCGAAGTCGACGACGCTGTCCGGAGTGAAGCCGACGCCGAAGACGGTGAGTTGTGTGCCGCCTTCCGCGGCGGTGGCGGACAGCGAGGTCACCACCGGGCCGGCGGGGAGGACGGGGGCGTCCAGCAGACGCAGATACGTGGCGTTGGCATGCTGGAAGGCGACCTGCCCCAGGAAGTCGTCGGTCGTCTGGTTGACGAGTTCCTTGTCGTGCACCAGATAGTGCTTGTTGCGGGCGGAGGGGTCCTTGGCGTTGGGCTGGACGTAGTGGTTGTGCTTCTTCAGCTTGTCGATCTCCACCAGCAGGGCCCGCACCTCGTCGGTCGCCTTCGGACCCGGGGGTGTGGGGTACCACTTCTCGGCCTTGAGCAGTTCGGACCAGGCCAGCGGGACGATGTCGTACGCGTTGATGTGGCGCTCGTTCAGGCGCCAGTTCAGGGAGTCGACGTAGTCGGCGAAGCTCTTCAGACCGGCGGTGGGAGCGGCGAAGGTGAGCAGCGCGAACTGCGGCGTGTTCGCGGGCCAGCTCTGGGTCAGGAGGTACGGGGCCACCATGGTGGCGATACAGCCGCCGAGGCTGTGGCCGGTGACGTAGACCGTCGGCCGGGGCGTGGACGGCACGGAGGCCAGGAGGTCGGCGAGGGCGCGCACGAGGGTCGTGCCCCAGGGAACGGCGCTGTCCGGTGGGCCGGGGTCGGCGTCCGGTGCCGGCTCGGCGGACGTGCCTGTGGTGCCACGGGCGTTGACGACCTGCGTGAACGCCGCCATGGCGCCGGCCGAGACGGCGGCGTTCGCCGATCCGCCGACGGTGAAGGGGACCACCGTGCCGACATCGAGGTCCTCCATGGTGTCGGTGGCGTTGCCGACCGTGCCGCGGACGACCACGGCGAACCGGTTCGAACCATCGGCATTCCAGGCGATGTAGACGAGGTTCGCGTTGTCCGGACTGATCGCCAACCACTTCAGCTGCCAGGTCCCGCGCGTGGCGAGCGTGGAGTCCGCAAGCTGCGCGGTGATCCCGCGCATGGCGCGCCGGGCCTGCGTCTGCACGGTCTCGCCCGACGGGCGCGGGGTTGCCGCCGTGGCGGCCATCGCGGCGAGTGTCATGGTGACTTGCGCGGGCGTCGGGTCCGCCTGGGCCGTCGTCGTCATACGTGCTCCTTGTGGGCGGCCGGACGGAGGGGGCCGCGGCGGCCGCCGCGTACGGGCCTGTGAGGTCCGGCCCCGGGCTCGTGCGCCGGCGGGTGCGCACCTCACCAACTGTCGCGTTGAGCCTATGCATCCCGTTTCATGCCGCTTGGCCGCCGGGGGCCTCGCCCGCCACGACGTCGCGGATTTCAGGCGCCTGGCCCAGTCCCGGGCGGGCGGGCCGGGCCGCCCAGGTGTCCCGCTCCCCGCGAACCGCCGCGCGCCCGCCGCGCCGACCTCTGCCCGCTACCGCATCGACACCCAGGGCGCCGTCACCACCGGCGCCGGGCACCGCTTCGAGGGCGTCAAGGGCGCGCTCAGGTCCCCGTCCCGCGCCACTGGTCTGCCGTCATCCGCCAGACGACATGGATCCCCACTTCACCGGATGCGGAGGGCCCTTCAGGCACCGGAACGCGTTCGACCTCGGTGAAACCCAGGCGGCGGGCGACGGCGCCACTGGCCGGGTTGGCGGCGTCGTGACGGATCTCCACACGGTCGATGCCGGCCAGGTGGAAAGCCTGGCCGACCAGGGCCGCCGCAGCCATCGTCGCGAGACCTCGTCCCGTCCGACGAGGATGAATCCAGTAGCCGATGTCGAGTGCGCCCGCACCGATACGGCGGTGCAGACCGCAGCTGCCGATCACCACACCGTCCGAGGTGATCGCATAGTTGAAGGCCTGCCCGGTCTCCCACTCGTCGTGGCTGCGGACCAGGAAGTCGGCGGACTGCTGTCTGCTGTGGTGGGCTGCCCAGGGCATCCACGGCACGAGACGGTCCAGGGATTCATGGGTCGCCCGGTGCAGGGCGTCAAGATCGGTCACGCGCCATCGGCGCAGTTCGACCCGATCGGAACTGAGGCTTTCGGCAGGCTCGTCCATGCCCCGGATGCTCTCGCAGCCCAGCCGATCCCTACCACGCAATATCACCCGCACACCTCCCGCCCCGGCACGGCCAGGACGCATCAGGCAGCAGGGCCGTCAGTTCCCATGACCCTCCGCGGCACAGCGGCCGCAGCCCACCAGACCCTGCATGTCCGATAGCTGCCAGCACCCAGCCCCCGCTCCTGGCAGGGTTTTTGGCGTGCTTGACTTTGAACGCTGCTGGCGCGCCACGCTGAGTCGGGACACCCGTTTCGACGGGCTGTTCTACTCCGCCGTGGTCACCACCGGTATCTACTGCCGCCCGAGTTGTCCCGGCTGCCCCAAGCGCCAGAACGTCCGGTTCTACCGGAGTGCGGCCGCCGCCCAGGAAGCCGGCTACCGCGCCTGCAAACGCTGCAACCCCGACGCCAGCCCCGGCTCGCCGGAAGGGAACCTGCGCGCCGATGCCGTGGGCCGGGCCATGCGCCTGATCGCCGACGGTGTCTGCGACCGCGAGGGCGTCGCCGGACTGGCCGCGCGACTGGGCTACACCACCCGGCACCTGCACCGACCTGGCCGCCGGAGACCTGACCCTGAGCGACGGCGGCGACCGCACGGAGACCGAGCGCCGACTGACGCAGGCCGGCCTGAACGGAAACGGAGCCGCCTATCTCGTCATGCGGGCCCTCAAGGACCCTGACGTGTTCCTCACCCAGGCACCCGCGACCCGCCGGGCCCTGCACGGCCTGGGACAGCCGAACGGCCTCGCCCCGGCAACGCGCCGCGCCGAGCACTGGCGCCCCTGGCGTTCCTACGCCCTCATGCAGCTGTGGAACCTCCGCCCGGGCGACACCGAGATCTTCACGCCGGCGCACCAAACCCCGCCACAACCCGCCACGTTGGCCGCATGAGCGCCCCCGCAACGCACCCCGAAACCGAGCTGGGAATCCCATGACCTCGAAACTCCGCCTGAGCCATGCGGCCGGCACCCTGATCGTCAGCAGCGTGACCACGTTTCTGCTGCCCCTGGACTACACGGTCGCCTCGGTTGCCCTGCGCGACATACACCGCGACTTCCCCGTCGGGTTCAGCGACCAGCAGTGGGTGATCAACGGCTACACCATGGCGTTCGCCGCCTTGCTGATGGCCGGCGGCGGTCTGGCCGATCTGCTCGGCCGCCGGAAGGTGTTCCTGTCCGGCCTCGCCCTCTTCACCGCCGCCTCCCTGCTCGCCGGCCTGGCCCCCGCCATGCTCTGGCTCAACCTCGGACGCGTCGCCCAAGGCATCGGCGCAGCCGGGATGTTCAGCTCCTCACTGGCCCTTCTCGTCCAGGAGTTCACGGGCCCGCGCCGCGCCCATGCCTTCGCGGTCTTCGGCGTCGCCTCCGGGCTGGGGGCGTCCCTGGGGCCGTTCATCGGTGGGCTCGCCGTGGACCTGGGCGGCTGGCGATGGGCATTCCTGCTCAACGTGCCGTTCGGCATCGCCATGCTCGTCCTGGGGCTGATGCGCACCCGGGATTCCCACGACCCCCAGGCCACACGCCTGGACCTCAAGGGACTGGTGCTCTTCAGCGGAGCGGTCCTCCTGACCGTCCACGCCCTCGTCACGGCACCGCAGACCGGCTGGACCAGCCCCACCACCCTCGCCACCCTGGCCGCCGCGGCCGTGCTCACCCTCGTCTTCGTCCCCGTGGAACTGCGGCAGCCCTACCCGCTGATCGACCTGCGGCTGTTCACCGACCGCACCTTCCTCGGCGCCAGCCTGGCGCCCCTCGTGCTGTCCATCGCCTTCTGGGGCCTGTTCCTGTACACACCGCTCTACTTCCAAGGCGTACTCGGCTACAGCCCCCTCCAGGCAGGCATGGCCATGCTGCCCTTCGCCGTCCCGCTGTTCGGCGCCGGCCCGCTCGGGGCCCGCCTGGCCCACCGCATCTCCTCGCGCGCGCTGCTGGGCACCGGTCAACTCCTGGTGGCGGCCGGAGCAACTCTCCTGGCCTGCGCACCACTTCACGGCGACTGGACCAGCTACGCGATCGGCGGACTTGTCAGCGGCCTGGGAACCGGACTGATCAACGGAGAGATGAGCAATGTGGCCCTCAGTATCGTGCCCGCCGCCCGCTCCGGAATGGCCTCGGGAATCAACTCCACCATGCGCATCGTCGGCATGAACGCCGGCTTCGGCGGTATCGGCGCGGTACTGGCCATGGCCGTCACCGACGACCTGACCGCCCGGACCAACCGACTCCACGGCCTGCACCACAACCTGCACACCCTGGCCACCGACGTGGCCACAGGCAACCTCAACGGCACCGCCGCCACCGTCCCCGCAACGCTGCGCGAGGGATTCCGGACCGCGGCCGCCCACGCCTTCGCCACCGGCATGCGGTCGGCCTTCACCGTCGGCGCCTGCGTGGCACTCCTGGGCGCCGCCACCAGCTTCACCCTGATCCGCCCACCAGAGACAGACACCACTTGGGAACCCGGCGACACCCCTCAGCCCGCTGAGACCGCACTCTCGGGCATCCCGACCCCTGGGCGGTGACGACATCCAGCTCCGCCGAGATCATCACGGCGGCGATGCCGGACTTCAGGACCGCGCGGCCGTTGCCCTCTCAACCTCGTGCAGACCGGCCTCGGCGGCGCCGCGGCTGAGGGGGTCGAGCCCGAAGGCCGCGACGGGGCCGTGTGCGCCGGGCCTGAGGGCGGCGTCCGGTTCGGCGGCGCGGGTGGCGCCCCAGGCCAGCAGGGATGCGGTCATCTCGTAGGGGTCGGGACCGGTCAGCGCCGTGGTGGCCAGGGGCCGGCCCGATGCATCCCGGGCGACCGCGATCACCAGGGAACGACCGTCGCGGTCCGGCTCCCGATGCGATCCGGGCAGCCGCTTCGACAGCCATGTCACCGCGGCCCGCCCCTGCGCCGACCGCATCAGCGGCCTGGACAGCGTGACGGCCCTCCGCGCCGGACGCGTCCACCCCGCGAACCAGCCCAGGCCCAGATCGACGGTCTCCAGATGGGGGAAGACTTCCGGCAGCCCCAGGTGCTCCGAGCCGCCCACGCTCGTCGCGGTGCGCCGCACGCCGGCGTAGCGGAAGGTCAGCAGGCGCTTGCCGAGAGGCTCCGCGCCCAGGCGCGCGGGGGCTCCCGGGCGCGGGCTGCGATAGGACAGCGCGTCATCCGGCATCGTGGCCACCAGCGTGGCGCGCGTTCCCCCGCTGGTCAGGGTGAAGAAGTCACGCAGGGTGCTGCGGTATCGCAGTTCGTCACCGCGCCCGGAACGGGAGAAGAAGTAGCCGACCTCGATGTGGCGAGCGCTCTCGCCGGCCCGCGTCAGCGCGAGCGCTCCGGCGAGGTTGCCCGGCACGTAGTCGTAGCCGAACGCCAGCACGAGGCTCGCCCCGCTTGCGGCCGCGACGCCGTCCAACCCGAAGACGCGCCGCACGAAGGGCGCCTCGCCCGTGGAGTCGAGATAGTGCGCCCCGGCCCTGGCGGCCGCCGTGACCGTCGCCATCCCGAGCTGCGCGAACGGCCCGACGGTGGAGACGACCACGTCCTTGGGCCCGAAGAGCCGCGCGAGGTCGGCCGCGGAGGTGACGTCCACCTCGGCCACCGGGAGGTCGGCCTGGAGGCGCTGCGCCACGCCCAGCATCTTGGCGCGGTTCCGTCCGGCCAGCGTCGGTGACTGGCCCCGGGCGAGCAGCTCCCGCAGCACTCGCTGCCCGGTGTATCCCGTCGCGCCCAGCAATACGATCCTGCGTTCTCCCATGGCTCCGCCTTCGGTCACGTGGTGGAGAGGATTATTCACCAACCTGCGGTCATTCACCGACCCTCGGTCAATGACTCTACGATAGTCCTCATGACAAGGCCAAGCCGACGGCAGATGTACGCAGAGCAGACCCGAGCAGCACTGGTGGAGGCCGCCCGCAAGCTGTTCGTGGCCAAGGGATTCGCCGACACCTCGGTCGAGGCGATCACCAAGTCGGCGCTCGTGAGCAAGGGCACCTTCTACCACCACTTCCCGGACAAGACGGCGATGTTCGCCGAGCTCTACACGGAGCGGATCGAGCAGGTCGCCGCCCTGGTCGACGCGACGTCCGAGGCCGTCGGCACCGCACCCGACGGGCAGGTCCTCGCCCCGGCCCGCGACCTCACACTCGGCTTCCTGCGGCGGACCATCGACGACCCGCTGCACCGCGAACTGATGGCCCAGGCACCCTCGGTCCTCGGCAAGCGCTACCGGGAGATCAACGACAGGATCGCCCAGCCGGCACTGGAACGCCTGCTCGCCGCCATGGCCGAACGCGGAGCCCTCAAACCCCACGTGCCGATCGCCACCGTCGCCCGCCTGCTGCTGTCCGGCCTCTGCGAAGGCAACCAGATCATCGCGGCCGCGGCTGACCCCGAGGACGCCCTGGCCGGAACGGGAAAGGCGCTCGCCCTCCTGCTGTCGGGCCTGGCAGCCGACCGCAACACCGGCGAAAACCGCTGACCGGACGCCGACCCCGTCGACGGAACCGGCCGAGCGGTCGAAGGCGCAGATGTTGTCCAGGCTCGGCTGCCCCCCCCGAGGCGCGACGTGACGGCTCAGGGCGGCCCCGGGCGGCAAGAGATTCCCGCTGGGGCCGCCCTGAGGGACGGTCAGTCCTTAAGTCCGGTCATGCCTGAAGTTCAGTCATGCCTGAAGTCCGGTCACTTTCGCCAGAACAGGTGGTGCGTCACACCGCTGGGACTGGGCACGACGTCGAGATGGAACCGGTCGAGCAACTCATCGGGCGAGTCCCAGAGTTGTAGTCCGGACCCGAGCTTCACCGGCGAGACCACCACATGCAGGGTGTCGACGAGGTCGGCGTCGAGGAACTGCCGGACGGTGGTGACACCGCCGCCGAGCCGGACGTCCTTGCCCTGCGCCGCCTCCCGGGCCTGCCGCAGGACCGTGGCCGGGTCGCCGTCGACGAAGTGGAACGTGGTGTCGCAGAGCGTGAACGACGGACGCTGGTGGTGGGTCATGACGAACACCGGAGTGCGGAACGGGGGCTCGTCGCCCCACCAGCCGCGCCACTCCTCGTCCTGCCAGGGCCCGCGCTGGGGACCGAACTTGTTGCGGCCCATGATCTCGGCACCGATGTTGCGTGCGTAGTCCCGTGTGAAGTAGTCGTCAAGGCCCCGGCTGCCACCGGGATCGGTGCGCATGGGCCAACTCGCCGTGGCACCGGCCCAGGCGAACAGCCTCTCCGGATCGACATGGCCGAACGGACTCTCAAAGCTCTGGTCCTCGCCGGCACCGATGCCGTCACTTGAGACGTTGAAGTTCTGCACTCTCAAGAGCTGAGTCACGTGTTCCTCCAGTGATATCGGTCAACGGTGGGGAGACTCTCCACGGCGAAGAAACTCATCGCTGCAACCACGACCATGCGGGGGGACATCTTCGTCCTGCCGCCCTTCGGCCGGTGGGGACGCTAGGTTGCAAGGAAGTTGCGCTGTAGCTGAAGGACGGTTCCCGGTGAGTGACGTCCCAGCCGATTACGCCCAAAGCATCGGCCTGGAAGGGGCGTTGAGGCGCGCCACCCAGCTCTTCAAGGTCGACCGAGCCGAGATCCCCGAAGGGGCAGTCGAGACCGTACCGCCCGGCTGGGGCCATGTGCGTTCGGTGGCGCTGTGCGCCGAGCCCGGCCGCCTGGGCTACAGCCGAGTCGGCGGCCCCACCCTTACGGCGCCGCCCTCAGGATCCCCGCCCCGTTCGACCTCAATCTCGACACAAGCGCCCTCTGACGCGCGGGCCCCCATGCGGGGCGGACGCTCCCGGCACACGCGGCTTCCGCGCGGTGGCGGGACCGGGCGCTGGTCGGCCGCCCCACATGGCCGCGAACGGCCGCCGGTTGACGGCCCCTTCGTCTCACGGCTTCCGCGCCAGGCCCCCGACGATGAGCTGCTCCCAGAGCGTCAACTCGCGCTCCGCCGGCCCGATACGGGTGGGTCCCTCCGCCGTGTGGGGGTGCCACAGCGAGCACGGCACGATGCCCGGCTCCAGCATCTCCAGGTCGCCGAAGAGGGCACGGATCTCCTCGTCGGTCCGCCACCGTCCGCGACCGAAGGTGGTTTGGAGCACCGCCTCGGCCTCCGCGGTCTCCGGGTTGCCGCCGCTGCGGAAGTGGGAGATGAAGAAGTAGCTGCCCGAGGGGACCTGATCCTGCCAGTAGCGGACGACCGAGCGGGGGTCCTCGTCGTCGTTGATGTGGTGCAGGATGGCGCTGTGGATCACGGCCACGGGGCGTTCGAAGTCGATCAGTTCGACGGTGTCCGGGTGCTGCCGGATGCTGTGCGGATCGCGGACGTCTGCCTGGATGACGCGGGTGTACTCGTTCTCCTCAAGCAGGGCGCGGCCGTGGGCCAGGACGATCGGGTCGTTGTCGATGTAGACCACGCGGGCGTCGGGGGAGTAGTGCTGCGCGACCTGGTGGACGTTGTCCGCTGTCGGCAGCCCGCTGCCCATGTCGATGAACTGCGTGACGCCCGCCTCCGCGATCTTGCGCACGGCACGGATGAGGTTCTGCCGGTTGGCGTACGCGATGGCCACCGAGCCGGGCATTTCGTGCTTGAACTTGTCACCTATGACGCGGTCCACGTCGTAGTTGTCCTTGCCGCCCAGGATGTAGTCGTAGACCCGCGCGATGCTCGGTTTCGACTGGTCCACACCGGAAAAGTCCTCGGTCATGACAACTGCCTTTCTGCGAAGGTCACCTGACGATCATCGTAAGCGTCCCGTGGACATCGGATCGAGCGGCACACCTCCTTCCCCGGAACCGCAACCGCTCCCACCGCGTAATCATCAAGCGTGGTCAAAAAACCCGAAGCGTGGCGTATCGCTGTCCATCTTGCCGTCGTAGGGCTCGTGGGCTGTGCCTTCACCGCTGTGCAGTATGAAGCCGTCCTGATCGCGTTCTTCAGCGGCAGGGTGCTGGTCGCCATCGCCGTATTCGCCATTGCGGCAGCCCTGATGGTCGGTCTCCTTGCGGGCTTCGCCCGAGCCGCCGTGCCGTTCGTGCCGTTCACCCGTCGGTGGCGCGGCCGTTGGGCTTGGGCGGCGGGCGTCTACGCCTCCGGGACCGTCGCCACCATCGGCGCCGTGGCCTTGGCCCCGGAGCCGGGCGGGCTCAGTCACAGTGTGCTGCTCTTCCCCTGGGGAGGGGCGTGGTACGCGCTCGCCGCCGCGTGCTTCCTCCCGAGCGCCCGTATGCGGCTGGCAACCCTTGGCGTGGGCGTCGTCCTCGCCGCGGGGGTCGGCTACGGTGCCTGGGCCAGTGCGCAACCTCCCACGCTCGATGAGTGGTTGGCCGCCAACGGTGTGGACCGGGCGCTTCTGCGCGTCGGTGAACCGCCCGCCGGCTACACCCTGCGCGTCAACGGGGCCGCCGAGGACAGTTTCGGCGCCCAGTACGAACGCCCCGGCGCCCCTGACCTCCACCTGGCCGTGCAGCACCCGGGGCAGGACACCCGCCGCACCGACGCCAGCGGCTGCCCCGTTCCGGTGGGGGAGGTGATCGAGTGCACCGACGACGGCGACGGCCGCCGACTGATCACTCACAGAGGCCCGTACGAACACCGGGAACTCCGCCTGCGCCAGGCCGGCCTGACCTACACCGTGACGTTCGAGGGCCGCACCGTCGATCTGTCCGCCGCTCGCCACATCCTCACGACGCTCCGACCGGCAACCACCGCGGAACTCACTCCACTCCTCACCCGGCCCATGCGCCGTTGACCACTCCCGCTCGCCCAGTCACCCCTTTTGATGCCCGCATGCATGCGGGCAGGGGCGTCGGTATCGGACCGGAGTTTCGAGGCATGGGGGGAGGGGTGGGTCAACGGGGTGTCAGGAGGCCGTCCACCAGGGCGCGGAGCCCGTCGAGGTAGGTGTCCTGGGCGGTGAGGGGTGTCCAGTGGTCGGCGACCTGTGCCAGGCGGGGGAGTTCGATGGGGTCGAGCTCGGCGAAGACCTGGTCCCGGTAGGTGGGACGGTCGTCGTCTGCGCGGCGGCGGGCGGCTGTTGTGCGGATCACGATCTCGCCGGCGGTGTAGTACCAGATCGCGCGGTATCCGTGTACGGCCCGCTCGGGGGACAGGCCGCAGTCGACCAGGCCGTCGATGATCTGCTCGACGAACCACAGGGCGGAGGCGGACATCAGGTCGTCGGCGGTCAGCACCTCCACGATCCACGGGCAGGCGGCCAGCACGTCGTGGATCGCGGCGGCGGCGACGACGATCCGCTCGCGCGGCTGGGCGGGCAGTTCGGGCCGGTGCAGTGCCTGTGCGGTGTAGTCGTCCAGCAGCAGGACGAGTAGTTCCTCCTTGTTGCGGACGTGGTGGTAGAGCGCCATCGGCGTACTGCCGATGTCGGTGGCAAGTCGCCGCATGGTCAGGCGATCCACGCCCTGCTCGGCCACGATCCGGCGGGCCGTGTCGATGACCTCCTGCCGGGAGATCCGGGGAGGACGGCCGAGGGTTTTGCGGGGTGCGGAGCGTTGCGGCATGCCCTCATCATCCCTCAGGTCTCGACAGCGGCGGCGCTCAAGGGATACTTTCTTTACGTGTATAGAAAGTGGTGGGGGAGTGGGAGCGATGGAGCGGCGCCGGCGGTAGTGGCCGTCACGCGGTTCGCCGTCGCCGCCCTGGACGTGTCGGTGGTCAACCTCGAACCGCCCGCGATACACCCCGCGTTGCCCCCACCTCCACCCAGAGAACCGACTGGAAGGAACGCCCTCATGACCACGCCCCCGCTCTCCTCCCTCGACCCGATCGACCTGTTCGCCTCGGCGCTGCACATCCACCCCGACGGTCAGGTCCACGCCGCCGAGCGGCGGATGGCGAGCGGCGACCGCGGTGCCTGGCAGATTGCGACGTTCCATGTGGAGACCGACGCCGACGTCCACGCCGACCACTGGGAGATGCACCCGGAGGCCGAGGAGACGGTCTGCTGCCTGGCCGGCGGTGTCCGCGTGTACTTCCGTCCCACCGGCCCCGAAGGCGCCGAAGAGATGGTGCGGTTGCCCGCAGGCGCCGCCGTGATCGTCCCCCGCGGCCGCTGGCACCGCCTTGAACTGGACGCCCCCAGCGACCTGATGTCGATCGCCCGTCGGCATGGCACTCGCCTCGAAAGGCGCAGGGAAGGTTGCTGAGGAGAGGTGCCGAGCGCGGGGTGGTCCGGCCGGCCGGCGGGCATTCCGGTTGCCGGCCGGCCGACTGCGAGGCTGGCCGGCTGCCGGGCAACCCTACGGCGACTGTTCACGGGAGCGCGGACACCGTCGGGTGCCAGGCCGTTCCCTTCCTTCTCCGGCGGCTGCCGGTGCCCGTATCCGAAGCTCCGGGCCGCCTGGGGCTCAGCTGCACAAGGCCCGTGCCTGCACCTTTGCGGCGAATTGCCTGGCGTACCAGCCCTTGCCGCTCGCGATGGGAGCGTTGGCCGTCACATCGTCCTGGGATTCGCCGTAGCCGTTCCTGCTCCAGGTTTGCGCGATGAAGCCGCCGCCGATCACGTTCGTACCGTTCGGGCAGTATGCATCCGAGTCGGAGTGGTCGTTGCTGGTCGGGCCTACGGCCACCCGCGGCGCCTCGGCCTCGGGCACGCACACCGCGCGTGCCTGGATCTTGCCGGTCATCAGGTTCGCGACCCAGCCCTTGCCGTCCATCGTCGGGGCGTCCATCCGGACGGCGTCGTAGGGCTCTCCGCCGTTGGACTCGCTGAAGGTGATCGAGTTGTAGCCGCCGTTGAGGACCCTCATGTCGGCTGGACAATAGGCCACCGATACTTGGCCCGGCTCACTGATCGGCCCGACGACGGTCTGTGCCCGCGAGACAGGTGCCTTGGCCGCGGCCTGTGCCGGTGCCGTGGTCATGTCTCCGGACACGGCCGCGCCGGTGCCGACGAGAACGGCAGCGGCGGCGCACGCCGTCAGGCGGTGCTTCGTGGTGTGGAACACATCCCCTCCAATTACCCTGTGTGTCGGACTGGTTGTGCATAGTGATTGTGGCGTGGTGGAGGCAGGCCCATGCCTGGATCGGGGGTTCGGCTGCGCCAAACCGCCCTTGGGAGGGAAGTCGCCCTGCCGTTGGTCTGAAGAGCGGCTCGCGAACGGACGGTTCCTACGCTGCTGCGGCACCAGGGCTGTGCGAACGGCCGGCATCGTGGTCGACGGCGGCAGCAGCGGACTGCGCACCGGGGAACGCGTCCTGGCCATGTCGCAGCTTCCTCCACGGCGGCCTGACGGGAGAGGCCGGCGTGGTCTGCTGAAGCGCCACCGGTCGCTTGTGCCGGGAAACCGGCCGACCGTCAGCCCGCGACCACCAGAGTCCGTATCGGTTGAATGACCGATGTGCGGCAGGCGGGGGCACGGCGATAGTCCTCGGGAGATCGTTCGCGGGTGACCGTGGTGCACCCGGTTTTCGAAAGGACCCTTCTGTGGACACGTATGCGGATCTGGTGTTTCTCAACGGGCGGGTGGTCACGGTCGATGCGGAATTCTCCATAGCCTCCGCCCTGGCCGTGACCGGCGGGACCGTCACCGCCGTCGGCGGGCGGGACGACGTCGCGCCGCTCATCGGACCCGACACCCGCGTCGTCGACCTGCACGGAGCGACGCTGCTGCCCGGCATCAACGACTCCCATCTGCACGGATGCGCCTTCGGGATGTCGACGCCGCCGCTCTCCGTGGACCTCAGCCATCCCGCCGTGTCCTCCCTCGCGGACGTGGCCGAGGGGGTGCGGGAGGCCGTCGGACGGGTCCCGGACGGGCAGTGGATCACGGGCCACGGCTGGGACACCGGATACCTCGACGAGTGCGCCTCCGACCCGTCGCGGCTGCCCACCCGGCACGACCTCGACGCCGTGAGCCCCGACCACCCCGTCGTCCTGTACTCCTTCTCCGGGCACGCCACCTGGATCAACTCCAAGGCCCTGGAACTCATCGGGATCGACCGGAACACCGTCGCACCGCCCGGTGGGGCCATCGTCGTGGACGACGCCGGTGAGCCGACCGGGCTCCTCCACGAAGGGGCCCAGGCCCTCGTCCAGAACGTGCTCCCGCCGCTCAGCCGGCAGGAGCGGACCGACGCGATCAGGTCGACCCTCACCACACTCGCCCAACTCGGCGTGACCAGCTACACCGAGCCCGGCCTGGGCCCCGGCGGCGACGGCATCATGCGCGGCGCGCTCGGCGCGGAGACCCTCGACGTCTACCGCCAGCTGCTGGCCGACGGCGAACTCACCGCCCGCCTCGGCGTCCTCCTCCTGCCCAGCGGAATGACCAGCACCGCCGAGGAGTTCGCCCAAGCCCTCACCACCCTCACCGCCTCCGGCGAGGCCGAGGACGCCGACCCGCGCCGCCTGGCGATCCACGGCGTCAAGATCTTCGCCGACGGCATCGTCCCCAACAAGACGTCCTGGATGCACGAGCCGTACATCGGCGGCGGCTGCGGCTCCCTGTGCGTCGGCGGCGAGACCGATGCCGAGAAGGTCGCCGAGATCGGCGCCATCATCCACCACGCCCATGCCGCCGGGCACCAGATGGGCGTCCACGTCACCGGCGACCGGGCCATCGACACCGTCACGGACGCCTTCGCCGCGGCCATGGCCGAGCACCCGCGCGCCGACGCCCGCCACTACGTCATCCACGGCGACTTCCTCACCGCGCGCAGCATGAAGCTGCTGGCCGCGCACGGCTTCGGCGTCAACATGAACCCCACCATCAAGTGGACCGTCGCCGACATGGAGGAGGAGTTCGTCGGCGCGCCACGGGCCGCGTACGCATGGCCCTACCGCGACGCCCTCGACGCCGGCGTGCGGGTCGCCAGCGGATCGGACGCCCCCGTCACCTCCCCGGACTGGCGCCAGGGCGTCGCCACCATGGTGCTGCGCGAATCGAAGGCCGCCGGCCGCGTCAGCGGACCCGAGCAGCGCATCGGCCTGGCCGAGGCGCTCCGCACGTACACCATCGACGCGGCCTGGCAGGACTTCGCCGACGACTGGAAGGGCTCCCTGGAGCCGGGCAAGGTCGCCGACCTCTGCGTCCTGGACGGGGACTTGCTCGCGGCCGACCCGCACGACATCCCCACCATGCCCGTCGTCCTCACCGTCCTCGACGGGCAGATCGTGCACGACGCCCTCCGCAACTGACCCGACCCTTCGAGATTGACGGATTCCAGGCACCTGATCATCCTTGGGGGATGGCAGCGCAGCGGAGCATGACGGACATCCTGGACGCGGCCGTCCACGTCCGCGAGGCCGCCAGAAGCGCCACGAGCGGCGCCACCGGCCTCGACCCGGTCCTGACGGCGCTGTCGGAGGTGATGGAGTACGACCACGCCTCCCTGACCCGATGGGATCCGCTGCGCGGGGGCCACACCACCCTGGCCGGGAACTACCCGGACGACGCCACCGCCTACATCGAGAACCGCCTCCACCACGACCCGGTGTTCCCCGTGCTGAACAGCCCGGCCCGAGGCGGCCTCTGGCTCACCGACGTCCCCAGTCACCTCCTGGCAGCATCACCGGGCTTCCAGGAGGTGCTCTCCCCCCTCGGCATCGAGGGCGGTGTGGCCCAGTGCCTGTTCGCCGCCGACGGCCGGTACGTCGGCATGCTCAACGTCAGCACCCGCCGACCACGGCGCGCGCCCGACCCGGCGCGCGCCGTGGTCACCCTGCTCACCGAGACCCTCGCCGCGGCCGTCGCCCCCCGCACGGACCCCCCGCCCGACGAGGCCACCCCAACCGACCCCACCGCGGGCACGCGGCCCCCGGACCCGCACCGGCCCGGCGGCCTCTCACCGCGCGAACTCCAGGTCCTGGCCGAACTGACCGCCGGCCGCACCAACCGGGAGATCGCCAGTCGCCTGTACATCACACCGCGCACCGTCGCGACCCACATCGAGCACATCCTCGCCAAGCTCGACCTCCCCAACCGCGCGGCCGCCGCCGCCCGCGCCACCGCCTGGGGCATCGAACCCACCCGCTGACACGAACCCGGTCCCGCAGTTCCCCAACTGACCGGCGAGCACGATCCGTTGTGGCGGCGGCCCGGGAACGCGGCCGCCCTCGCATGAGCGGAGTCACGCCTGCCGGACCCGGCGGCCAGGGGCGACGAGGCCATGGGGGTCGTGGACCGGGTCGCCGCCGACGAGCGTGGCCAGGACGCTGATGGCGCCGATGCGGTCCGGGGCGCAGGTGGTGGGGTCGGCGTCGAGCACCGCGAGGTCCGCCAGCAGGCCGGGCGCCAGCCGGCCCTTGCGGTCCGCGGAGCCGGTGGCATGGGCCGAGCCGACCGTCCAGGCCCGCAGGGCCGTGGCGGCGGGCACGCGCTCGTGCGGGCCGAAGGGCGTGCCGGTCTCCGTCAGCCGCTCCACCATCGCCTGCATCGCGGCGAGTGGCGCGCCCGGCGCGACGGGCCGGTCGGAGCTGCCCGGCACGGTGAGCCCGAGGTCGAGGAACGACCGCATCCGGTACGCCCAGTCGGCGCGGTGCGCACCGAGGCCCGAGGACATGCTCTCGCCGAAGGCCGGGATGAAGTTGTGCTGCGGTACGGGCACCACCCCCAGGGCGGCGAACGCCGCGAGCTGGTCGGGGCGCACCACTCCCGCGTGCTCGACGCGGTGCCGCACCTCAGGCCGCGGCGCCTCGCGCTGGGCCCGCGCGTACGCCGACAGGACCAGATCGACGGCGCGGTCGCCGATGGCGTGCGCCGCCACCGTCCAACCCGCCCGGTGCGCCGCGACGACGGTGTCGGCCATCGCGTCCGGGTCGTCCTGGAAGTAGCCGGTGTTCGAGTGCGGGCACACGCAGAACGGCTCGGTGACGGCGGCGGTACGGCCGAACAACGAGCCGTCGAGGAAGATCTTCACGGGCCCGACCGACAGCGTCTCGTCCCCCAGACCCGTCCGGATCCCCAGGTCCAGACCGAGCGAGATCCCGTCCTGCGGATGCGCGGTCAGCGGGTGCAGGACATCGGCGGCCACCATCAACTGGGCCCGCGCGCGCAGTCGTCCGGTGTCGCGGGCGTGCTGGTAGGCGGCGAGTTCCACCGGGGTGTGCCCGATCCAGCCGCCGCCGATCCCGGCCTCCGTGAAGCTCGTGATCCCCTCGGTGAGGTAGTGGCCGGTGGCGCGGTCGATCGCCGCGCCGACGGTCTCGACGGAGTAGGGGAGCACCTGGTCCTGCACGAGGCGCTGTGCGGTCTCCTCCAGGAGTCCGTTCGGCCGCCCGTCCGCGTCCCGGCCCACGACGCCGCCGGGCGGGTCGGCGAAGCCCGGCTCCAGGGCGCCGGCCGCCCGCAG
Organism: Streptomyces sp. NPDC093097; assembly: GCF_044754325.1. Taxonomy (NCBI): domain Bacteria; kingdom Bacillati; phylum Actinomycetota; class Actinomycetes; order Kitasatosporales; family Streptomycetaceae; genus Streptomyces; species Streptomyces sp. NPDC093097. Next base: position 146,655 of record NZ_JBIVOW010000023.1, read on the forward strand.
GACCGGGGAGTTGACGACACAGGCATGGCCCGAGGCGTGCTTGAGCCAGACCGGCCGCCCGCCCGCCGCCCTGTCCAGAGCGTCCCGGTGGGGGTGGCGGCCGCCCATGTCGCCGGGCCGGAGGCCGGCTCCGACGACCCACGCGCCGTCGGGGAGCCGTGCCGCGTGGGCGGCGACCGCCGCGTGGACCTCCTCCGGATCGCGTGCCCCGGACAGGTCGAGCTGACTCAACGTCAGGCCGAACCAGGCGGTGTGGCAGTGCGCGTCGTTGAAGCCCGGGACGACCGTCGCGCCGCCCGCGTCGAGCACACGGGCCGCGGCCAGGTGCTCCACGTCCTCGTCGAGGCCGACGACACGGCCGTGCAACACCCCCAACGCGCGGGCCATGGGCCGCTGTTCGTCGAGCGTGTGGATGCGCGCGTTGCGCACCAGGAGGTCGAGCAGCATGGGTGTTCCTCTCCTCACCGCCACACCTTGTCCTGACGGTCGTACGTCCGCCCCGCGGGCGCGGGGGACTTGCGGAGCTCGCCCTTGGAGACGCGTTCCGACGGGGTCATGGGGAGCCGGTCGCGTAGCTCCCAGTAACGGGGCACCTTGAAGGCGGCCAGCCGCTCGCCGCAGTGGGCGGCGAGGTCGTCCGGATCGGGCGCCGGCCCCGCGCCGTCCGGTACGACGTACGCCTTGACCTCCTCGCCGCGCAGTTCGTCGGCGACCGGGACGACGGCGGCCAGGCGGACGCGCGGGTGCGCGGTGAGCACCTCCTCCAGCTCCGCCGCCGAGACGTTCTCACCGCTGCGGCGGATCATGTCCTTGAGCCGGCCGCGGAAGTAGACCCGGCCCTCCTCGTCCAGATGACCGAGGTCCCCGGTGTGGAACCAGCCGTCCGCGAAGGCGGCCGCCGTCTCGTCCGGACGGCCGAGATAACCCGCCATCATGCCGGGGCCGCGCAGCTGGATCTCGCCCACCTCGTGGGCCGGCAGCGGCGTGCCGTCGGGCCCGGCGACACGGACGGCGCGATGCCGCAGCGGCCGTCCGATGCAGCCGCTGCCCACGGCCGCGTCGTGGTCCGCGGGCCCGACGCGCAGGTCCGCGCCGGTCTCCGTCATGCCGAACGCCTCGTACCACGGGACGCCCCAGCGCTCCTCCAACCTGCCGTGCAGCGCGGGCGGAATGGCGGAGCACTGGATGGCCCGCACGCGGTGGTCGCGGTCCTCGGGGTGCTCGGGCATCCGCAGCAGCAGCGTGGGCATCAGGCCCAGGCAGTAGAAGTACGTGACGCGGTGCTCCCTGACCTTCTGCCAGAAGGTGGTGGGGTGGAAGCGGTCCAGGACGACGAGGCGGCTGCCCGCGAGGAGGGCCGCGGCGACGTTCCACTGCGGGTCGATGTAGTGGAACGGCTGGCAGGTGAGCAGGGTGTCGTCCGGCCCCAGGCGGGGGAACTCGGTGACGAGGCTGCCCGCCAGGGACAGCCAGTAGTGGTGCGGCAGGAGGCAGCCCTTGGGGCTTCCGGTGGTGCCGGAGGTGTACTGGATGTTGGCGAGTTCGCCGGGCCCGGGCGGGGCGCCGCTCAGAACGGGGGCCTGAATAAAGGAAGGTGACGATACGGCGGGAGCCGACGGTCCGTCGACGTACCGGACGGTGCGCAGGGTGGGAACGGAGGCCAGCAGCTCCTCCGCCATCGGGCGGAACTCCTCGCAGGTCACGAGGAGTTGGGCGCCGGAGTCCCGCAGCACGTGCTCCGCGTCGTGGCTGCGGTAGGCCGTGTTGACGGGCACCATCGCGGCGCCGAGCGCCGCCAGGGCCAGCCAGGTGAGCGGGAACTCCGGGCGGTTGCGGAGCAGGACGGCGACGCGGCCGTCCCGCCCGACACCGTCCCGGCTCAGCTCCGCCGCCGCCCGCCGGACGCCGCGTGCGACGTCGGCGAAGGTGAGGTCGCGGGCGTACTCGTCGAACGTCCAGGCCACCCGGTCGGGCCACAGCGCGGCCGCCCGCTCCACCAGCGTCGCCAGATCGGGGACGGACTCCGGCGGCAGGTCCGCACGGTGGTCCGGACCGTGGTCCGGGGTGTCGTACGAGATCATCGGCCGCCCTCCCGGGCCGGCGCGGGCGACCGGGTGAACGCGTGCCGGGGGCGGTCGTGTTCGCCGCTGTGCCCGGTGAGCTGGGCCGCCGACACCTCGCGCGCCAGGGCCTGTTCGACGGTGCCGTCCAGGCCCTCGTCCATCAGCTCCTTGGCGAGCGCGAGCGCGAACGGCGGCCGCTCGGCGAGGGTGGACGCCAGGTCGGTCGCCACGGCCTCGTGCTGCCCCGGTGCGCTGACCCGGGTGACCAGGCCCAGCCGCTGCGCCTCCCGGGCGTCGAAGTACTCGCCCAGCATGACGAGTTCCTTCGCCTTGATCGCGCCGACGGCGGTGGTGAGCAGGCGCGAGACGCCTCCGGTGACGCTGAGCCCGATGCCCACCTCCGGGAAGCCGAACCGGGTGTCCTCCGCCGCGACGACCAGATCGCAGGACAGGGCGAACTCGCAGCCCGCGCCCAGCGCGTAGCCGTGCACGGCCGCCACGACGGGAAAGGGGGCATTCCGGATGAGCCGGGTCACGTCCTGGATGCGGTCCAGGCGGGCGCGGGTCCCGGCGGCGTCCGTCGGCGCGGGCTCGGCCTTCAGGTCGTGACCGGAGCAGAAGGCCCGGCCCGCACCGGAGAGGACGACGGCGCGCACCTTGTCGTCGGCTGCCCGGCGCAGGGCCGACAGCAGGTCGTCGACGAGCCGTTCGGTCACGGCGTTCAGGCGGTGCGGCCGGGACAGGCGGATGTACGCGATGCCACGGTGCGGGACGGTGTAGGTGACGCGGGGGTCCCCGGCGCCGTCGGCCGGACTGCCGCTGTCCGCGGCGCCGGTGGGGATGGTGTCAATAGCCACAAGGTGCTCCTCGGGAGTCGCCCAACACCGCGGACCATACTCTATCGATCGCTCGATCGATAGAGTGGCGAGCGACGACGCCAGGCCCCGGCGACCCGACGGTCTTGCGGCCTGAAACGGCGGCGTGTGACGAGGAGTGGGGACGACCGCACGCCGGTATGCGCGGGGCGGTCAGAAAGAGGGGGAGGGGAGGGGAGAAACAGGCGTCAGGCCGAGGCGGGTGCGCTCGCGCCCAGGCTGACCTGCCAGATCTCCTCCACCAGTGCGTGCGCCGCGTGGATCTCGGTGGGCGCGGGAAGCGGAATCGCATGCACCGGGACGCCGAGCAACTGGAGCGCCAGGCGCGCATGCGCCGTCGCCACCCCGTCGAGCGCGATCGGGCCGTCGGGGGAGTACCACTTGGCCACCCCGGAGCACATTTCCAGCAGTGCCATCCGCGCGAAGGTCTGATCGGGCACCGTGAACAGGCCGGAGGCGCAGCCGTTGGCGATGGCGCGCCGCCAGTGGCCTTCGTAAGCGTCCCTGAGGGCCACCATCGCCGTGCGGCGCTCGGGCCCGAGCGCCTCCAGCTCGTTGTCGACCACGGCGGTCTCCTCCGGGCGCAGCGCGTGCGTGAGCACGTGGACGTGCACGAGCCGGGTGATCTGCGACTGCGGGTCCGGGGCGTCCGCGACGACCCGCTCGGCCGCACCGTTCAGCCGGTCGAGGCTGGCCCGCATGACCGAGGCGAGCAGCTCCTCCTTGGTGCCCATGTAGTGGTAGAGCGTCGCGGACGACATCCCCGCGCCCTCGGCCAACTCCCGGATACCGACGCCGTGGAAGCCCTTCGCGGCGAACAGCCGGATCGCCGCGTCCCAGACCTGGCGACGTGCGTTCTCGCCGGCGCGGGTGCGGGGGGCCTTGGGCACGGGGGCGATCCTTCGCTCGGGGCGGGCACGCTGGACGGGACGGGGCGAGTCTACCGCGCCCTATCGGCCGATCGATTGGCGAGCGCGCGCCGCGACCGCGAGAGCCGCCGGAGAGGGCCCGCGCCCCGCCGGACATCGCGCCGCCGTCCCTCCGGTGACGCACGGGGCGCCGGAGCGGGCCCCGGCCCCGGGCGACCCTCGCCGCCGCCGGTACGTACGGGCCGCCGCCGCGTTCGGCCGGCCGGTCCGCAGGCGTACCCACCGTGTATGCCCCACAACTGGCAAGCAGGTGGGGCCTGTTGCCGCGCGGCCACCGCCCGGCGCTACCGCCCGGCCCTGCCTCCCGTGCGCGCCCTCCATTGCCGCACCGCCCCGACGGCGGCCGCCGCCACGGTGACCGACAGCGTCAGGAACAACGAGCGCTGAGTGGTGGAGTCGAAGGCCAGCAGCACGAGGACCGCGGTCAGGGCCGCGACGACCGTCCACGAGAGGTAGGGGTAGGCCCACATCCGCACCGCCGGCGTCCGCCCGCGGCGTTCCGCCCGCATGCGGCTGCGGATCTGGCACGCCGCGACGCACAGGTACATCAGGACGATCACCGCCCCCGTGGAGTCCAGCAGGAAGGTGAAGATCGAGGCTGTTCCGGCGAAGTGCTTCGAGGCGAGGGTGAGGAGTCCGGCCAGGGCGGCGACGAGTACGGCCGGCACGGGGACGCCGCGCGCGTTGGTCCGCGCGAAGGCGCGGGGCGCCTCGCGCTGCTGCGCCAGCGCGAACAGCATCCGGGACGCCGTGTAGAGGCCGGAGTTCAGGCAGGACGCCACGGCGACCAGCACGATCACGTCCATCACGCGGCCCGCCTGGGGCACGCCCAGCGCGTCCAGGGCCGCCGAGTACGGACTGGCCGTGACGCTCGCCTCGTCGTAGGGCAGCAGCGTGACGATGACCCCGATGGAGCCGATGTAGAAGATGAGGATGCGTGCGGTGGTGGAGCGGATGGCCTTGCGCACGGCCTCGGCCGGGCGCGGCGCCTCGCCCGCCGCGATCGTGACCACCTCGGCGCCGCCGAACGCGAAGATCACTGTCAGGACGCTCGGCAGGACCGCATACCAGCCCTCCGGGGCGAATCCGCCGTGCCCGAGGAGGTTGGCCGCGCCGGGGGAGTCCGTGCCCGGCAGCAGCCCCGCGATGGCCAGGGCGCCCAGGCCGATGAAGGCCACGATGGCCACCACCTTGATCAGGGCGAACCAGTACTCGGCCTCGCCGAACGCGCCCACGTGGACCAGGTTGGACGCGGTGAGCGCGGCGAGGAGCGCCAGGGACGCGACCCAGGCGGGCACGGCCGGAACGAGATGATGAGCCAACTCGCCGCCGATGACCGCCTCCAGACCGACCGTCACCCACCACGAGTAGGCGTAGAGCCAGCCGATCGCGAGCCCGCACCAACTGCCGAACTCCCGCGAGGCGTAGTGCGCGAACGAACCGGTGCTCGGGTCCGCCACGGCCAGTTCGGCGAGCATCCGCATGACGAGGATGACCAGCAGTCCCGCGATGGCGTACGAGACCAGGGCCGCCGGGCCGGTACTGCGGATGACCGTTCCCGACCCCACGAACAGGCCCGCGCCGACCACCCCGCCGATGGCGATCATGCTCATCTGGCGGTTCTGCAAGCCGCGCTTGAGGCCGGACCCGCCGCTCGCGCCCCCGTCCGCCGCGCCGGAACCGGCGGCGGACGGCCCACCGCTTCCCCGGCGGGGCGCCTCCGTGGCGAGGAGGCGAGGCGTCGCCTCGGACGGTGGTGTCTGTCGGGGTGCTACCGGGTCCCGGGTCATGCCGCCTCCCTTATCTCGACCGATCGATCGATCGATTGATTTGGGTCAAGGTAGGGCCAGAATCGAGCCGGGGCAAGGCTTCTCACTGGGGGAATCCCCGAGGGCGCGATGCGGGCTCCCCGGTCACTCCTTGGCCGACCCCTTCCAGGGGGCGCAGGAGGGGAGTTGGGGTGGCCCCGACGGGTGCCGGGTGCCGGGTGCCGGGTGGTGCGGCGGAGCGTCGAGCGGCGCCGGGCGCGGCGACAGCGTTGCGCCACGCCGACGACGGCCCGTACCCTATCGGGCGATCGACCGATCGATCGGGAAATTGAGAAATTGAGTAAGAGACTGAGCGAGGTCGTGCCCCCGACGCCGGGCACGCGAGCGGCGAGCCGGAGGAACATCGTGGACGTCCCGCACACCATCCACCCCGCGCCGGTGTATTTCGACGAACTCGATCTCAACGGCCATCTGCACAACACGCGTTACGCCCTGCATGTCGAACGCGCCACGACGGCCGCCTTCGCCGAGGCCGGATACGACACCGGAGGCGCCGCGGAACGCCATCCCGACCTGCGCTACGTCGTGCGCCAGTTCGCCATCGAGTTCCGGGCCCCGGTGGACGGCGCGGCCCCCCTCGCCGTCGACCTGTGGCTGACTCATCTGGGACGTACGAGCATGACCTGGCGCTTCCGCGTCCGACAGGGCGAGGACCCGCTGCCCCGGGCCACGGGCACCCGCACCCTCGTCAAGGTCGGCCCGGACGGCCGTCCGTCCCCGTGGTCCCCCACGATGCAGACCTGGCACGCGACACTGCACAACGTGCCGGCCGCAGCGCGCAGATGACCCCGCCCACCGGCCGCGCGGAGCCGGTCCCCGGTTGCGACCGGCACCCGGGAGCGCGGCCGTCCACGGTTGGCGCCACGGCGGTACCGGGACCTCCGGTGCCGGAGCAACCCACCGCTCCGGCACCGGAGTTCTGCCTCCGACCGCTACGGCCGCGCGCTCGGCGTTGCCCGGCGCAACGCGGCGGTGCGCAGGTCGTGCAGGTGTGTGAGATCGGCGGTGCGGAGGCCGGCAGCGGTTGTCTGTGCGTGGGTCTGCGCCTGGGTGACCGTGCGGGTCAGGTCGCCCGTCCGCTGGCAGTTGGCGTCCTGTTCGGACACCTTCAGCTCGAACCACACGCTCATCCTGCCCCCTCTCTGAACCACGTCCCTCTTGTGTACTCAAGAATCGGCCCGTTGCCACGCCCCAGGCGCGAAGCACCGAGGAACGGCGCTTCCGCGCACCGGCGGCACGGTCGTGGGCAGGATCACGCGGGATCACGGTGGCGGCCGGTCACGCGCGGCGGCGAGGCACGGCGCCGGTGTCGGCGGTGTCAGACGTGGGCGAGGAGTCGTTCCAACGGCCGGGGCACACGCTTGAGGGGGAGGTGGGTGACCAGCGCCTGTGCGTAGAGAGCCTTGCGGCCGCTGTGCGTGCCCATGAAGCGCCGCAACTGGTGCTCCACGGGCCGTTCCCGCTGTGCCGGCTGGCCTTGGAAGGTGCGGAAGGGACGCATCTCGCCCTGCGCCTCGATGACGTGCTGCACACCCTCGGCTCCGACCGCGCGGATCAGCTCGTCCTCCAGGTCGGCGACGCACACGTGGAACCCGAGCGGCTCCAGTTCGGCGTGCGTGCGACCGGCCCCGAGCCCGACCCGCTCAAGATGACGCCGGAAGTGCCGCTCCTCGCCGATGTCGCACAGTCCTGCCAGGGGGAGGCCGAGCCCCGGAGGGCCGCACACGTCCAGGAAACGCCCGATGTTTGTCGCACCTCCGAGCGGTACCACCACGACGCCTTCGGCACCGAGGTCGCGGCCGCAGCGCCTGGCCAGCGCTTCGAGCGCGACCTGATCACTGCTCCCTTCGACGAGCACGACCATCCGCACACCGCGACCGGCCGACTCCCGCGCCACCGCGGCGGCCTCACCCGCCCCTGATCCGCCGGCCGCCCAGGCGACCAGCGCCCGGCGGAATCGCCCCAACTCGTCCACGAGACCTCGCTTCCCGACGCCATCCTGGCACGGCCGAGATCCCGTCCGCACACGCGTTTTTGCGGGGCGATGACTCACGTGGTGGCCGTGCCCCACTCCGGACGACCGAACGCGACGCCCCGGCGAGGGAGGAGGTGAAGAGCAGGGTCGCATGACCTTCCCGGCAGTGAACGCGGCTGCGGTGTACAGCAGTTGCCGCGGCCATCGATCGACGTCGGGAAACGCCTCGCTCGCACCCCGAACGGCAACCTGAGTCCCACGGATGTCCCAAGTGGCATCAAAAAAGGGGGAGTTGGAGACTGCGGGACCCTTGACGGCCACTTGGTCTAGTCCAATCCTTGTCGGCGAACGGTCACACTCCTCCCTCGCTCTCCCCCCACGGAAGGACCGGACACCGATGAGGAAACCGACCCGCATGGCCCTGGCCGCGGCAGCCGCCGGAGCCCTGTCCGCCCTCGGGATCACCGCCGCCATCGCGGACCCGCAGGCGTCCCACCCGGCCCCCCACCTCGACGCTGCGGGCCAGTTCGCCCCGTACGTGGACATGAGCAACTCCGCCGAAGGGCGGCTCGATGCGGCCATCACCGGCCATGGCGTGAAGACCTACACCGCCGCCTTCACCATCGGCGCCGGCTGCAACAACATCTGGGGCGACACCCTCCCCGTCGGCAACGACCCGTACACCGACCCGGAGATCGCCAAGGCCAAATCCGAGGGCGCCAGCGTGATCATCTCCTCCGGCGGAGCAGGCGGTTTGCCGCTGGCCTTCACCTGTACCGACCAGAGCCAGATCGACGCCGGCTACCAGAAGGAGATCACCGCCTACGGCACCGACTCCCTGGACTTCGACATCGAGGGCGCGGCGGTCGCGGACACCGCGGGGGTGGCCCGGCAGATGACCGCGATCAAGGACCTCAAGGCCGACAACCCCGGGCTGACCGCCTCGGTGACGCTGCCGGTGATGCCCACCGGCCTGACCGACGACGGCGTCAACGTCCTCAAGGCCGCCAAGGCGGCCGGCGTCACGCTGGACAACGTCAACATCATGACGATGGACTACGGACAGGGCACCGGCACCGACATGGGCGCGGCCGCCATCAGCGCAGGCAAGGCCACCCTGGCACAGATGCAGTCCGTGGACTCCGGCTACACCTACGCCAACCTCGGCATCACCCCGATGATCGGCGTGAACGACGACGGCTCCACCTTCAGCCTGGCCGACGCCACCGCACTGGCGAACTGGGCGGCGAGCAACGGGGTCGGCCGGATGTCCTTCTGGTCCGTCAGCCGCGACCAGGCCTGCGCCTTCGCTACGAAGGCGCCGGCGAAGGGCGCAACGGATGCCGCGCAGACCACGGCGCTGGCCTCCTCGCCGGTGTGCAGCGGCGTCTCCCAGTCGCCGTACGCCTTCACCGACGCACTCGGCAACGGCTGACCGGTAGCTCGTCAGGCAGCCTTGGCCGGGTCATCGCCCCGCTGCTCGCCGCTCGGCGGACTGCCTCCAAGACCTGACCTCGAAGGTGGTCGCGGGACGTCGACCGGGTGTGTTCCCGCCGGCCGGTCACGAGGGGCGAGGGCCGGAGGTCGCAGCGGATCGGTCGGACCGCGAAGGACCCGGTCACACGCCGCCGGGCGATCGTGGTACCGAAGTCCGCGGTGAACAGGCCCCGCTGCAACGATCCCACGCAGCGGGGCCGCCCGGCGGACCGGTGCCGGTGGACCGGCCTCAGCCCCGCAACTCCGTCAGGAACTCGACCAGCGCGGCGTTCACCTCTCGCGGTCGCTCCTGCTGGGTCCAGTGACCGCAGCCCGGCAGCATGACCGGCGCACGGCGGAGACCGGGCAGCAACGCGGGCAACTGCGCGATGAGTTCCGGTGCGCCGGGGAACGTCGCGACCAGATCCCGGTCGCCGTACACATACAGCGCGGGGGTGGTGACCACGGCGCCGTGCCAGGGAGCGGTCAGCTCCCAGTTGCGGTCCAGGTTGCGGTACCAGTTCAACGCGCCGGTGAAACCCTCGGCGTAGTTGGCGGTGAGCTCGTCCAGATCCTCCTCGGTGAGCCAGTCCGGCAGCTCCTCCGGGTCGGTCATGTCCGCGAGCCAGCCCCGGGCCGGGTCGGACACCAGTGCCTGGTCGGGACGGCCGGTGCCGGGGGCGTCACCGGAGGCGGAGTAGAGCATCGTGCGCAGGGTGGTCCGGGGATCCCGGGCGAACTCGGCGTCGGCGAGCCCGGGTTGATCGAAGTAGTTCCAGTAGAAGCGTCCGCCGAACCGCTCCTGCATGGCCGCGAGCGGCGGGCGCTCCCCGCGGAACGGCGGCGGCACGCTCAGCCCCGCCACCCCGCGCACCACATCGGGCCGCAGCAACGCGGTGTGCCAGGCCACCGGCGCGCCCCAGTCATGCCCCACGACGAACGCCTCCCGTTCGCCCAGCGCATGGATCAGTCCGATCACGTCCCCGACGAGGTGGAGGATGCTGTACGCGCCCACGTCCCGCGGGTGGTCACTGCGGCCGTATCCGCGCTGGTCGGGGGCGACGACCCGGAAGCCGGCGGCGGACAGCGGGCCGAACTGGTGGCGCCAGGAGTGCCAGGACTCGGGGAAGCCGTGCAGCAGCACGACCAGCGGCCCCGCACCCTCCTCGGCGATGTGCAGCCGGATCCCGTTCACGTCGATCATGCGATGCTCAACCATGCGCCGAACATACTCCTGCGCGACACCACGAACCGGCTCAGTCAGCGGCCCGCTCCACGCCGCCACCGACGGCTCGGCGTCCGTCGGGCCGGTTGCCGACTTGCCGACGCGACCAGGGCTCAGCCAGGTGAACGGGCCTCTCCCGGACGACTCCGACGCGTGACCACACCGGCCACGCCGAGATCAGGTCAGCGCCCCCAACTGCCGGCCGCATGCCGCGCCACGCGCACGACGGGTCCGGCACGCCCACGTGCCGGACCCGGCAGCCTCAGCCACTCATGGCTGCCCAGAACTCCTCGAAGGACATCTGGCGATCGCCGTTGGTGTCGAGCGAGTCGATCAGCTCCTGCGCCTCCGACTCGGTGATCTCCGAGCCCTCCAACTCCGCCACGACCTTCCGGTATTCCTCCGCCGTGACCTGGCCGTCCCCATCGAGGTCGTAACGCTGGAACACCTTCCGCGCCGCCGCCTCCACGATGTCTGCCATGTGCTCCGCCCTTCCGCGATCTTCACTAACGGGCCCAGGTTATCCGCCCACCCGACGCAGCGCGGGCGCGGCCGCCCTGCCTGGCCGTTGCGGGACGCGCCCGCCCCAAGTCGGCCTGGCCCCCGACCGACAGCGGCTGACACAAGGCGGCGGCGGGGGGAGGTGAGGATCCCCCCGTTGCTCGGGAGAGGCTGATACGGCCGCGTCGCCCCTCACCGAGGTCCGAGGTCCAGTCCAGTTCACCGTGGGCGCCGAGCTCATCCACGACGGCCTGGTGCAGCCGTCGGTCAGTGGGGCTTCCGGCTGACCAGGCGTAGCGCGAGGCCGTGCGGCTCCATGTGCAGGCGTGGCCGGGGGCGTACGGAGCCGGGGCAGGGCTGCACCTTCCAGGACCGGGCGATGCAGGCGAGGGTCAACGTCAGGTCCATGAAGGCGAGTTCATAGCCGATGCACTTGGACTCCCCGGCGCCGAAGGGCAGCCAGCCCGTGGCCCGGTGCGGGTCGCGGCCGTCCCACCTGCGGGGGTCGAAGTTCTCCGGCGAGGGGAACAGGTCGGGGCGGTGGTGCAGCACATAGGGGCTCAGCAGTACCTGGGCGCCCGCCGGAAGGCGTGTGGTGCCGATGGTGGTGTCCGCGACGGTCATCCGCGGGAAGATCCAGCTGGGGTCCCGCCGCCGCAGGACCTCGGCGACGACGCCGCGGGTGAGGGGCAGCTCGGCCATCACCTCGGCGGCGGAGCGCCCCTCGTCGAGCTGGGTGACGGCCCGTGCCTCGTCGGCCACCTCGGCGTCCAGTCCGGCGTCCTGGGACAGTTGGTACAGGGCCCAGGCGTGACCGACGGCCGATGCGGTCACTCCGCCCAGGAGCACGGTCATGGCGGTGTCGCGCACTTCCCGGTCGCTGAGCCGGTCGCTGTCGACGGAGGTGGTGAACATGGACATCAGGTCGCCGTGGTCCCTGCCGTCGCTCCGGTAGGCGGCGATCTCCTCGTCCAGGAAGCGGAGGAGTCTCGCTTCGCTTCGGCGATAGCGGTAATTGCGCGGGGTGGGCAGGCGGTTGAGGGCTGGCGCGATCATTCGCAGGACGGTCTGGTGGTCGACGAAGTCGGTCACGGCTTTCCGCAGGCCCGTGATGTCGCGGCCGAGTTCCCGTCGGGAGAACATCGTCGCGAGGTTGGAGCGGATGGCCAGATCCCGCATTTCCGCCAGCACGGCCAGTTCCTGCCCGTGGTGCCAGTCTGAGGTGAGCGTGCGCACCTGCGAGTGGATGAGGTGGGCGTAGCCGGTCATCCGGCCGGATCGGAAGGCGGGTTGTGCGAGGCGGCGGAGCCTTTTGTGCTGGGCCAAGGGGCAGGTGGCCATGCCGTTCCCGACGATGGAGCGCATGTTCTCGTAGAACGTGCCGCCCTTGTCGAAGGCGCGGTGGGAGTTCCTGAGGACTTCCTCGGTTGCCTCCGGTGAGCACACGACATACGTCGGCGTCCGGCCGAACCGGAGCTCCACGACGTCGCCGAGGTGCGGGAGCGTTGCCAGGAGGCCCAGGGGGTCGGTGAGCAGGGGCTTGAGATGTCCGAACAGGGGCCAGCTGCCCGGTGCTTGTGCCGGTCGGTCAGTGAGCGAAGACACGATGCTTCCTTTCACGATCCGGATCGGGGCGCGACTGCCGGTGGGTGCCTGTTCCTCCCCGTCCCCGCACGGTGCCGACCTCGGGGCGACTCTGGACAGGGACCACTGAAGCGGCCAAGGGGACCAGCCGAACACCACTGCACCGACCACGGCGCACAGAACGCGCCACCGCCTGCGCCTGCTCCGTTCACCCCCACGAGGTCTTCTCGCCGTCCCAGGAGAACTACGACCACGCCGAGCTGTCCACCACAGGCCCGACGCCGGCTCTCCGCTCCGCGCCACGAGGCCGCCTCTACGCGACCGATCTCACATCGCTCCAACCGGTGAACGCAACCCCTCAAACCCCCTGAGCCGATGGCCGAGCCCAGTTCCCTGGGCCGACCGGGGCTTCGCACGGCCGGGGTCTTCTTGCCCAGCTCGGCGTGGAGTTGCGGACGAGCGTGAAGCGTGGGGTGTGGCGCTTCGGAGCGGCCGCCGTCATGGGCGCAGCAGGTGCTTTCGGCGGGGGCGGGGCGGGGCGGTCGGGGCGGGCAGGACAGCGGATGGGTGCAGTTCGGTCGTTCGGATGGAGATGTGCGGCTGGGGTGGGGGTGTCGCTGGCTGCTGCTGGCGGACGATGCGCGGCGGTAGGTTCTGTTCTCGTCGTTGCTGTGTCCGGTTTCGCTGTGCCGTGATCTGGCCTGTACCGTCCGGTCACTTTCCGACTCCGGCTGGCCCTGGCCGGCCCTCGCTGGGCCCCGCTGGCCCCCGCTGGGCCCCGTTGGCCCCCGCTGGGCCCCGTTGGCTCATGCTGTTCCGTTGTGGCCTGGGTGTGGTGGGCGGGGGAATTGGTCGCGGGTGTCGGGCGGCGTTGCTTCGGGTCTGCGTGTGTGTGTCGTCTTGGGTGTCTCTGGCGCGGTCTGCCTGATCCGGCATCTGGCTGCGGCTTATGAGTGAGGGTTTGTCCGGTTCGTGCGGCATGGTCCCTTCCCTCACGCGAGGTGGTCCCTTGCGCTGGTGAACACCCCACCCACCAGGCGCAGTACGGATACACCCTCGGAGGCTGTGGGGTCTCCTGGTGTCTGGGGTCGCGTCTCGTCTACTCGGTTGTATGGCTGTCTGGTTGTTGGTTATTGGGCTAGTTGTCGGCAGAGGGTGACCATTTCTGGTTGGAGTCGGCCTTTTGCTGCGGCGCACAGTGGTCGCATTTGGTGTGCTGTCATGCGTGTGGGTGTCGGTGCTGTTGCTGGTGGTGGTCGTCGTACCGGGGCGGGTACTGGGGCGGTTGTGGGTGGGTGGTGAACAGGGTTTTGTCGACGGGCGGTTGAGGATGGTGGTTGTGCGGGCTGTCGAGGGTGCCCTGCTGCTCCGTTCACGGGCCGTTCCGCTGCGCTTCCTGGCCTGTTCGCTTCGCTTGCTGGTCCCGCGGCTCCGCTGACGGGTTGTGTCGCGGGATGCCCGTCGCGGTGCTGTCCACCGGCAGCGGGTGCTTTTCCGGCTTCTTGTTCGGGTCGGCGCTCTGCGCCTCTCGCTGGGCCTGGAGTCGCTGTTCCGGGTGACCGCGATGGTGAGGGTCTCGGTGTGGCACCGTGTCGTCCTGCTGTGGGTCCTGGTGCTTGCACTGCCATGCATCCACAGGTTCCACCCAGCACGAGTACGAGGACCAGCCATCGCATTACCCCAGACCTGACCATGACCTGATCAACGTTTCGCGGCCCGGCTCGTCACGGCACAGGAGCGCTCAAACGTGGCGAACCGGAACTTTCCTGGCTCGCTCGGGGCTGCTGACACCGTCCCTTCCGGGGTTCACTCAGATCCTCTGCTCGGGCTGACAGGTCTGCATTCACGTGCTTTCGGTGGTGGGTTCACCGTCGGTGGTCTCGGTCTGGGCGCCTGCGAGCCGTTCGTCCCCGTCGTCCTCGCCCGGGGCATCGCCGATATCTGGAGTCGGACTCAGCGTCGGGGCCGCCCTTTCCGAAGAGCCGCACCCACCTAAGTTGAGTCTGCGTCGTCCACGACGGCACCGGCGGTGTGCTTGGGGGCGGTGGCGCTGCCGCAGGCCTCGGCGGACCTGGGGCGCTCGTCGCCGATGCTCAGACCTCAGGGGTCGGCTGACCTGGTGCGTCGCTGTCCGGGCCGCGGCCCAGGCGGTGGCCGGTTGGATTGCGGAGCGCACGACGGGTGCACGGCCTGTCAGGAGGCTTGAGGGCCGGGGCGGCTGACTTCCGTCCTTGTGAGCATCGCCTCTTCGCACGAGCGTGCCGATTTCCGCGCTCCTGTCGAACGATGTCGCAGCGCATATCCGTAGGTGCCGCAGCGCACCACAGGCCGGGCCAGGATCGACGTGGCGGGGCCGGGCCGTTCCAAGCCGCCTCTGGATGGTTATTTAGCTGGGTGTTAGTGGAGCATCAGCCTGGCGATAGTGGCCCGGGCCACAGTGGTGTCGTACGCAGGAGAGACCGATACCGACACTGACTTCCCCGGGGGAATCCGATATGAGCTCCACCACCGCTGTCCGCATTGCTCGTCGCCGTACCCTGCGTGTTGCCGCCGCGGCGCTGACCGCGGCCGCCGCGTTGTCCCTGACTGCCTGTTCCGGCTCGGACACCGCCGCTGCCAAGCCCGCGGGCCAGCCGGGTACGGGTGTGGGTGCCGAGGGCGGCGGTGTGGGTTCCTCCGGGACCGGTGGCGCGGACTCCTCCGCCGGCGCGCAGGGCACCGATGCCCAGGGGGGTAAGGCCAAGTCGGGTTCCGGTAACGGTACTTCCTCCCACACCGGCTCCGGATCCGGCTCCGGCTCCGGCGGGACTGCTTCCCGTGCGGGCTCGGGTAACGGCGCGGCCAAGAGCGGTGGGAAGAGCACGTTCTGCCGCACGAGCGACCTGGTCATGGAGGCTGTGAACAGCTCGCCCGACCAGAAGACGGGTGACGTCACCGTTCAGATGACCAACAAGGGTGGGCGGACCTGCTCGGCGGCGGGCTTCGCGGGCGTCGACATCAAGGACCTTGATGGCACCTCCGCCCCGGTCCACCGTGGCGGTGAGCAGCCCCGCATCACCGACCTGAAGCCCGGTGACACCGCCACCTTCAGCATCTCCTACAAGGTCGACTTCGGTGGCGACAGCCTCGCGCACCCGACCAACCTGATCGTGACGCCGCCGAACGAGACCCACAGTGTGACCCTGAAGTGGCCCGCGGACGCGCTGAAGCTGGCCGGCCCCTACGACGAGAAGATCCAGGTCCACCCGGTCGGCATTGCCAACTGAGCACCACCAAGGCCCCACTGGCCCGGTCGGCCGGACCGGCAGGGCCTGCTCGCCGGCGGCACGAGCAGCCTGGAGCTGCTCGACGCCGCGAGTGACGACGAAGAGACGTGGGCGAACGCGGACCAGGCATCGTGCCCGGCCGGCCGGCCGGCCGGTCGTGGGCGGCGACGGCCACGCGGTCCGCGAAGCGACGGCCGGGCCACAGTGCGGCAAGGCACAACACCCAGATGTGGAGCCGACGTTGACGTACGACACTGTCCCGCCGATCGTCAGGGCGCGGCGCCTTTGCTGTCAGGCCACGTTCCATGGCTGTTGCCGTTGAGTGTCCGAGGCACTCTGCTCGTGGGCCGTTCTCTGCCACTGGCCCGGCGGCTGGGCCATCAAGCCTTCGGGTCGTGGTTGCTGCCGGGGCCGTCCGTTCAACGCTGACTCCGGTGCCATCGGCCGCCGGCTGCCGTGCGAACTACCGCCCTACTCGCCGCGGGAAGCCCGAAGCCCCCGGCAGCCACGTGGTCACGTGGTCAAGCGGTCACGTGGTCATGCGGTCACGAGGTCACGTGTCCACGCGGCCGTCACTCCGTTTCCTCGCTGGCAGGCACCGCCTCGCCGTACTCCGCCGCGTGATCCACAAGGGGCGAGTGACCGCGATCGACTGCGATGGCCGCGCACTGGTCAGGGCTGGTGCCCCTCGGGTGGGAGCGGAGCCCGTCAGTAGTTGCTGTCATGCCAGGTGCCAGTGGCATCGAGGTCCAGGTTGTGTGCCTGGGGCCGTCGCAGCAGTGGTAGTCGCCGCGGGGTCACCGCTTGACCTGGATCCACCCTGTGGTGTTGGTGGCGTAATGCGCGTAGTAGGCCCGTTATGGTTCCTGTTTGCGTTCCAGCCGCAACCTGGATGCGCTTGGGCGCTGCCGTCGCCGGCATGGCTGCCGCGCACGTCAGGGCGCCGACCAGAGTGAAGGCGTCAGGCCCAGCCGGGTACCGCGTCGGGCCACTGCAGGGCGAGTGATCCGCGAAGTTTCATACGTCGTCTCCTTCACCGCACGAGTGTGGGGAGAGGTGCCGCGTACGAGGAGCTAAGTCCTCGGCGAGGGCGAAGCCCGAAGCCTCGGAGGGCAACGGTCACCAACCTGCCTGTAGGGAGCGGCACTTGAATCCCGCGCGAGGACGGTAGCGGCGGTGAGAAGGTCAGCCCCTCGGTTCCCGCCCTCTTGGCCCAGGAAATCTCCGTCCGGGTACCAGTACCACGCTGGAGTTCAACTCCCTCGCCCGAGCAAGGTCGCCACCCTGCGGGGCGGCAACCTCACGGCCGGCCTCGACGACTGGACCTGAGACGCGGCACCGGCCCACACGGTCGTCGCCGACCTCCTCCAGGCAATCGCTGGCACACAGACAGTCAAGGACCCCCGGCCGGACCATTGCTGGACCGCTGCCAGGCGCCGAGAAACGACCGACCGGTCCGATCCGGCCCGTTCCCGCCCCACTACACCAGCGTCCCTGCTCACTCCACCCCGCCGCACCGGCGTCCCTCCGCTCACCCCGCCCCTCGTCGGCTTCCCTCCCACGCAGATGCACGCCAACGCAGTTCGACCAGCAGACAACCAGCAACTCCAACTCCCGTCACCGGACAGGCTCGTTGGCGGGGATGGTCGCTCGCTCCTGGCCGCCGGAGGTTTAGCGGCGCTTGATGACCGCCCGCCCAGCGGTCAGGTCCACCCCGATCGGGTGCGGCGGTGCACCGGCCTGGCTGTCATGACGCACCAACTGCTCGGTGCGGCGCTGCTCGATCTCCACCCGCTTGTTGGGATTCAAGGCGGCAGCCAGTTCGTCGGCGACGGCCGCCCCGGCACCGCTGCCAGCCTCGCCCGTGGTCAGTTTGCACACAAGCCGCCGCAACCACCTGGGACGGCCGGTGCGCAGCACCAGGCGCCGCGTCGTGGACAGAACCAGCGGCACGACGATCACAGACGTCATCAGCAGGGAGACAGCCAGCACCAGGACCATGCCGGAACAACGCCTGCCGCGTCCCGCCGGTTCCCCGACACCGCGCAGGGCGCGGACGGCACCTACGTCTCCGTCCCCGTTCCCGGTCCCCGGTCCCGGTCCTGGGCTGCTTCACCGGGGCCACGGGCCTCACCGAAGGCGAGCATCCCGCCCACCCGGGCGCTTTGGGCTCTCTCCCAGCCCATGCCGGAAGGGAACACGCGCGCCAGGCCCGGCCCCGTGAACGGGACGCAACCCGGCCGGGCCCCACCCTCGTGAACGGTTTGTGGAACGTGCCGAGTTCGCAGTGCGCGCGCAAACAAGACTTCTTCGCCAAACGCCCTTCGGACCGGCGCTGATTGCGGGAGGGTCGTGGCGTGCCCGCATCCGGATATGCGCGGGCTACGAGCAGTCGAACGAAGGAGCGCGTAGTGTCGAACGAGACGTGGGAGACCGACGAGTTCGGGAAGTCCCACGAGGGCTGGGTCGGCGTGCTGCTGGAGGACGGGAGCGTCCCCAAGCCGGTCTACTTCGACTCCTCCTCGGGCGGACACGGGCACACGAGCACCTACTGGGCCGTGTACAACGGGCACCGCTTCTCAGGCCCGCGTGCACACGTGCTGCGGGGGGTGTGCGCGTGCGGCTGGACCGGCACGCAGTACCCGGTCGACTGGGAGCGGATCGGCGAGGCGGCACTGTACGAAGACGAGACGGCCTGCACGGACGCCGACCAGTGCTTGGACGACTGGTACAAGCACCTCGATGACGTCGAGGCATCGACCATCCCCTACCCCGCGGACCTCAACGAGCTGCTGCACAAGACCGATGAGGCGCTCGACGCGATCACCAGCAGCGCCCCCGCAGTCGCACTCAAAGCCGCCCGCCGCCTGGAGATCCTGGCGAAGACCATCGGATACCACGCGGCCAACAGCGCCTACAGGACGCTGGAGTTCGAAGAACTCGGTACGGCCCTGGGCATCACCGCCGGCGAGGCTGAGAACCTCCTTCGCCGCTACAGGAGGCGCTGACACCGCTGCCCGGTCGGGGGCCCGCCCCGTCAACCCGGGCGCCGGCCTCCCACCAGCACCCGGCCCCCCCGCGCCCCGGACCTGCACCGCAAGGGACCGTCGCCATGCCGCCAACACACGTCCCACCGAAACACATTGCGCCCGCACACGTCCCACTGACACACGCCATCCATCCGGTGCGCCCGCGG
The DNA here is from genome assembly GCF_044754325.1 of Streptomyces sp. NPDC093097. NCBI lineage: Bacteria > Bacillati > Actinomycetota > Actinomycetes > Kitasatosporales > Streptomycetaceae > Streptomyces > Streptomyces sp. NPDC093097. The sequence continues at coordinate 165,574 of NZ_JBIVOW010000023.1, forward strand.
CGCCCCGAACGCCAGGACCTGACCCCTTGGGTCTGAATGTCTGTGGTTTTCTCTAATGTCGGTTGTGTTATGGGTGTTGGGGTTGTGGTGTTGGTTGTGGTTAGGCTCCGCCGAATGCGC
>NZ_JBIVOW010000024.1:0-161552 GCF_044754325.1 Streptomyces sp. NPDC093097
AGCGAGTACTTTCTGGGGGCGGCCATGGTCAAAGGTCCTCTCATGAGTCCCATCTGACCCTCTGTCAACATCCTCCGCATCTCGGGGGAACCTCAATTCGACGGCCTTACGTGTGCCAGCAAAGGTGATCCGAGAGAAGGCAGCCCTGTACTTCAGCCGCGGAAAACCCGCGCACCGGCCCCTACTCCTCAACGACGACGACTACACCATCGTCAACGTCTACGGGGCCGAATACCGGGGCATCGTCCAGTACTACCTCCTGGCCGGCAACGTATGTCGATTGCATCGGCTGCGTTGGGCCATGGAAACCTCGTTGCTCAAGACACTGGCAGCGAAGCATCGCTCGACGGTGTCCAAGATGGCGGCCCGCTACAAGGCCAAGATCGAGACACCGTATGGGCTCCGCACATGCTTCGAAGCCAGCGTCCCCCGCAGCGCAGGCAGGAAGCCACTGGTCGCACGATTCGGCGGAATCTCATTGACGCGACAGAAGGCAGCGGTCCTCACGGACCGTCAAGTGGCCAACCCCCACCCCAGAAGAGAGCTGATTACCCGGCTTTTGAAGGGGAAGTGCGAGCTATGCGGGATTTCGGAAGACGTGCGAGTGCACCACATCCGAAAACTCGCTGACCTCGATAGGGGAGAGCCACCTACTGAATGGCGTCAGGTCATGGCGAAGAAACGGCGCAAGACTCTTGTTGTCTGCGACCCTTGTCATGACACGATCCACTCAGGACAGCCAACCAGCAGTGTCACGAAATAGGTCACTGGAGAGCCCGTTACGGGGAAACTCGTACGGCGGGTTCGGAGGGGGGCCGTGCGGAAAAGGGCCTGCACATGGCAGGCACCTCGTCGCACGGCCTACCCAACCAACAGGATGAAGGCATGGCGAGGCATCGCCACACGCTATGACAAGACCCCGAAAAGCTACCTCGCCGGACTCCACCTCCGCGCCATGATGATCTGGCTCAAGGACCTCACACGAACCGCCAATTGATCACAACCAAATACGCGCCCTAGCCATCGAGCGCCGACGCGAGCACTATTCGCGGCATCTGCTGCGGCCATTCCACATTCTGCCACTGAGCTGCACCGTGGCTTCGGCTATTTCCCGTCTACACCGGCAGGAACGGGCTTGCGGTCCCATGCCACGAGACCCGCAACGCGTCGCGGGCACGTGTAGCCGCGACGAATAGCTGGTTGCGGCACTTCTTGAGTTCGCGTTCATAGCGCTTCGGGTCGGTCGTCGCGTACTTCTCGATCAGTCCCGTGCGCGGCAGGATTCCGTCGCTCGCGCCCACGACAGCGAGCTTCTGATACTCAAGGCCCTTGAAACGGTGCATGGTGCCGACGTGGACCTCCCCACCACCCTGCGGACCCTCCTTGGCGAGGATGGCGGTGGTGATCCCGTGCTTGATCTGCAGGTCTGCGGCGACGCGACCGGCCATCTCGCCGTCGGCGACACACACGGCCATGGTGCCGCTGGGATCGCGCACGGTGCCTTCGTCGGTCGGTCGGGTGATCTCGGCACGCCACTGCTTCAGAGCCGAGGCGAGCTGACTGATCTCGTCCTCCCAATCCATGCAGGCGACAAACTCGGGCGTCGGGCCGCGCAGCAGAGAGTGGTAGCCCTTGAGGTTCTCGGTGCCATCGTCGAGGTCGTCGTACGACTCCGCACGGACGACCTTGGCAGCCTGGTCGAGGATCTCCTGGGTGGTGCGGTAACTCAGCGTCAACTTTGACGACCGGCCACGGATGTTGATACCGACAGTGGACAGGGTCACTTGCCGGTCGTAGATCCGCTGATGGGTGTCTCCGGCAATGAACATGTCGTTGTCACCGGCCGCGACCATCGCCCGCAGCATCCTCCAGTGCGCGGAGCTGAGGTCCTGCGCTTCGTCGACGACGACGTGCTGATAGCGGTGGCGGAGGTAGCGTACGGCGGAGCTGTGGTCGTCGAGGTGGATCAGGTCGCCGCCTCCGACTTTGTCCTTGCGCTCGGCTCGCAGATGGATCTTGCGGTCGCGTTCCATCTCGTAGCGGGCGGCGCGCTCGGCGGCCTGGGCCCAGGTCTCACGGCCAATGCCGTTCAGGCGCAGGGTGAACTGGTCAAGCAGTTTCCACACGGCGGCGCGTTCGGGGCGACTCAGCGGCCGGCCCATACCGGCGCGGCGGGCCTTGAAATAGTCCTGACGGGAGGTGACGGACTGGCCGAGGACGATCTGTTCCCACTCGTCGAAGAGAAACTCGGCGTCCCAGCGCTGCTCGTCGTGTTCGAAGAGGACTTCGCGCAGCGTATCCAGGGCTTGGTCGTCGTTGATCAGGCTGCGCTGTGCGCCGGCGGCCTTGTTCTCGTTGAGGATGTTCTGGGCGAGCTGGTCGATGTGCTTGATGTCGACCCGGGCGATCAGCTCCGGTGGGATGAGCGAGCTGAGCCGGGACCTCAGGTCGGCCGTGAGGTTCTTGGTGTACGTGGTCAGCAGGATCGGCTTGTTGTGGCCGTGCGGGAGTTCAGCGGCGAGACGCGCGGCGCGGTGCAGGGCGACGATGGTTTTGCCGGTGCCGGGGCCGCCGCTGACGCGGGCGGGCCCCTTGTAGCCACGCTCGACGATCTTGCGCTGAGCGGGATGGAGGTAGACCTTCCAGGCACGGAAGTCGCCTTCGGCGAGGACATGACGGACGTCGTCATCGACCGTCGTGACTGCGGTGCGGGTCAGCGCCGCGGCCATGTCGTCCTCGAAGCCGGGTTCGAGTTCGGCGGCAGCAGGTCGGGTGATCTCGCGTTCGACTTCCTCGACGCTCATACCGGCCCCGAGCCCGGTGAGGATCTCGGCTGTCAACGGTGGTGCGCCCGCGATGAGTTGGTCAAGTTCCTCGTCGGTGGTCACTTGGAGGGCGAGGTCGATAAGGGCCTCGACGACTCCGAGGTTGCGCAGGTTCTCCGCAGTGCAGGAGGCGAGCAGCGGCCCTGGTGCCGGTTCCAGCATCGGTTCGGGTGCTGCCGAGGGCTCTGGCTTGGACTGTGCGTGCGCATCCTGCTCCGCGGGATCGAGCGTGAGAGCAATCCCGGCCCGCTTCAGGACGCTCTGGCCGACGACGCCCAGGTCGACGAACTCGATTTCACCGGTGATCCGGTTGATGGCGACGCTGAGCTCTTCGTAGACATGCTTGCGGTGCCGGACCGCGACGATCAGCCATTGCTGTACGCCGTCCGGGCCGACACCGGCGCGTGCGAGGAGCGCCCGGTACGAGGGGTCGATCTTGGCGCGGAAGATCCGGCCGTCGCCCTTGAGTGGCTTGAGGTCGAGCTTGGGGTGGTCCGGGTCGTTCCGGAAGAGATGGCAGAAGTCGTAGAACTTCGTCTTGACCGACGAGTCCATCTTGTAGACCTCGTTCTCGGCCTTCTGATACAGGCTCAGGCGTGCGGTCATTGTGCGGCACTCTGTTCGTCGGAGTCGGAGTCGGAGTGGGGGCGGGAGCGGGTTGAGGCCAGAGAGTCAGCATCGGGCAGGACCGCGAGGAGACCATCGAGGCCAGCGAGCCATTCGTCGGCCGAACGCACGGTGAAACCGGCATCGCGGTAGGCACGCCAGGTCTTCTCGTTCTCCTCGTCGTCGGGCTCATACTGCTCGGCCATGACGGCGATTCGCTGGTCAGCGGAACGCCAGACGAAGTCGGCGATCCAGCGGCGTTCACCGAGCTCGTACCCGTAGGTGGGGGCCTTCTTGCCGCCGTCGGCCAGCGCGTGGCCGAGGCAGGTGAGAGGGGCATCGGGTTCGTCCTCGTCCAGGAATTCGAGGATCTCCCGGTCCCACAGCATGTCCCGAAGCGCTGCCTCCACAGGGCTGTCGACCAGGGCCCCGCTTCTCGCTGACTGCGGCGCGGGGGCTGTTTCGCCGTACCGCACCACGAGGGATTCGAGTTCGCCAATGCCGCCGAACGCCTTGAGCACGGCCAGGTCGAAGCGGCCGGCGGCTGAGGTGGTGAGCTGGACACCGTCGCCGCCGGCGGCGGCGAGGAACTGCAGGAGGTTGGACCACTGGAGCCAGGAGCGCCACCGCGCCTTGTGCTCAGGGGTACCGAGTTGGTCCATGTCGGTGTCGTCGAGGCAGGCCAGTGCCGACCATCGACCACTTGCACCGTCGACGAGGAACGCGAGCGGAAGGCCCGACTGGTCGCACGTCTGGAACAGGTTGAGCGTGCCGTGCCCCTGAACCGGTGTCGGGTCGATGCCGTCGCTGCGCCCCCACGCATCGAGAAGTCCGCCGAGCGTCCGGCGGGCCTGCTCGGCGGTGCCGTTCCCGACCAGAACATCCCGGTCGGTCCCCAGCAGCCCGCCCACCAGAGCCGATGCCCGTTTTCCCCAGGCGACGTCATTGGGGTTGCGCAAGTAGGCCAGGAGCATGCTCATCGGGTCGAGGAAGACGGTGTCGGTCAGGTCGTCCCCACCGGATTCCGCGTACAGCTGCTTCGCAAAGTCCTGAGCGCTGTGCGCGTACGGCGGCCACACCGGATCGGCTTCACCGCGTTCTGCGGAAACGGTCGTCACACCCGTCTTCTTCTCAAAGGCGTCGAGGTCATCCCAGGTCAGCTGGAAGACCACTCGCCCCTCCGCACGGAGTCGGTCACGCTTGTCCGCGTCGCCTGCGAGCCGGTTGTGGCGGCGGGTGGCGTGGTAGCGATGTCCGTCGAGGTAGACGGTGACTTTTTGCTTGGGTCCGTCGGTGCGCTCGAAGGTGAAGTCGGTGCGGGTGAAGCCCTCGTTGCGCTGGGCGGTCAGGCGCCAGCCGTGGACGGTGCCGGCCTCGTCCAGACGGAGATAGCCGCTGTTGTCCCCGCTCTCGTCCAAGGCCGTGTCGGCACGCCCCTCGGACCAGGCACGCAAGGCCTTGAGGAAACGCGCTTCGAGATCGGATTCCACCTGCCCATCGAGACCGATCTTGTCGGTGTTCCCGATCTGCCGGGTCTCCCAGGCGTCGGTGTCGGTACCCAGGAGTTCGTCGAGGATCTCCAGGGCCGTCTGCCGTGAGACGTCCTCGATGTGCCGTTCGTCGGTGTAGCGGTACAGGCAGCGATGGCAGGCCGCCCGGCCCTCTTCGTTGCAGGGGCACTCGACGAGTATCGTGCGTGCGTCCTCAAGGACTTTCCGGAACGCGGCGGGCGCAGTGAGCCGGTCGAGATAGCCGGTGCCGTGGGGGAGACGGTCGTACAGGACGAGGAAGTGCCGGGTCTCCGCCGTGTCACGGTCGGGCATGGTGGCAAGGGTGGTGTCGAGGTGCTGCGGGTCGCCGCCGAAGGCCCCGTCGACACCGAGGCGCAGCGCGGCCTGGAAGGAGTAGGCCTTCTCCTCGACGAGGACGGTCGCCGCGGGCAGCAGAATCCGCAGGGCCTCGGTCTCCAACTCGTGGGCGAGTAGCACCGGCTCCTGCGGAACATCGTTGCGGCCACGCCGCAGCGGGCACCACGGGGTGTGGTGCTTGAGCTCGCGCTGCCGGTTGGCCGAGTTGTCGACGGCATCGCGGTCGTCGTCGAAGACGGGGCGGCCGTCGGCGCTCGCCGCCCCGCACGCGGTGCAGACATGGAACGGCGCGATACGCACTGCCTGTCCGGCAAGCTCGTCGTTCTCCTGTGCACCGATGCTGAGCGGGCCCGTGTTGATGCGCCGAATCATTGCGCGGCGCGTGTAGTCGACGCCGAAGATCTGGCTGGTGTGCCGCCACGACTTGCCGACGGCGAAGTGGTCGGGGTTGATGTCGACCATGTCGATGACGGTGTAGAAGCGGCGGTCGCGGTCGTCGCTCTCGTCGCCGATGCGGGCGTCCTCGCGTTTGGCGCGGGCGGTGACGGTGGTGGGCTGGACGATCTGCCACAGGCTGCCGGAGTCGGCGATCCCGACGTCGCCGCAGCGCGGGCACGGTGCGATGTCGGACTGGGCGTTCTCGGTGCGGACGTAGCCGCAGGAGGGACAGAATCTCCAGTGCCGCCAGTCCTGCTCCTTGCCACTGACGATGTCGATCCCGGTGACGCGGTGCTTGTATCCCTCGGCGTAGAAGGTGTTGCCCGGGGCGAGTTCGGAGAGTGCGAAGCTGCGCGGACGCTCGTAGGGGTACTGCTTCGACTTGTACGTGTCTCGTCCCTCCGGCGTCTTGCCCTCAGGCCAGTAGAGGGTGGCGTTGAGGATGGTCGTCGAGTCGATCAGCGCATAGTTGGGCAGCAGACCGAGGTCGCACAGAACGGCCTGGGCGGGCTGGCGCTGCCGGGCCGCGCCCTGTTTGGAGACGGCACGCAGCTCGGCCTCCAACTCGGCTTTGGTGCGGGCCTGTTCATCGTCGCCCTCCTTGAGCTCGTCGATCGCGGCCCTGATGGTACGGACACGGGTGCGCAGCTTCTGGTTCTCGCGCTCCCATTCGCGTTCGGCCCTCTCGACGGCGCTGCGAATGCCGCGTACCGCGTATTTCTCCAGCTCCTTCCGGGCGGTCTCGCTGACCCCGGTCGGGAAGAGGGCGAGGAAGGCGGCGACGAGCTCTTCGCCATGCGTGAGGGCAGCCTCAGTGAAGTCGGCGAGGCGGCCGGAGGGGCCGAACAGCTCGTCCACCCGCCGCGGCAGCGCGGCCAGGGGCTTGCCGTCTTCGCGCAGCAGCCGACCGCGCGCGGCAAGGTCGAGGAGGTGGGCGGTGTACTGGCGGCGCAGGATCTCGATGGCCGACAAGTACGAACCGGGCGGCACGATGCGCCCGTCGATCATGTCCCTCGGCCGGTCGAGGAAGTACAGGTCCCGGCGTGAGCGGTCCGGGATGGTCAGCAGGAAGGCGTTTCCGGTGCGCCGCCCTGCCCGGCCGGCCTGCTGCGCGTAGTTGGCGGGGCGGCGCGGCAGGGCACCGAGGACCACGGCCGACAGGTCGCCGATGTCGATGCCCATCTCAAGGGTGGGGGTGCAGGACAGCACGTTGGGGTCGTTGAAGCCTGCTCCACTGCGGAAGGCCTCCTCGACGCGTTCGCGCTTGGCGCGCGAGAGCAGACCGGTGTGTTCGGCCGTGATCACCTGGTACGTGCCCGCACGTCGGTAGAGGCTGCGGTAGTAGTCGTCGCGGTAGTCGCGGTCGCGGTCATGCCGGTCGATGGTCTCCAGCCAGCGATCCCCGGCCACAAGCCGTCCTGACGTGCAGCGGTACGCGGGGCAGGGCTGCCCGTGGTACTGCGCGAGCAGTGAAGGGTGCACGGTCTGCTCCCAGAAGCACTTCGGGCAGCGTACGTACGCCTCGTTGACCTCCGCGTCTGACAGCAACTGAAGACGCACGGCTCCAGGCTGCAGGCCGTAGACGCGGGCCGCCGTGTCGTTCGGGGTGCGCGCGGCGAGAATCCCGGCGTCGGTGAGACGGGGCAGGAGCCGCACCCAGAACTCGTCGGCCTGTTCGCGGGTCATGCCAAGGCAGCGCTGTGCCCATGACTCGTACCAGGAGAGCCGGCCTGCGGCGAAGTCGAACTCGCTGCTCGCCTTGGGCTTTGCCAGAAGGAATGACGGCGCAGAGATCCCCTTGGGGAAGGCTTTCATGCCGCGTGGGCGGCCACCCCAGATGTAGAAACGGCTGGTGCCTGCCTCGTCGAGAAACTTCTCAAGCCAGCGGTGCCCCACCGCGCCGCGTGTACGCAGTCGCTCCAACAAGCCGCGCAGGAAGGCGAGATAGCGGACATCGTCGTGTTCGGTGAGGGGCAGTCCGCGGTGCGTGGCCTCTTCGTGGGCTGCGCGGACGAGCGAGACGGCGGTCTGCTCGTCCGGAATGGACACGTACGCGGCGGCGGTGCGGGTCAGTTCGAGGGTTCGACCGTTGCGGGAGCGGTGGCCGAACTCCATCACGGCCTGGAACGCGAATCGTTCGCCGATCAGGTCCCAGGTCTTCTTGTCTCCGCCCCGCCCCTTGCCCGACAGGAGACGCGCGACGCCGGTGTCGTCGTGCAAGTCGGGCGGCACCACGGCGGCGAGGGTCTCACGGTCGGTGGTGGCCTCGACGACGTTGGCGACCAGATCGTTGAGAGCGGTGGGCTGCTGCTCGCTGAGGTGTTTGGTGAAAAGCGCACGCAGGGAGAACGTGTACGAGCGGGAGGCCACGAAGCCGGCCCGGTGCGCAGCGTCCTGCACCGAGTCGTTGAACATCAGCGTCTTCGTCTCGCGCTGCTCCTCGTCCATCTCCCCGCCGGTGAACAGCTGGGTGACAGAGGCTGCGGCGAGCGCAGCGGCGCCGGTGCCGAGGAAGCGGATCGCGTTGTGCGTACCGCAGGCAGGGCACCAGTCGTCCTGGGCAGCGCGCTCGGCACGCTCGCCGAGCTGGACGAGGACGAACGCCGAGTCGGGGCCGCCGGGTTGGGGGGTACCCTCGTTGTTGTAGTCGCCGACGGGATCGGGTAGCCGGAGGCGGCGGGCAGGTCCGTCGAGGACCATGAGGACGCCCGCACCACCCGTGGCCAGCGACTTCTGCGCTGCACGGTCCATGGCACTGCGACCGTTGCCCTCACGGGCCTCGCTGTCGGTGGCCGCGATCAGCGTTCTGGTCTTGGCCTTGTCGGCGGTGACGGAGGCCCGTCGGATCTTGTGGGACTCGAAGCCGAGTTCCTCCACGTCCGACTCGGGGGAGAGGACGGACCAGCCGGAGCGCCCGCACTCGCGGCAGTACACGGCGGGCAGGAACAGCTTGGTGTCGCGGGAGCTGGTGGTGTTCGGTGTCGTGCGCGGCTGTGCTTGCGGTCCGGCCGCGTCCCAGGCGAACTCGGCCTGCGGCCAGGCCAGTACACCGCGCCGCATCCGCGTGACGGAACGTGCCCACTGGTGCACCTCGACCTGTACCAGAGGCCGGCTGATCCCGGCGGGCCCATCCGGGTCACCGGCCACGGACAGCAGAGCGACGAACCGGGCGAGCGCCAGCGCCGCCACCTCGGGCCGGGTGGTGATCGCCTCGTCCCAGCTCCGCGCGCCATTGCGGCGCATCACGTCCAGAACCTCGTCGTACGTGCGCACTGTGCCGTCGAACGCCGTCAGAACGGCGTACGTGAGCCGGTTGCGCTTGAGCGCGGCACCGAGCGCGAATCGGTCAGCCGCACAGCCACGGTCGCCGGTGACGGCCTCGGCGAGATCGGCAAGCGCGGCAGCCCCCGAAGCCGGGTCTGGCAGAACGGTGATGGCCTCGGGCGGCGGAACCTGGCCGGGCAGAAATTTGGCGTCGGGTATGAACTCGTCGACGGAGAGCCGGTCCTCGCCGACGACGGCGTCCTCGGCGAACTCGGTGCCGAAGACATGCGTGGCCACATCGAGAAGCTGGCGTACGCCGTCCGCATCGGTGCCGGAGGCGAGGGTCGCGGACGTGGCGACGGGCGTGATCGTGCCCAACGGCCGTCCGGGCTCGGTGGCGCCGACCGCCGCGGCGAGGCGGCGCAGCAGCATGGCGACGTCGGTGCCCTGAGCCCCGTCGTAGGTGTGGAACTCGTCCACCACGACGTACCGGATGTCGCTGCCCTCCCACAGCGGTGCGTCGGCGGCACGCTGGAGCAGCAGGTCGAGCATCTTGTAGTTGGTGATCAGGATGTCCGGCGGGGACAGCTGCATGTCCTGACGCCGGGTGTAAACCCGGTCGTAGTGGGTCGCCGCCTTGTCTCCGATGTACAGGCCGGCGCGCACGCCGCGCAGCTCGTCGTACGCGGTGAGCAGGTCGTTGATGCGTCCCGCCTGGTCGGTGGCGAGCGCGTTCATCGGGTAGAGGAAGATCGCCTTGACACCGTTGTTCCCGGCCGCGCGCTCACGGGCGCAGTGATCGAGCACGGGATAGAGGAACGACTCGGTCTTACCGGACCCGGTGCCGGTGGTGACGAGCGTTGGCTGGGGAGTACGACCGTCCTTCGTGCTGAGCCTCGCAAAGGCGCGAGCCTGATGCGCGTACGGCGACCAGCCGTCGCTGCGCCGCCAGTCCAAGTGCTCCTGCCAGCCTTCCTCGGCACGTGTGAACGGGGTACGCAGGCGTAAGTACGGCCCGCGGAACATGCCCGTCGTCTCGTTCCCGAGGAAGGCGTGGAGCGCCTTGCGGGCCCCTTCGTCGGCCAGGCCGTAGGTGGTGGACAGGTACTGGAGCAGACTCTCTTTCAGCCCCTGTGCTTCGAGCGTCGGCCTCACGGCTTGGGGACCTCCATCGTCTCGGGGTCCCACAGACCCTTGGCAATGGCCTCGTTGAGGCGCTTGGTGAAGTAGGCGTGAGCTTCGCGCATTTCGCGTTCGCGGTCGGCCTTGTAGAAGGGGGCGGTGTAGCCGTCGGGGACGGGGGCGGTCTCGGGGTCCTTCTGGTAGGCCTCGAACTGGGACCAGTGTTCCTTGGTCTGGTCGAAACCGTACGTGTGGTGTTTCCCTGCGATCTTCCGCTCGCTGGCGTCGAACCAGATGACACGGTCGAAGTCCTGCATAATCGAGAATCGCGCCCGGTACATGGCGACAAGTGTGTCCGCATCAATGCCCAACCAGACGGCGGCAAGCGCGTCGATCTCGACGAGCGCGGCACGACGGGCGTACTCAGTGCGCAAGGGGGTGTCGCGCTGCCATGTGGGGGTGACCTGGTGCAACTCCGTCTTCATCTGGGGCCAGTGAACTGCCCAGGGCTCGTACCCAGACCACTTGGGGTCGTAGAGCTGCGCCCAGAGGTCAGCGTAGGCCGTGGTCAGGGCGTTTAGCCGCAGAGTACGAAGTAGGAGTGCGGCGGCGAGGGGGTGATCCTCATGAGGGGCTGGCATGCCCGCTGCATGCGCTGCATTCAGGTGGTCGACTCCGCTGGTACGCAGGAGATAGTCGCAGGGGATCCCCGACCACAGGCCCGAAGTGAGCACATCCAAACGTGTATCGCCAAACGAGGCAGAACGGATGACCAAGGTGTGCGCCACACCTCGGGGCAGGATTGCCGTATACAGACTCCTCTCTGTGTCGGGGGCAATCATTTCACGCCAAGCCAGGCGATAGAACTCCGTATAGGGTTCGCTCACCTTGCTACGCAGGCACTTGCGGATCATCGCATCTGTAACTTCACCAGGTTCCATTCCCCTTGCCACTGAAAGCTCGGACCGCACCGCAGCTGCTTCTCCCTCCAAAGACAACAGCTCGGCGAACTTTTGACGATCTGGCCACCTTTCCTGCGCCCCCACGAAGACCGGGCGAGGCACCACACGTCGATATTCAGTTTCCGGCACAGCATCATCAGCCATGGCCATGGGATCGAGACCACGCACCTCACCGCTCCCCTGGCTCGGCTGCTTGAATAGAGGATTAGCAAGCCCCATCTGTGGACCCTTGAGAACTACCTCCTCCCATGACTCAGCGAAATAGTCGCTCTGATCATCCACTCCAGTGTTGTACTCGATCAGAGCAATATTTCTACCTGGCCCGAAATTCTCCTTTTTTGACGCACTTTCATCGTATCCCAAAGCGATGTCAGGGTCGTAGTGTCCCAGACGTAGCGAGTATGTTCCAAGGGAGTTGATTGCAGCATCTTCCGCCGTGCTCACAGGAGTCAGTAGCCGTGTGAATTCCAGTGGCCCTGACTCACCGACGAAGCGCTGCCAGCGAGCGAGGGTCTCTGGTGTCACACGAATTACCCGCTTGGGGTGTGGACGTTCATCCCAGTCGCCCTGAAACTTCACCCCGGGGGCCTCGTCATCGTCGATCGCAGTGAAGGACGAGTGGAGGGTGTCCGGCGAGTACAGCGCCGACAGACTCACAAAGTCGATGTCCCCTGGTTCCCCGTAGATATGGACTCCGAACTCAGCAGAGTGACCGACCGGCTCGGGGAACAGCCGACGCTGATTGACGAATCCGCCGTGCACGTACAGTCGCTGGTAGGCCGCTGCCCGCAGCCGAGCCTCTTTCTCGCCCGCAAAGTGGGTGCCAGGGTGCACCATTCCAGCAGTTGCACTCCGGCCAATGTGATCCCAAACCACACACATGAAAGCTCGGTACAGATCCGGCTTCGTGCCCGCGATAAGCGGGTAGGTAGCCGGCACTGACAAGTAGCTAGCCATCGACACCATACTCGTCAATTCGTCCAGCAGGTACTCCCGCACCTCCGCACGCCCGAGTTCCGCCTCCCGCCGACGGTTCTTCTCCTCCGCCTTCGGCTTCTCCGCAAGTACGAACCATGGCTCGTACTCCGCGAGAACGGGGTCTTCCTTCCAATGCGGCCGCACCCACGGCGGGTTACCGACCTGGAGGTCGAACCCCCCAGCCTCACCCGCGAAGACACCCGCGAAATCCAACTCCCAGTGCAGAAAGCCCTGTTGTTGGGCGATGTCCCGCACGACGCGCATCCACGGGTAGCGTGTCTCGACCGCGTGCCGGGCGTCGTCCATGAACATCTCGCGCTCGATGAGCCCTTCGAGCTTCTTGAGATCCGGCAGTGAGTCGACGGACGCGGCCAGAGTGCCCTCCTCCGGGACCGGTCCGGTACCCAGTATGGACTCCAGGAACGCCAGCCAGTCGTCCAGGTTGGCGGGCGGGATGACGTCGCGGCGGCCTGCGGGACCGGCGGGCTTCTTCGGGGCCGTCGTCGTGCCGGCCTTCTTGATCTCCTGCTTCTCGACAAGATCGCTCTCGTCCGCTTCCTCACCGAACGTCATCTGGTCGCCGTCCAGCGCGAACAGCAGCCCGTTCTCCACGAACCGCGGTTCCGGCGCGCTCGTGGCAGGCTCGGGACTCGCCATCTGGGCGACGCCAGACGACAGCAACGCGTCGACCGTCACGACGGGCGCGGTCGCGTACTCGGGGTCCGAGCCGTCGAGGAGACCCACCTTCTCCAGCGGCCAGAACCACAGCGCGCACCACGCGTCCATGACCTGCTTCAGCCGCCAGTACGGGGACCCCTCCGCCTCGAAGAGGTCCCTAAAGACCTGCTCCTTGCTCAGCGGCAGCGACCGGTCGGCGTTCTCCTTGTCGTGGCGCAGGAACGCAAACTCCTCGACGTCCTCGCCCGCCGCCCGATCGACACCCCAGACATCGATCGTGCGGGCGATCTCCTGCTCGCTCAGCTCCATCCGCTTGGCGACCAGCTGCCACAGGAACTCGACCCGGCGGGCCGCGGCCTGGAGCCGGTTGAGCTGGCTGCCCTTTCCGCCGGTGGTCTTCGGCTTCGTACCGACGGCGCCTTTCCACGCCTTCAGGGCGTTGACCTGCTCCTTGGCGAGCTGCTCAACCAGCTTCTTCGCGTCCCCGCCGGCGCCCGCGACCGCGCCCCACCCCGGCGACGGCAGCAGGAACTGGTGTACCGCCCCCTCCGGTAGCGGCTGCTCCGTACCGTCCTCCGGCGACCGGAACGGCAGCTTGGTCGGCGTCTGCGCGCCGATCTTCCGCTCCTTCTTGAGGCGCTCGGCCTCGTACACCCACCGCCGCGCCCCGATCAGCGAGTTGCCGCGCCGCAAGTGCAGTCCGAACCAGGGGGCGCGCATGCCGGGGTGCATGGTGTTGAGCCACAGCGACACCTCCGCGAGTTCGACACCGGTGGCGTTGAGGTCGACGCCGTACGCGTTGTGCAGGGCGATGTACGCCTTGACCTTCTGCTTGGCGTCCAGCGTGCGCGACGTGTCCAGGCTGACGCCCAGCTCCTCCTGACGGCGTTTGAGGTACTCGTCGGCGACCTCGCTGATCGCCTCGTTGAGGAACGCGCCCGAGCCGAGCGCCGGCTCGCAGATCGTGTACTTCAGCAGCTCGCTCGCCCGGGTGCGGACCGGGTTACCGTCGGCGTCCTTCCCCTGGTCGAGGCGGTGCTTGAGGGCCAGTTCGACCGTGACCTTCGTCAGCGACTCCGGGGTGTAGTACGAGGCGGAGGTCTCCCGGTCGCGGCCCGCCAGGCGGTAGACGAACGTGCCGGCCGGGTACTTCTTGGGGCCGCGCAGGCCGTACTGTTCGGCGTCCTGGGCGGAGTAGACGACGTGCGTGTTCTCCGGGTAGTCGTTCAGACGGTCGGCGGGGATGAGCCAGGAGCCCTTCTCCGGGTCGCCGTACTGCTTGTTGCCCTTCTTCGCGCCAGGTTTGGCAACCTCCGCCAGCTCCTCCTCGGCGATGATGCCGGTGTACGACATCAGCCCCTCGTAGACGGCGCCGAGCTGGTTGATGCCGAGATTGCGGTACGAGATGAAGCCGCCCTGGCGGCCCTTGGCACCGGCTTCCTTCATGGTGAGCAGGCGCAGCACCTCGTGCAGGGCCTCGTTGCGGAGCCGCAGGTCGAGCCATACGGGTTGCTCGTCGCCATCCCCGTCCGCTTCACTGCGCGGGTCGCGGACGCGGCTTCCGATGAGGGTGATGGCCTTCGGGTCGAAGAGCTCGCTGCGCAGCGGTTCGAAGCGCAACCCGCGCTGCTCGCTGCGTTCGTCGGTGGCCTTGTGGTCGTCGGGCTCGGTGCCCTGAGGTCGGTGACCGTAGTTGACCTTGTTGAAGAGGACGTCGAGGGAGGCGTACAGGTGGAAGCTGCTGCGACTCTCCTCGTCGACCAACTTGCGTTCGCGGGAGACGAGTTCACGCAGTCGTGCGACCGAGTATCCGGCTTCGTACGTCGAGTCGTCGGCCGGCAGGATGCCCAGCTCGGGGCGTGCCTCCGCGTAAAGGAGGAAGAGGATGCGGTACAGGTAGCGCAGGGATTCCCGAGTGAGCTGCTTGGCGAACGGGCCCTTGTTCTCCGGGTCCTCGATTTGACGCGGGGTGACACCGGTCTTGCGCAGCTGGGCGAGGACCTCGTTCGCAATGATCTCGACTGAGCGCTGAAGTCCCTTGCGTAGCTCGGAGTTAACGCCGACGGCGTTGTCGCGGGACGCCTTCAGGAGATCGTCCATGCGGCGGCCCTTGCCGTCGGGGCGGGGCGCGAGCATGTCGTGTGAGAAGAGTGCGGCAAGGAGGGCGAGTTCGCCTGACTTCTTGGTGTCGTTGCGCAGCAGCGCGGCGTCGAGGTTGGCCGCGAGGTAGCGGCCTTCGGACCAGGTGGTGCGGTCGGCGAGGACGATCACACCCCCGCACAGCAGCAGGACGAAGCGCGGTGCGTCACCATCGGGTTCGTGCAGTTCACTCTGGAAGAGCCAGGCGGACAACTTCTCCCCGGAGCTGATGAGCCCTTCACTCGTCTTGACGGGGTGGACGAGCCGACCAGCCCCGTCGGCTTCCAGCGCGCCGTCGAGCTTGCCGGTCCAGCCACAGTCCAGGGCGACGATGCCGTCGCCATGCCAGGCGACGGTGAGTTCGTGCTCCTTGCCGGCGTTGTACACGGTGAGCCGCGTGTCCCTTGTGCCGTACCCGAGAGCGGCCAGGACTGTGCCGTGCCAGGCGGTCAGGCGTTCGTCCCACTCGCCGGAAAGGTCGTCGTAGGTGGCACCGGCCCCGTTCCCTTCAGTCTGGGCAGCGAGGTAGGGGCGGACAGTGGAGGCATATTCGGTGTGGAGTCTGGGCAGGCGTTCGCGCGGGGTGGGTCGGGTGTCGTGCAGGTCCGTCTCGCGATCGGTCCAGACGGTGAACACCCCCTCGTCGCCGGCCGACTTCTTCTTGAGAGTGTTCTCCAGCTCCTCGCTGAAATAGTGGGCGGAGAGGTACTCGCCACGGTTGGCGAAGGAGTCGTAGACGTAGCTCATCGTGCGGACTCCTCAATGCGTACGGCAGGGTGGAGGGGTTCGAGGACACCGAGAACGCGCAGCATCGGATCGCCGGACGTACGCAGGCGCCGCACGAGCTTGCGGCGGCGGTCGGCGGTCTCCTGCACTTCCTCGCGGCGGCGGTGCTGATTGCCGACGGCGATCAGCGCGCCCTGTTCCCAGACCTCGACCCGGTCCTCGTACGGGGCGAGATAGGCGTCGATCTGCCGGTCGTAGACGGCGCGGCGTGCGCCAAGATATTCCTCGGCGGCGTCGACGGCCGCGGGGATCAAGTTCTGCAGGAGGTCCTTGTCGAGGATCTGGTCGCGTCCGGGCATCTCCGGGCCAACGCCGCAGGCGGCGAGGAAGGCCGAATCCATTGGCCACACGCGAGGGTCGGTGTCGGCGAGGCCGGTGACGGCCATCCATTCCACGACCGTCGGCCGGCCCGCCGCGTTGGAGTAGACGCCCTGCACGAGGTAAACCGGGCCACTGAGCGCGGCGGACAGTTCGGCGTCGATGCGACGTGCTTTTGCCGCGTCGGGGCGATAGGCGAGGACGAACGCCTCGTCGTACTTGAGCTTGGCGAGGACCTTGTCCGTGACCCAGTCCAACACCGGGTGAATGTCGGAGACGTAACTGACGTTCGGCCACTGGGACTTGTTCTGCTGGGTCTTGCCCTGCTTGGCGTTGCGGGCGGCTTCAAGCCGGTCGGCGGCGTACTTCGCGTTGAACGTGATGCTCAGCGTGCCGTCGTGCTTGGACGTGGTGAGGATCTTTTCCTGGTCGAGGTAGGAGGCAGGCAGCTCCCGGAACCGGTACTGCAGGTCGTCGGGTGGGGTGAACTCGATACGTCCACCTGCCGTCTCGGGACGCCAGTTAAGAGCTTCGCGCTCGGCCTGGGGATAGATGAGGTCCATCGCAGCGTGGAAATACGCCTTGGTGTCGGCGAAGACGTACGGAACGTCGGCCTGGCGGACCGGGGCGGCTCCGATGGCGGCCGGGGTCGCCGTCGGGTCGGCGATCGCGGCGTTGATGTTGCCGAGGATCCCTGCGAGGACGCCGCCCGCCTCCTGCCGGGACTCCTTGATGGACCGGTCGACCGTGCTGCCCTTGATGAGGTCGCGAGTGAGGCGGTCCTCTTCCTTCTTGTCGTCGTACAGGCCGGTGACGGCCTCGGCACTGCCCTCACCCGTTGCGATCTCGTGAGCCTGGGCCTCGCGCCGCAGCAGGCGCGCGCCGACGAGTCGGTCGTCGAGCGTGAGCATCTCGCCGGTCTCCTCGTCACGTCGCCAGGGCACATCGGCGGTGAGGGTCAAAGCACGGAATTCAGGGCTGATCGCCTGCCCGTAGCGGTCTATTCGCCCGTTGCGCTGCTCGATGCGGATGAGGGACCACGGCAGGTCGTAGTGGAAGAGGTCGTGGCACTGGTGGTGCAGGTTTACGCCCTCGGAGGCGATGTCGCCGGTGAACAGCAGTCGTACGGGCTCGTCGGCCCGGCCGAAGCGATCGACGATCTCGCGCTGCTGTTCGTCGTTGGTCGCCTCGCCGTGCATGACCTCCACGGCTCCGTCGTACGCCTTCCACGGGCTGGTCTCATCGCCCTTGCCCGGCTTCTTTTTGAAACCGAGGCGGCCCGGGACCTCCTCGGCGAGCCACGTCAGGGTCGCGATGCGCTCCGAGAAGATCACCACTCGGCGGTCGGAGCGTGGGCCGACGCCAAGCCCCTCAAGGGCGGTGACGAGAGCGTCGAGCTTGGACGAGTCCTCGTCCGTGAAGTCGGCGATTAACTCCTCAAGTTCGGTGAGCGACTTGCTCTCGGCGGCCAGGGCGTCGCGGCGTTCGGGGGTGAGTTCGCGGCGCTTGCCACTCGCGCTGTAGGTCTTGGGGTTGTCCAGGTAGGCGCGGCGGTTGGTGAGGGACTGCGACAGCGCCTTGTGGGAGGAGAGGAACGCTTTGAGGAAGTTGTAGGCCACCAGCGGGTCTGCACACACCGACGCGCGGTCAGGGTCGCCAGGGGTCCACTGGCTTGCGAGCTTCTCCAGGACGGCGACCTCCTTCGGTGTGGCCGGCGCCGGGATCGGGTTGGAGTCGCCTCGCTCGGCCCACGGCTTGTCCTTGAGGCCGTCACGAACCTCACGGTCGGTCTTCGTACGCCTGATGTAGAGGTGTTCGAGATCGGCGACCTTGTAGTTCTTCGGGTCCGCGATCGCCGCGGGATCGAGCATGCGGATCAGCTCGGCGAAGGACTCGGCGTCACCGTTGTGAGGAGTGGCGGAAGCCAGGATCAGCGCGTCGGTGTGTTCCGCGAGACGGCGAGCGAGCCGGTTGTTGCGGGTGCCCTTGTTGACCAGGTTGTGTGACTCATCGATGACCACCGCGTCCCAGGTGATGCTCTCCAGATGGTGGGCGTACGTGGCGGACTTGAGCGTGTCGACGGAGACGATGACCCGCTTGAAATGAGCGAAGGGGTTGCGGCCCGCGGGGATCTCCTGCTGGATGCGCTGGATGCCGGTGGAGTCCAGACGGACGAGCGGCAGCGAGAAACGCGTCCACAGCTCCCGTTGGAACTGCTCCAGCACGTGAGCGGGAGTGACGACGAGGATCCGCTCGCCACGTCCGCGGCGAATCAGCTCGGCGAGCGTGACGCCGATCTCCACTGTCTTCCCGAGGCCGACCACATCAGCGATCAGGAGCCGCGGCTGCGGATTGCGCATCGACAAGGCCAGTTCAGCCGGGCGCAGTTGGTGCTCCTGCCGGTCCATGAGAAAGGAGTCGGCGAGCGCGAGCCCGTGCTCCGTCTGCGGCAGTGCGGTCTTGCGGATGACGGCTTCGAGGTAGAGGCGGGCCTTGGAGTGCTTGGAGGTGTCGTCAGCCATGAGCTGGGTCTTGCGCGGATCGAGTACGTCGATCGGGTCGAGCCCCGAGTAGAAGACGGCGTCGGTCCCCCGCACGAAAGGGGAGACCCCGCTGACCTCGACCAAGAGCCCGTCGCGGCTCTCCGAGACCGACTTGACGAGCCACTGCTCATGACGGATGCGCACCTGGGCTCCGGGGGCGAAGGCCGGCTTCGCGCCGACCGGGTGCGTCGTGGCGGTGTCGCCCGGCTCGGATATCTCGGGCTGCCTCGCCGTGGTCACGTGATGCTCCTCTATGGACGGTGTGCTCGTGGTGAACCTGCTGTACGGGGAGCGTGGGGGAAGTCCGTACTCGTATCTGCCCCAGGGGCAACGGGATCAGGGGAACGTCTTGAAACCTTCAACGCTTGGACCAAGCAAGCTGCGATCCCCTCGCATAGCGCTCGCGAAGTTCTCCGGCGACCCGGCGGGAAGCAGGCGGACGGCCTGGCTTGGCCGCCGGAGACGGTGCCTTGACCGGCTCCCGCTCAGAAACGAGCGCCTTTGGAACTGAGCGCTCGTCATCAGCATCAGTGGGAGCGGGACCGCCTCTGCGCTCGGAGTCCGCATGTTCGCGGAGCAGCTGCTCCAGTGAGTCGATCCGGTCCAGCATCCGGGCGTCCGGCTGTGGGAACACCAGCGTCGCGTGGTCGGCTGGTGCGGTGCTCTGGATCAACGCACGCCGCGCCCTGGCCGGGCTCATGCCCAGTGACCGCAGGAGGTCGGCGCACTGGCGGGTGACCTGTTCCAACGACGGGCGGTCACCCGGCTCGAACGCGAGCATCGACGCCACGACGGGGGCGAGCTCCGCGGGCAGTCCGGACAGATCAGGCTCCATGTCCGGACTGACCACCTGTATCGCAATGGCCTCCCACCGGGAGCCGTCGTACGGGTAGTGGCCCGTCGCGGCGTACAGCAGCGCCGTCCCCAAGCCGTACACGTCCGCCGCCGCTGTCACGTCGGTCTCGCCTCGTGCCTGCTCGGGCGGCATACAGCGCACCGTGCCCAGAACCGTCCCGGCCCGGCTGAGCGAGCCCTTCGACGCGTCGAGAAAGGCCCCAAGACCGAAGTCGATGATCACCGGGCCGAAGTCGCCGAGGATGATATTCGAGGCCTTGAGGTCGCGGTGCACCAGGCCTGTCGCATGGACCGCCGCTAGCCCCTCGGCAAGCAGTGCCCCCAGGCTCGCCACCAGCGAAGCTGCCAGCACTCCCTGGTTCTTGACCACGTCGACAAGTGTGCGGCCGGGGATGTAGTCCATGGCCAGCCACGGCAGCTCGGCGAACGGATCCGCGTTGAGGAAACGAGCGACACGGCCGGTACCTGAGATGGTGCGCGCGATGGTCGCCTCGCGCTCGAAACGGGCGCGTGTATGGGGATCCGTGCGGTCGGGACGGATCACCTTGACCGCAACCGGCTCTCCCGCAACGGAGTAGGCGAGGTACACCTCGCCCATCCCGCCGGCCCCGAGGCTCCGCTCGACGACATACGGACCGATGTACTGCGGCAGTGCACTGCTGCCTGTCACGTGAGTCCCCCCGACTTCCCCGACAGAGTTGGTGCGTGCGTCCGTTCGGCCGCCAAGAACACGCCTGAGCAGCATAGACGCTGACAATTCACTGATACAGGGTACTGATCCACATTCGTGCGCACGCAGCGCATCCCAGAGACCGGGGCGAAGGTGCGGGACCTGTGACCCGGTATGGAGCAGTGGCCGGATTCGACATGCCGCTGAGAAGAGCGGCGAACCAGTGCCGAATCCGAGTTCGTCATCCCTGTCCGTCCAGCTTCCGCAACAAGTCCAGCAGACCGTTGAGGAACTGGATGTCGCCCTCACTCACCGGGTCGGGGCTGAAGTGCATGAGGTCATTACGCAAGTCGGCGCAACGCTTCAGCGCCTCGGTGAAGTGGTGCTGGTCGACGGGTAGTCCCGCTTCCTTCCAAGCCGCGGGCAAGAGGAACAGGTGACGGTAGTTGCCCAGAGTCAGCTCCGAAGCGTCCTCGGCCTCGGCGGCTTTCTTCTTGTTCGTCGCGGTGATGCACTCTCGGATGTGGTCGAGCGAGACGCGCTGGTCGACGATCCTGCGCAGCCGCTGCTCGACCTCCTCAATGAGGACGAACGGGCTGACACGGCTGCGGAACTCCACGGCCACGTCGGAAGGAGTCACGATCCCGCAGACTCGGTGGGCGTCGTCGCGGACGAGTACGTAGCCGTGCTTCTCGATGTGGCGGAGACAGTCGAGAAGGTGCTCGCTGGCTGCCGCCTCAGGGGCTGGGACCACCGCGTCGGACAGTCGTGCATCGGGGTGGACGAGAAGTGCCTGACCGATCGAAAGCCAGCTCACGACGCCCAGGAGACGTCCGTGGTCGTCAAGTACCGGCAGTTGGCTGAACTGCTTCAGCATCATGATCGTCGTGGCGCTCTTGAGCGTCGCAGTCACAGGTATGGATTCGGGTCGTCTACGCGCCGAGGGAAGGTTGCCGACGAGATAGGCAACGGAAGCGAGATCGTCGTCCGCCGCGGTTTCGCCTCCCCTGCCGTACGCTTCGTCGCCGTGATCAGTCGGCTGACCGCCAGTCACCGGGTGAAGCGCATGACCACGGCGAGCAGCCATGGATACGCGTTCCACCACACCGGACATCTCGGCGGAATCCACTTCGTCGTCCTCTGACGATGATGCCGTGAGATTGGTCGGGTCAACCGCGGCGCTACGCGCGATCCGGGTGATCTGACTCGATCCGTCCTCGGCCGGCTCGGCACCGGCGACGAGGACGGTGACGATGCTGTCGAGCGTGCCCTCGGTGAAGAGAGGTACGCACAGAAGGCCGGCCTCGTCCAGATCTCGCTGGATACGTGCCACGCTCGGCGCATCGCGCCGCTCCGCACTCCACAACTCCAGGAGCTTGCGGATGGTGAGTTTGGCGGGCCTTCCCGTGCCTCCTTCGTGGGCACGCGCCTGGTCGAAGAGCTGTCGTCGCCCCTCGAAGGAAGCACCCGGCTCGCCGTCTTCCGGCCGACCGGGATCACCGCTTCCCTCCATCACCTGAGCGAGACGCCGCGCCGCGTCGAAGCGACGCAGTTCGAACACGGTGAGTAGTGAACCGAGAGATTGCAGAAGGTCAGGGCGGAATGTGTCACGCGGCAGGTCCTTCGCCGCCCACTTGACACGCCGGATGTGCCGCATACCGTCATCGGCATCGGACCGATACGCGTAACCACCGATCACACGGCCGATCGCGTACTGGCCGTTCATCCGGGGTAGCGCGATCAGATCATCGAGGGCTATCTCGTGCCGGAAGCGGAGCAGTTGACCGGTCCAGTTCCGGAGGGTGTAGTCGTTCTCGTCCGGGTACGCGATCTGCACGATGCGTCGTATGTCGGCGCGCGCTGCACTCGAGGAGAGGTCCGGGGTACCCGGCCAGCCAGCGATGACTAACTCTTGCTGAAGGGCCTCTGCCTCACGTTCGCCTTGACGCCCCGCTCTGACCACCCACGCACGCATGACTCCACCCCTGACCCATTACTTAGACTGAGGCAAATCTTGGCAATTCCCACCCTGAGTCAGCAAGTTGACGCACTTGTTCATCCAGGTGCCAGCCCTTGCCCACACCCGCGACCATGGCTCACGCGATGTCAGCCGATCCTCCCGCATGAAGCTACAGCTGAGTCTCGTCGGCCTACTGCTGCAACCGAACGACGTCCTCGACTTCTAATCCCCCACCCGGACCTGCGACTTGCCCCCACTCTCATCCCCCGGGCCCCACCAAGGCCATTCACCTGTGGGGCTACGAAAGGCGATACATGCCCTCGACGGCGACGATGGCCGGAGAGCCGCACGTCATACCCGTTCCCGTCTGCGGCAGGCCTTGTCCATCACCTGGCTGCTGAAGCAGGCCACCGCGAGGTCAGGTCTCTCGATCACTCCTTCAACAACGGAGAGCCCCACTACCGCTGTCGCTACACCGCCGAGTACGCCAAGAACACCGCCTTCGACCACCCGCTCACCGTCTACGTACGGGAGGAAGCCATGCTCCCCGCACTCGACAAGTGGATGACCGCGACCTTCGCCCCCGGACACCTAACCACCGCGCTCCGCGCAATGCAGCAATCGCAGGGCGCGCCAGCCCCTGCCACGACGGCCGTCACAGCAGCGCGGCGCACGATCACCGAATGCGACAAGCCCATCACCCAGTGCCGGGGGGCACTCGACGCCGGAGCCGACCCTCAGATTGCCATGGAATGGATCAACCAAACCCAGAGCGAGAAGGCCGCGACACAACCAGAGCTCCTCGCCGCCACAGCAGTCGAACCCGAAGTCCTCCCGCAGGGCAGATCGACCACATGGTCTCGGAGCTCGGCACGATGACCGACCGACTCCTCGAAGCCACCCGTGAACGTAAGCAGCCTCTCTACGAAGAGGTCGGACTTACGCTGACCCTCGACATGCAAAAGAGGGTCATGACCGTAGAGTCACGACCCTCTGAAACATGCACATCTCAAGAGTGTCCGAGGGGGGACTTGAACCCCCACGCCCGATAAAGGGCACTAGCACCTCAAGCTAGCGCGTCTGCCATTCCGCCACCCGGACTTAGGTGGTCTTCGCGGGGCGTTCCCCGCGGCGACATGGATAACAATACCAAGGTTTCGGAGTGGGTTTCACCTGCGTATCCGTGCTGGGCATAAGGCGCGTTTATGAGCCGCCCGGGCGCCCGCGGGGCTTGGCGCGGCGCCCCTGGCGACGCCGGGACAGAGGGGGCCGCGAGCCTGGTGCGGCGCCAGTCGAGGGAGACGCCCCGACGACCCGGGGGGGGCACGCAGCACTCGGGGCGGGCGGAGGGATCTTTCGGCCAGCCGCGGACGGACTGGCGACCACCCCGGCAGCTGGCCGCCAGTAGCCGACAGCGAGTAGCGGGTAGCCAGTGGTCGGCGGCCGCGGCCGAGGGGCAGTGGCCGATACCCCGCAGCCTGGTGGCTTGATCGCGACGTCTCCCCCTGGACAACCGTGGAGCGGTGAGGGATAACGGTTCCATACAGTATTTGTCGACTGGCGACTGTATACAGTCTTCAGTCGACTGCAGGGAGGGCGGTCGTCGGCTGAAGAAGCGGCGCCGCACACGGCTAAGGAAGTGACTGACGTGACTGAAGTGGCTAAGGAAGACGCTCAGGACTGCCAGGAATCCCAGGCCCCCCAGGGCACCCAAGACACCCAGCAAGCCCAGGACACTCGCGATACTCGCGACACCCACCACTCCCGCGACACCCAAGGCGCCCAAGGCACCCACACCACCCACGCCGCCCATCACACCCAAGCCCCCCAACCCCCCATCTCCGGCGGTCACTTGGTAGCTAAAGCGCTCAAAGCGGAGGGTGTGGAGGTGATCTACACGCTCTGTGGGGGGCACATCATCGACATCTATGACGGGTGTGTCGATGAGGGCATCAAGGTGGTGGACGTCCGGCACGAGCAGGTCGCCGCGCATGCCGCGGACGGGTATGCGCGGCTGACCGGGCGGCCGGGGTGTGCGGTGGTCACCGCGGGGCCCGGGACCACGGATGCGGTGACCGGGGTCGCCAACGCCTTTCGGGCCGAGTCGCCGATGTTGCTGATCGGGGGGCAAGGGGCGCGTACGCAGCACAAGATGGGGTCGCTCCAGGACCTGCCGCACGTCGAGATGATGACGCCGATCACCAAGTTCGCGGCCACCGTGCCGGACACCGCGCGGGCCGCGGACATGGTCTCGATGGCGTTCCGGGAGTGCTTCCACGGTGCGCCCGGGCCCTCGTTCCTGGAGATCCCGCGCGATGTGCTGGACGCCGAGGTGCCGGCCGAGGCGGCGCGGGTGCCGCGGGCCGGGCACTATCGGGCCTCGACCCGCTCCCCCGGCGACCCCGAGGACGTGCAGCGGCTGGCCGATCTGCTGGTGCGGGCGGAGAAGCCGGCGATCCTGCTGGGCAGCCAGGTGTGGACGACGCGCGGGACCGAGGCCGCGGTGGAGCTCGTCCGGGCGCTGGACATCCCGGCGTACATGAACGGCGCCGGGCGGGGGACGCTGCCGCCCGGCGATCCGCACCACTTCCAGTTGTCCCGGCGGTACGCGTTCGCCAACGCCGACGTCATCGTGATCGTCGGGACGCCGTTCGACTTCCGGATGGGGTACGGCAAGCGCTTGTCACCGGACGCCACGGTGGTGCAGATCGATCTGGACTACCGGACGGTGGGGCGGAACCGGGACGTCGATCTGGGGATTGTGGGGGACGCGGGCCTCGTGATGAAGGCGGTCGGCGAGGCCGCGTCGGGGCGGATCAACGGGGGTGGCGCCAAGCGCAAGGAGTGGCTGGACGAGCTGCGGGCCGTCGAACAGGCCGCGTTGGACAAGCGGTTGCCGCAGTTGCGGTCCGACGCCTCCCCCATTCACCCCTATCGGTTGGTGAGTGAGATCAATGAGTTTCTGACGGAGGACTCGATCTATGTGGGGGACGGCGGGGACGTCGTCACCTTCTCCGGGCAGGTCGTGCAGCCCAAGTCGCCCGGTCACTGGATGGACCCGGGGCCGCTCGGCACGCTCGGTGTCGGGATCCCCTTCGTGCTCGCGGCCAAGCAGGCGCGGCCGGAGAAGGAGGTGGTCGCGCTCTTCGGCGACGGCGCGTTCAGCCTGACGGGGTGGGACTTCGAGACGTTGGTCCGCTACGACCTGCCGTTCGTCGGCGTGATCGGCAACAACTCGTCGATGAACCAGATCCGTTACGGGCAGCGGGCCAAGTACGGCGCCGAGCGGGAGCGGGTCGGCAACACGCTCGGCGATGTCCGCTACGACGAGTTCGCGCGGATGCTGGGCGGCTACGGCGAGGAGGTCCGGGATCCGGCGGACATCGGGCCGGCGCTGCGGCGGGCCCGGGAGTCCGGGAAGCCCTCGCTGATCAACGTGTGGATCGATCCGGACGCCTACGCCCCCGGAACGATGAACCAGACCATGTACAAGTAGGAGGGAGTCGGGCATGGACAGGGCACTTGACGGCATTCGTGTGCTGGATATGACGCACGTTCAGTCCGGGCCTTCCGCCACGCAGTTGCTGGCCTGGCTCGGGGCCGATGTGGTCAAACTGGAGGCGGTGACGGGGGACATCACGCGGCGGCAGCTGCGGGACGTCCCGGACGCCGACTCGCTCTACTTCACGATGCTCAACTGCAACAAGCGCAGCATCACCCTCAACACTAAGACCCCGCGGGGCAAGGAGCTGCTGACGGAGTTGATCCGGCGCAGTGATGTGCTGGTGGAGAACTTCGGGCCGGGCGCGGTCGATCGGATGGGATTCCCGTGGGAGCGCATCCGGGAGATCAATCCGCGGATCGTCTACGCCAGCATCAAGGGGTTCGGGGACGGCCCGTACACCGGTTTCAAGGCGTACGAAGTGGTGGCCCAGGCCATGGGCGGTTCGATGGCGACCACCGGCTTCGAGGACGGACCGCCGCTGGCGACCGGGGCGCAGATCGGCGACTCCGGCACGGGGGTGCACTGCGTCGCCGGCATCCTCGCCGCGCTCCTCCAGCGCACCCGCACCGGCCGCGGCCAGCGGGTCAACGTCGCCATGCAGCATGCGGTGCTCAATCTGTGCCGGGTCAAGCTGCGCGATCAACAGCGGCTGACGCACGGGCCGTTGGCGGAGTATCCGAACGAGGACTTCGGCGACGAGGTGCCGCGCAGCGGCAACGCCAGCGGTGGCGGGCAGCCGGGCTGGGCGGTGAAGTGCGCGCCCGGCGGGCCCAACGACTACGTCTATGTGATCGTGCAGCCGGTCGGTTGGCGGCCGCTCACCGAGCTGATCGGGCGGCCGGAGCTGGCGCAGGACCCGGAGTGGGCGACGCCGGAGGCGCGGCTTCCCAGGCTGTCGAAGATGTTCCAGCTGATCGAGGAGTGGAGCACCACGCTCCCCAAGTGGGAGGTGCTGGCGCAGCTGACCGCCCATGACATCCCTTGCGGGCCGATCCTGTCGACCAAGGAGATCATCGAGGACGCGTCGCTGGCGGCCAACGGGATGGTGGTCGAGGTCGAGCATCCGCAGCGCGGCACCTTCACCACGGTCGGCTCGCCGCTGAAGCTCTCCGACTCCCCCGTCGACGTCCATCGCTCACCGCTGCTGGGCGAGCACAACGCCGAGGTCTACGGCGACGAGCTGGGGCTGGACGGAGCGGAACTGGAGCGCTTGACGGCGGAGGGAGTGATCTGATGATGCGTGAGAGTCAGAAGAGCGTGGTGGATGGGGTGTTGGCGGCGGCGCGGGCCGAGGGGCGGATCGTGCTCACCGCGCCCGAGGGGAAGCTGATCGCCGAGGCGTACGGGATTGCGGTGCCGGCGGAGGGGTTGGCGGAGGACGCCGAGGCCGCGGTGGCGCTCGCCGACCGGATCGGGTTCCCGGTGGCGATGAAGATCGTCTCGCCGGGCATCCCGCACAAGACCGAAGCGGGCGGAGTGCGGACGGGCCTGGGTTCGGCGGCCGAGGTGCGCGGCGCGTTCACCGCGATCGTGGCGAACGCGCGGGCGTACGCCCCGCAGGCGCGGATCGACGGCGTACTGGTGCAGCAGATGGTGCCGGCGGGGCAGGAGGTGATCGTCGGGACGGTCACTGACCCGACGTTCGGGAAGGTCGTGGCGTTCGGACTGGGCGGGGTCCTGGTCGAGGTGCTCAAGGACGTCACCTTCCGGCTCGCGCCGGCGACGGCCGAGGACGCCGCGTCGATGCTGGACGGCATCCGGGCGGCAAAGGCGCTGCGCGGGGTGCGCGGCGGGCCCGCGGTGGACCGTGCCGCGCTGACCGAACTGATCGTCCGCACCTCCCAACTGGCCACGGACTTCCCGGAGATCGCGGAGGTGGACCTCAATCCGGTGTTCGCCTCGGCGGACGGGGTGACGGCCGCGGACGTGCGGATCCTGCTGAGCACCGGGGCTCCGCCGCAGCGCCCGCGGCACGGCCGGGAGGAGATCCTCGCCGCGATGGGGCGGCTGATGCGGCCGCGCTCGGTGGCGGTCATCGGGGCCTCCAACACCCCGGGGAAGATCGGCCACTCGGTGCTGCGCAATCTGCTCGACGGCGGCTTCTCCGGCGAGATCCATCCGGTGCACCCCACGGCCGACGACATCCAGGGCCGCAAGGCGTACCGGTCGGTGCTGGACGTCCCGGGCGAGGTGGACGTGGCGGTGTTCGCGATCCCCGCGCCGCTGGTGCCGGCCGCGCTGGAGGAGGTGGGCCGCAAGGGCATCCCGAACGCCGTGCTGATCCCGTCCGGCTTCGCCGAGGCCGGTGAACCCGCCCTCCAGGAACGGATCGTGGCGATCGGCGCCGAGTGGGGCGTCCGGCTGCTCGGCCCGAACATCTACGGCTACTACTCCACCTGGCAGGACCTGTGCGCCACGTTCTGCACCCCGTACGACGTCAAGGGCGGGGTGGCGCTGACCTCGCAGTCCGGCGGCATCGGGATGGCGATCCTGGGGTTCGCGCGGACGACCCGGACCGGCGTCTCGGCGATCGTCGGTCTTGGCAACAAGGCGGACGTGGACGAGGACGATCTGCTCACCTACTTCGGCGAGGATCCGCACACCGACTGCATCGCGATGCACCTCGAAGACCTCAAGGACGGCCGGGCGTTCGTCGAGGCGGCCCGGGAGACCGTACCGAAGAAGCCGGTGGTGGTGCTGAAGGCGGGCCGTACCGGGGCCGGCGCGCGGGCCGCCGGCTCCCACACCGGTGCGCTGGCCGGCGATGACGCGGTCTATGACGACATCCTGCGGCAGGCCGGGGTGATCCGGGCGCCGGGCCTTGCCGACCTGCTGGAGTACGCCCGGGCGCTGCCCGTCCTGCCGGTCCCGAAGGGCGACAACGTGGTGGTGATCACCGGCGCCGGCGGTTCCGGGGTGCTGCTGTCGGACGCGCTCGTCGACAACGGGCTGCGGCTGATGGACATTCCGGCCGACCTCGACGCGGCGTTCCGGCGCCTGATCCCGCCGTTCGGCTCGGCCGGCAACCCGGTGGACATCACCGGCGGCGAGCCACCGGCCACCTATGAGGCGGCCCTCCGGCTGGGCCTGTCGGATCCGCGCATCCACGCCCTGGTGCTGGGCTACTGGCACACCATCGTCACCCCGCCGGCGGTCTTCGCGGAGCTGACCGCGCGGGTCGTCGAGGAGTTCCGGGCGCGCGGCGTCGAGAAGCCGGTGGTGGCGTCGCTGGCCGGGGACACCGAGGTCGAGGAGGCCGCCGCCGAGCTGTTCGCGCGCGGGGTGGTCGCCTACCCGTACACGACCGAGAAGCCGGTGGCCGTGCTCGGCGCCAAGTACCGCTGGGCGCGGGCGGCGGGACTGCTCGGCCCCTGAGTTCCTCCCTCGAACCCCTGAGAGATCGGACAGAGGCGCGCTGACCGGGTTCTTTCGATTCCGAGGTGAACGATATGGAGCACAGCAGGCGGGACAGCAGGGGCACGACGGGTACAACGGGGACGACGGGGACGACGGGAACGGCAAGAACGCCAGGCACGGCGGGCACGACAGTCACGATGGGCACCGCCTATCGGGAAGTCACCGACGGCAAGGGCCGGGTCTACCGGATCGGCGAGACCGACCGGGAGCTACTGGGCGGCCATTCACGGCAGTTGATGGTGTATCTGCCGTGGCTCTCGATGATCGCCATCAGCGTCTCCGAATACGCCTACGGGTCGGCCGAGGGCACTCTCTCGCACGCCCACGGCTGGTCGCAGAGCGACACCTTCTGGATTCTGAGCGTCTGGGTGTTCTGCCAGGCGGGCATCGCCTTCCCGGCCGGTTGGTTACGGGAGCGCGGCAGGCTTACCGCGCGCCGGGCGATGTACATCGGAGCGGCGCTGAGCCTGCTGGGCTTCGTCGCCCTGGGGCATCTGGACAACGTACCGGCGGCGCTCTGCGGTTTCGGGGTCGTCGGCGGTGTCGGCTCCGGGCTCGTCTACGCCACCTGCATCAACATGGTCGGCAAGTGGTTCCCGGAGCGGCGCGGGACGAAGACCGGGTTCGTCAACGGCGGCTTCGCCTACGGCGCCCTGCCGTTCATCTTCGTCTTCAACTACGCCTTCACCACACATGACTTCGACGAGGTGCTGGATCTGATCGGGGTCTATGTGCTGATCGTGGTGGCGGGGTGTGCCTGGTTCTTCAAGGACCCGCCGAAGAACTGGTGGCCCGCGGACGTCGCTCCGCCGCTCGCCGACGGCGGGCCGCAGAAGAGCACCGCGCATCTGACCAAGAACCCTCCTGCGGTGCACCAGTTCACGCCCAAGGAGGCGCTCCGCAGCGGGATGCTCCCGGTGATGTGGGTGAGTGTGGTGCTGACCGCCGGCGTCTCGATCTTCGGGATCTCCTTCCAGGTCGACTTCGCGAAGGACGTGGGCTTCGGCCCGCTGGTCGCGGCCTCGTCGATGGGGGTGATGTCGGTCGTCAACGGCGTCGGGCGGACGGTGGTCGGCTGGCTGTCGGACCTGTGGGGCCGCAAGACGACCCTGGTCTTCGTGATCGTCGTGCTGGGGCTGGCCCAGTTCGGGGTGCTCTGGGCCGGGGACCTGCACAGCCAGTGGCTGTTCCTGTTCTTCGCCTTCCTCTCCGGATTCGGCGGCGGCGCCTTCTATCCGCTCTTCGCGGCCCTGACCCCCGACTACTTCGGGGAGAACTACAACGCCAGCAACTACGGCCTGGTCTACAGCGGCAAGCTCATCAGCGGCCTGTTCGGCGGCGGACTGGGCTCGATGGTGGTCAGCGCCTGGGGCTACCGCGGCGCCTATCTGCTGGCCGGCGGCATCTCGCTGATCGCGGCGGCCTTCACGCTGCTGCTCCACCAGCCGGGACGGCCGCGGCTGCGCGAGGTGACGCCCAACCCGCGGCCGATCAGCCGGGAGGTGAGCTGAGGGGGCGGGCAGCCCGGCGGGCGTGCGGGGGCGTACCGAATTCTGGTACGCCCCCGCACGCCTGCGCCGCGGTCAGCTCACCGGGGACAGTCCCAGTCCCTTCCGGACCGCCTGCTCCACCGGGCTGTACGCCCCGTCCGGCCGCTCGGTCCGTACCAGTTCGAGCGGTTCCACCGACGCCTGAGCCATGAACTTCGGCCGCCCGTGCCGATTCGCCTGGGCGGCGTGCACGAGGAACGGGTGGACCAGGAACACATCGCCGGCCTCGCCGGTGGCCAGCACCTCCGGCCGGTGCGCCGTCTTCTCGTCGAGGTAGTCGTCATCGATCAGACCGCAGCCCTCTTCCCCGTAGGGGGCGATGAGCGGGGGCACGTCGAGATGCGAGCCGACGCGGATCACGGTCGGCGCGTCGTCCGGCCCGACGTCGGAGTAGAGCAACAGAAGCAGCAGGGCGCGGCCGCGCGACTGGATGTTGACGCGGAATCCGTGCGGGTCCACCTTGGCCAGGTCGCCGCCGTCCTCCAGCGCCTCGAACCACTGCTCATCGACGTGCCAGCCAGCGTCGAAGTGCCACGCCGTGTCCATCGGCGCGGAGGGGTGGGGAAAGCGCACCGGGAAGGTGCCGGGCCATTCCGGCGGGGTCCACCGGCCGTCGCCGAAAAGCTGGTCGTACGCGCGGTGCAGCCGGGGCGTGTTGCACGACTCCAAGAACGGCGGGTCGTTGATCGGAGGAACCCGGATCACCGGCTCCGTCCACGTGGTCGGATCCTCCGGATCCTTGCCGGTCTCCCGCCAGAGCCGCTCCCGGCACTCCTCGGCCGTCTCCTTCGAGAAGGCCCCGCTTAACTTCACA
Source organism: Streptomyces sp. NPDC093097 (assembly GCF_044754325.1). NCBI lineage: Bacteria > Bacillati > Actinomycetota > Actinomycetes > Kitasatosporales > Streptomycetaceae > Streptomyces > Streptomyces sp. NPDC093097. Next base: position 31,299 of record NZ_JBIVOW010000024.1, read on the forward strand.
AAGCCGTCCCTGACGAAGCCTTCGACTTCCGCCTCGCTGAGATTCAGCGCATTCACAGTAAACCTCCCTCTCCTTGCCGACGAAAGCCTAGGCAGCGGGGAAAGAACGGCGACAAGTCCCCGTGGAAGAAAGGGAGTTCGCGCCGATGCCGCTCGACGCCATCGCGGAATTCCGATGGGGGGTAATGGACATCAGCGCGGGAGAGGCGTGTCAAGCCTTCGGCGTGGTTGGGGTGAAATGCCTACGGGTGTCCCGCCACGCGGGACACCCTCTCAATGGACTGCGGTGCGAACCATGGTGAACGGCCTGCCCGTGCCGGTACGTTGAGGAACCCACCGGCGCGGGCAGCAGATGACGGACGTGCCGGCCGGCCCACCCAAAGGCGCTGCGAACGTGCTCGGCGAAAGCGCTCAGCCGGCCGTCGGCCGCGGTCCGTCCGGGTGCGGCGGCTGCTCCTCGCCGTCGGCCACCGCCCGGTCCGCGATAGCCCGGTGGTGGCGGACGACCTCGCCGATGATGAAGTTCAGGAACTTCTCCGCGAACGCCGGGTCCAGGCGGGCCTCTTCGGCCAGGCGGCGCAGGCGGGCGATCTGGGCGGCCTCGCGGGCCGGGTCGGCGGGCGGCAGGCTGTGCCGGGCCTTGAGTTCGCCGACCTGCTGGGTGCACTTGAAGCGCTCGGCGAGCAGGTGCACCAGCGCGGCGTCGAGGTTGTCGATGCTGCCGCGCAGGTAGAGCAGCCGCTCGCGGGCCGCCTCGTCGGCGACGGAGGCCGCCTCGCCGGCTTCCGGTGCTGTCCCTTCGCTCATGTGCGTCTCGCCGTTTCTGGTCGGGTTCGGAGTGGTTTGTCAGTGATCAGCCGGGGCGTAATCGCCTGCACCCTACCCGGCGGCGGGCCGCTCCTCGCCCCTGGTCTCGCCCCTCGGACGGGACGCGGGCCGGCAGGGGCGAGGACCGGCCACCCCGGTCCCGACCGGCTCAGGCGTCCTCGCCGTCACGTTCGTGGTAGGTGCGCCGGGTGTGCTCGGTGTGTGCGCGCATCACGGCGGTGGCGCGGGCCTCGTCGCCGTCGGCGATCGCGGCGATCAGCTCGCGGTGTTCGACCCACGACTGCATGCCGCGCTTGCGGGCGACCGGGGTGTAGTACCAGCGCACCCGGCGCCCGACCTGTCCGGCCAGCTCCGCGAGGACCGCGTTGTCGGCGAGTGCGGTCACCTTGGCGTGGAAGGCGGCGTTGAGCGCGACGGCGGTCTCGACGTCGTCGCCCTGGACGGCGCGCTCGCCCTCGTCGCAGAGCCGCTCCAACTCGGCGATGCCGGACGGTTCGGCGTGCACCGCGGCGAGCCGGGCGGCCTCCGCCTCCAGCAGCGTGCGGACCGTCAGCAGCTGGTCGGCCTCCTCCTCGGTGGGGTCGTGGACGAAGGCGCCCTGGGCGGGGCGCAGATCGACCCAGCCGTCGGTGCTGAGCCGCTGGAGGGCCTCGCGGACCGGCTGGCGGGAGACGCCGAGGTGGCCCGCCAGTTCGCTCTCGACGAGGTGTTGGCCGGGCCGCAGCGCGCGCGTGGTGATCAGTTCGAGCAGCGCCTCGTAGACGCGCTCGCGCAGCGGACCGGGGCGTTCGAGCTTGGGTACGGTGCCCTGCGGCAGCCCTCGGGACAGCATCGGGGTCCCCCTCCATAATTGGCTATCGTCTACAGTCTACCGAGCGTTGCCGCTCCCCCACAGGTCGCCGAGGTGGTCCGCGGCGCATCCGGGCCGGGCGATCGCCGCCGCGGGCGCCGGGTGAACGCCCGTGCCGGACAGGGGACATCGACGAGCACGGCCAACACCGCAGACAGAACCGGGGCTGATCAGACATGGGACGGGTCACCGAGCGACGCCGCGTCATCCGGATCCGCGGGGGTGCGGTGAGCAGCCGGCCGGACACCCTGGTCGCCGAGGAGCCGCTGGAGATCCGGCTGAACGGCCGGCCGCTGACGATCACCATGCGCACCCCCGGTGACGACTTCGCGCTGGCCGCGGGCTTCCTGGTCAGCGAGGGGGTGCTGGCGGCCGCGGACGAGGTGGCGAACATCGTGTACTGCGCGGGGGCCACGGGTGGGGGCACCTCCCGGTCGAGCGAAGCCGAGACCGGGGGAGGCGGCAACACCTACAACGTCGTCGACGTCCGGCTCGCCGACGGGGTCACCGTCCCGGACATCTCCCTGGAGCGGAACGTCTACACCACGTCGTCCTGCGGGCTGTGCGGCAAGGCGAGCCTGGACGCGGTGCGCACCACCGCCCGCTGGCAGCTGTCCGCCGACCCGGACAGCACGCCCCGGATCACGCCGGAGACGCTGGCGGCGCTGCCCGACCGGCTGCGGGCCGCCCAGCGGGTCTTCGAGCGGACCGGCGGTCTGCACGCGGCGGCGCTGTTCACCGCGGACGGTGAACTGCTCGACGTCCGCGAGGACGTGGGGCGGCACAACGCGGTGGACAAGGTCGTCGGGCGGGCGCTCCGGGAGGACCGGCTGCCGCTGTCGTCGAGCGTGCTGATGGTGTCCGGGCGGGCCTCGTTCGAGCTGGCGCAGAAGGCCGTGATGGCCGGTATACCGGTGCTGGCCGCGGTCTCCGCGCCGTCCTCGCTCGCCGTCGACCTCGCCGTCGAGACGGGGCTGACGCTGGTGGGTTTCCTGCGAGGGACGTCGATGAACGTCTACGCGGGCGAGCACCGGTTGGCGCTGGACGCGGCGACCGCCACCGACTGAGGCGGCGCGGCCGCCCGGTTCACTCCCCGGGGGCCACGATCCGGGTCAGCAGCGCGACCAGTTGTGCGCGCTCCTCCTCGCTGAGCGCGGCGGTGAGTTCGGCGTTGGCCGCGTCGCCGAGCCGCTGGGTGCGGCGCAGTCGCCGCTCGCCCTCCGTCGAGATCTCGATGGCGTTCTTCCGGCGGTCCTCGGGGTCGGGGGTGCGGGTGACCAGGCCGTCCTTCTGGAGGTCGTTGACGACCGCGACGATGTCCTTGGGGTCGATGCCGACCCGTCGGCCGAGCTCCGCCTGGGAGACCGGGCCGAGTTCGGCGACCGCGCTGAGCACGGCGTGGTGCATCATCCGCATGCCCTCGGCGGCGAGCGCCTCGGCGACGAGCCGGTGGCCGCGGGCGGCGGCGCGGCCCAGCAGCCAACTGGGCAGGGCGCGGATCCGGCTGGGGGCGTAGGGGGCGGGGTCGGCGGTCATGGAGTCAGCGTATCCGGAGACCGTGGGTGGCACCAATGTTGGGAGAACCCATGAAAACCGTTGGCAGCCCCAATGGTTTCTGTTTATCGTTGGGGCTCCCCATGAATCCGGCCGCCGTCGTCATCGTGCGGCCCGTTCTCCCGGAGGTGATGGCCCATGCGTCGGGTCCGATTCCATGCCTATGGCGGCCCGGAGGTCCTACGTCTTGAGGAGGCCGAGGACCCGGTGCCCGGTCCCGGTGAACTCCTCGTCCGCACCGAGGCGATCGGCGTCACCCTGCCGTCGGTGCGGCGGGTGCGCGGCGACGGCAGGGGCGGCGGCGATCCGCTGCCCGGCGTGCTCGGCGGCGAGATCGCCGGCGAGGTCATCGCCCTGGGGCCGGAGGTCACCGGCTTCGCCGTCGGCGACCGGGTCACCTCGCTCACCCTCACCGGCTCGTACGGCGAACTCGCCCTCGCCCCCGCCGTCCTGGCCAGTCACGTCCCCGACGGCGCGAGCGCGGTGCAGGCGGTGGCGCTGGTGCGCGGCGGGCATGTGGCGCTGGCCGCGCTCGGCACCGCCGCCCCGTCCGGCACCGAGTCGGTGCTGATCACCGGCGCGGCCAGCGGCACCGGGCACCTCGCCGTCCAACTGGCCAAGCTCCGGGGCGTACCGCGGGTGGTGGCCGCGGTCGGCTCGGCGGCCAAGGCGGAGTTCCTGTACGGGCTGGGCGCCGACGGGGTGGTGACGTACGACCGGGAGTCCTGGGGCGAGCCGGTCGACGTGGTGCTCGACGGTGTGGGCGGGGAGCTGCTGCCGCGGGCGCTGGCCGCCCTGGCGCCCGGTGGGCGGCTGATCTTCTTCAACTCCGGTGGCGGCACCCTCCCGGCGTACGAGCTGCTGGCCGGCGCGAAGACCATCACGGGGCTGACCATGCGGCACTTCGCCTCCGCCCACCGGGAGCAGTACGCGCGGGACCACGCCGAGCTGTGGGAGCTGGCCGGGGCGGGCCGGCTGGTGGCCGCGGTCCATGCCGAACTGCCGCTGGCCGAGGCCGCGAAGGCCCACGAGATCATCGAGGCGCGGGCGAATCTGGGGAAGGTGGTGCTGCGGCCGTGAGGCCGCCCCGGGGGCCAGGCACCGTCCACCCCACCGGCCCCGGGTGGCGCACACGGCGCAGTACGCCCGGCCCTGGAGGGTGAATTCGGGGCCGGGCGCAGAGAACCGACGCGGGCTCCTTGTCGCGCCTGGCGCACGGCAGTAGCTTCCGTCGCATCTGCACATAGAACGTTGGATGTCCTGATGACCCGACCCGATGCCTCGAAGGGCAGGCCGGACCATGACGTCAGATCTCCGCGCGCACCCCCGCCTCCGCCGCAGACCCCGGCACCGCCGCGCCCCGGCCGCCGTCGCCGCACTGGCCGCCACCGTGCTGGCCGTGCCGGCGACCGCCCCCGCCCGGGCCGCCGCCGACGCCCCCTCGGGCGGCTTCGACCAGCGGGTCCTGTTCAAGGCGGCGCAGGAGAAGGGGTACTTCTGCTTCCGTATACCCGCCATCGTGCGGACCGTCCGCGGCACCCTCCTCGCCTTCGCCGAGGGCCGGGTGCACGACTGCGGGGACGCCGGCGACATCGACCTCGTCCTCAAGCGCTCCACCGACGGCGGCCGGACCTGGGGCCCCCTCCAGGTCGTCAACCACGGCGACGGGGACACCCACGGCAACCCGGCGCCCATGGTGGACCGCCGCACCGGCCGGATCGTCCTGGCCGAGACCTACAACAACGGCCGTACCGACGGCCTCAGTTGCGACATACCGTGCGACCGTACCCCGCACCTCCAGTACAGCGACGACGACGGCGCCACCTGGTCCGCGCCCCGCGATCTGACCCGCAGCGTCCGCCCCCGGCGGTGGAACTCCTGGTACGCCACCGGCCCGGTGCACGGCGTCCAGCTCACCCGCGGGCGGCATGCGGGCCGGCTGGTCTTCGGGGTCAACGCCGAGAGCTACGCGGGCGGTCGGATCACCGCCAACCACGCCGCCCTGATCCACAGCGACGACGGCGGCACCACCTGGAAGGTCGGCGCGGTCGACACCTGGCCGATCGCACCCAGCGGCCTCTTCCGCCAGAAACCGTCCGAGATGACCCTCCTGGAGCGGACCGACGGCTCGCTCTACGTCAACGGCCGCGAGCAGGACGGCACCGACCTGGGCAACCGCACCGCCGCCGTCAGCCGGGACGGCGGCGACTCCTTCACCGGCCCGTTCCGCGCCCTGCCCGACTTCCCCGCGCCGATGGTGCAGGCCTCGGCGCTGCTGCTGCCGCGCTCGTCGGCGGCCGGCGGCCGCACCCGCACCCTGCTCGCCGCGCCCGCCGACCCCGACCGCCGCCGGACCATGACCATCCGCTCCTCCTACGACGAGGGCCGCACCTGGGAGGGCGTGGAGCGGGGCGCCCGGGTCACCGTCGACTGGTCGGGCTACTCCGACCTGGTCGCCGTCTCCCCCACCGTCACCGGTCTGCTCTACGAGGGCGGCACCGCCGACGCCCGGGACGAGATCCGCTTCGCCCGCTTCACCGAGGCATGGCTCGGCCCGCGCCGCGGCCCGGACCCCACCACTCCCGATCTGGCCCGCGGTGCCCGGCCGGCGCCGGTGCTCGGCGGCGCCCGGCTCACCGACGGCCCCTTCGGCCGCGCGCTGTCCTTCGACGGCACCGACGACGCGGTGCGCCTCCCCTACCGGGACTCGCTCCCCCTGGGCGGCCGGGACTTCACCTGCACCCTGTGGTTCCGCTACCGCGCCACCGGAGGCGAACAGCCGCTGCTGTGGATGGGCGGGGTGGGCAGCCTCTCCCCGCAGGTCGCGGTGAGCGGCGATCCCGCGCACGACCGGATCACCGCGCATCTCACGGCCGTTGACGGCGCCCGGTCCCCGGCAACCGTCCAGGTCGCCACCGCCGGCGCCTACAACGACGGCCGCTGGCACCACCTGGCGCTGCGCCGCACCGGCGGCCGGCTGCTGCTGACCGTGGACGGCACCGCGACCGCCTCCGCGGCGGACGTGCCCGGATCGGTCAGCCGCACCTCGGTGTTCGCCGTCCACCTGGGCCAGAAGCCGGACCGCCGGGCGCAGTTCACCGGCGCGCTGGCCCAGGTCCGCGTCTACCGCCGGGCCCTGACCGACGCCGAACTCGCGCGCGTGCGCGAGGACAACGCCTATGTGGCCGCCCCGTTGGTGCTCGGGCTCCCGCTGGACAGGGTGGACAGCGGCCGCTGACCGCGGGGGCGGGGTCCGGCGTCGTCGGGCCCCGCCGCCGGCGGCTCCTCGGCGTCCGCCTGCGCCGCGTACCGCTTGGCGAGCACCGCGCACACCATCAGCTGCATCTGGTGGAACACCATCAGCGGCAGCACCGCGAGCCCGGCCTGGGCGCCGAACAGCACACTGGCCATCGGCAGTCCGGCGGCCAGGCTCTTCTTCGAACCGGCGAAGGTGATCGCGATCCGGTCGGCCCGGGAGAAGCCGAGCTTGCGCGACCCGTACGAGGTGAGCGTCAGCATGACCGCCAGCAGCACCGCCTCCACCCCCAGCAGGCACAGCAGCCGCGGCGGGGAGACCTGGTGCCAGATGCCCTGCACCATGCCGGCGCTGAACGCCGCGTAGACGACCAGCAGGATCGAGCCGCGGTCGACGTAGCCGAGGACCTTCTTGTGCCGGGTGAGGAAACCTCCCACCCAGCGGCGCAGCAACTGCCCGGCGAGGAACGGCAGCAGGAGCTGGCAGACGATCGCGACCAGGGAGTGCGCGGAGAAGCCGCCGCCGTCGCCGTGCAGCACCAGTCCGGCCAGCAGCGGGGTGAGGACGATCCCGACGATGCTGGAGAACGAGCCGGCGCAGATCGCCGCCGCCACGTTGCCGCGGGCGATGGAGGTGAAGGCGATCGAGGACTGGACCGTCGACGGCACCAGGCACAGGAACAGCAGACCGGTGTAGAGCGCGGGCGGGAGCACGACCGGAACGAGGGCGCCGGCGGCCAGTCCGAGCACCGGGAAGACCGCGAACGTACAGGCCAGCGTGGTCAGATGGAGGCGCCAGTGGCGCAGTCCGTCCATCGCCTCCCGGGTGGAGAGCCGGGCCCCGTAGAGGAAGAAGAGCAGGGCGACGGCCCCGGTGGAGGCGCCGTCGGCGACGGTGGCGGCGGCGCCGCGGGCCGGCAGCAGGGCGGCCAGGCCGACGGTGCCGAGCAAGGCGAGGATGTAACCGTCCACGGGGAGCCAGGGGGGCAGGCGGAACACAGGGCGGCGCATGGTCTCTCTTCGGGGTCGGCGGCTCACGGACGCGGCATGGACGGTGCCCTCTCCAGCCTGCCGGGTGCGGCGGTGATCGGGAACCCCTCTTACCGTGGTGACTGTCATCATGAAACGCGATCGCCGCCGCCCGCGACTTCGCACCCGGCCGCCGGGCTGCGCGCGCGTCCCGAGCGGCAGGAGGCCCCCGTGTTCGAGCCCGCGCAGCTGCGCACCTTCCTGGCCGTGGCGCAGACGCTGAGCTTCACCCAGGCCGCGCACCGCCTGGGGCTGCGCCAGTCCACGGTGAGCCAGCACGTGCGGAAGCTGGAGGAGGCGGCCGGGCGGCGGTTGTTCGTACGGGACACCCACGCCGTGGAACTCACCGAGGACGGCGAGGCGATGCTGGGCTTCGCGCGCACCATCTTGGAGGCCAACGAGCGGGCGGCGAGCTTCTTCGCCGGGACGCGGCTGCGCGGGCGGCTGCGCTTCGGAGCGTCCGAGGACTTCGTGCTGACGCGGATGCCGGAGGTGCTGGAGGGCTTCCGGCGCGACCATCCGGAGGTCGACCTGGAGCTGACCGTGGAGCTGTCCGGCACCCTGCACGAGCTGCTGGCGGCCGGCCGGCTCGACCTCGTGCTGGCCAAGCGGCGCCCGGAGGGGCCGCGGGGGCAGCTGGTGTGGCGGGACCGGTTGGTGTGGGTGGGTGGCGAGCGGCTGCGGCTGGACCCCCAACGGCCGGTCCCGCTGGTCGTTTTCCCGCCACCGGCGGTGACCAGGGCGCGGGCGCTGGAGGCGTTGGAGCGGGAGGGCCGGCAGTGGCGGATCACCTGCACCAGCGGGAGCCTGAACGGGCTGATCGCGGCGACCCGGGCGGGGCTCGGGGTGATGGCGCACACCCGCGGGCTGATCCCGCCGGGGCTGGTGCGGATACCGTCCCGGGCCGGGCTGCCGGAGCTGGGCGAGGTGGACTTCGTCCTGCTGCACGGGCGGCGGGCGGGGGCGGCGCGCGGCCCCGCGGAGGCGTTGGCCGAGGCGATCCTGGCGGGCGGCGACCGGCTCCAGCTCCCGTAGCGCCCGCGGTCCGGCGCCCCGGGGGCCGCCCGGAATGCGTCGCACCGCCCGGGCCCGCCACCCTCCTGCGGGCGGGGCGGGCGGCGCTCCCCCAGGAATCTCCCGCCGGCCTCCCGCAGATCCCCGCAGTCCGCCGGAATACGCCCCCGACATGCTCCAACGGCACAAAGGATGCAGAGATTCGGTGCAGATCCCGTCCCGGCATCGTGTTCGTCCGGCAGCGGAACGGCCGGAGAATGCCCCCAGTTACCCGAAGTAACCCGGTTTCCCCGCCTGGCCTGTTCCCGTTGCCCCACCGTTACACCGTGATACCGGACTCCCACGCAGCGTCCCCGTGGGGTACGGTCGCGGCCTTGCGAGAAGCACCACGAGGAGCTGAGTCATTGCGCGAGTTCACCATCCCGCCTTTGGCGACCGCGCCCCAGGTCGGCGGGCTGGCAGACCCGGTCTACGACCACGCGGAAGCCGACCCCGGACGGGCCGCGCTCGCGCGCAAGGACGCCACCGGGCAGTGGCAGGACGTCTCCGCCGGGCAGTTCCGGGACGAGGTCATGGGGCTCGCCAAGGGCCTGCTCGCGCAGGGCATCCGGTTCGGCGACCGGGTCGGCATCATGTCCCGCACCCGCTATGAGTGGACGCTGTTCGACTACGCCCTGTGGTCCATCGGCGCCCAGTCCGTGCCGCTGTACCCGACCTCGTCGGCCGAGCAGGTCTTCTGGATGCTGCACAACGCGGACGTCGCGGCCTGCCTGGTGGAGCACGAGGACCACGCGATGACCATCGGTTCGGTCATCGGCAGACTCCCCCAGCTGCGGAAGCTGTGGCAGCTGGACGCCGACCCGGTCGCGGAGCTGACCGCGGCCGGTGCGCACCTCGACGACGAGGTGGTGCACCGGCACCGGATGGCGATCACCCCGGAGGCCGTCGCGACGATCATCTACACCTCCGGCACCACCGGCCGCCCCAAGGGCTGCGTGATCACGCACGCCAACTTCATGGCCGAGGCCGACAACATCGTGCTGCGGTACGACAGGGTCTTCCGCGCCAAGTCCGCCGACGAGGCGGCGACCCTGCTCTTCCTGCCGCTGGCCCATGTCTTCGGCCGGATGGTGCAGGTCGCGGCGGTCCGCGGCCGGGTCAAGCTCGGCCACCAGCCGGAACTGTCGGCCCGCGCCCTCCTGCCGGACCTCCAGACCTTCCGCCCCACCTTCGTCCTGGCGGTGCCGTACATCTTCGAGAAGGTCTTCGCCGCGGCCCGCCGCAAGGCGGAGGCCGAGGGCAAGGAGGGTCCGTTCGACAAGGCCGTCGAGGTCGCGGTCCGCTACGCGGAGGCACTGGAGCACAAGGCGTTCGACACCGGCCCGGGCCCCGGCGCCGCCCTGCGGATGCAGCACCAGGTCTTCGACAAGCTGGTCTACAGCAAGGTCCGCGAGGCGCTCGGCGGCCGGGTGCGGCACGCGATGTCCGGCGGCTCGGCCATGGAGCGCCGGCTGGGCCTGTTCTTCGCCGGCGCGGGCGTGCGGATCTTCGAGGGCTACGGCCTGACCGAGAGCACCGCGGCGGCCACCGCCAACCCGCCCGAGCGGACCCGCTTCGGCACCGTCGGCACCCCCGTGCCCGGCACCACCGTCCACATCGCCGAGGACGGCGAGATCTGGCTCTACGGGGGCCAGGTCTTCCAGGGCTACCACAACGACACCAAGGCGACCGATGCGGTGCTGCACGACGGCTGGTTCGCCACCGGGGACCTCGGCTCCCTGGACGAGGACGGCTATCTGACGATCACCGGCCGGAAGAAGGAAATCCTGGTCACCTCCGGCGGCAAGTCGGTCTCGCCGGTGCCGCTGGAGGAGCGGGTGCGGGCCCATCCGCTGGTCGCCCAGTGCATCGTCCTCGGCAACGACCGGCCGTTCATCTCGGCACTGGTCACCCTGGACCCGGAGGCCGTCGCGCACTGGCTGACGATGCGCGACAAGCCCGAGATGACCGCGCGCGACCTGGTGCGCGACCCCGATCTGGAGACCGAGATCCGGCGGGCCGTGGTCGCCGCGAACACCCTGGTCTCCCAGGCCGAGTCGATCCGCACGTTCCGGATACTGGCCAACCAGTTCAGCGAGGAACACGGCCTGCTCACGCCCTCGCTGAAGCTCAAGCGCAAGGCGATCGAGGCCGCGTACGCGGCGGAGGTGGACGCGCTGTACCGGGCGTGAGGGACGGGCGGAGCCGGATCGGCTGCGAGCGAACACCTCCGCCGGCGTGCGCGGGAATGTCCGGAGACGGATGATCGTTGTCGACGGAGAACAGCAAGTCGACGTAAGGATCGAATCCCCGTGAGCACGGTTCCCTCCATCCCGCTCAACAACGACGTCACGATGCCCCAGCTCGGATACGGCGTCTGGCAGATCCCCGACGAGGAGGCGTTCACCGCCGTCGGCCACGCCCTGGAGGCCGGCTACCGCAGCGTCGACACCGCCGCGATCTACGGCAACGAGGAGGGCACCGGCAGGGCGCTCGCCGCCTCCGGCATCGCCCGCGAGGAGCTCTTCGTCACCACCAAGCTGTGGAACGCCGAGCAGGGCTACGACGCCACCCTCCGCGCCTTCGACGCCTCGCTCGCCAAGCTCGGGCTGGAGTACGTCGACCTGTACCTGATCCACTGGCCGCTGCCGGCCCGTGACACGTACGTCGACACCTACAAGGCGTTGGAGAAGATCTACGCCGAGGGCCGCGCCAAGGCCATCGGCGTCTCCAACTTCCTCCCCGCCCACCTGGAGCGGCTGCTCGGCGAGACCTCCATCGTCCCGGCGGTCAACCAGATCGAGCTGCACCCCCAGCTCCAGCAGGCCGAGTCCCGCGCCTTCCACGCCAAGCACGGCATCGCGACCGAGGCCTGGTCGCCGCTGGGCCAGGGCAAGGGGCTGCTGACGGACCCGACGATCACCAAGATCGCCGAGAAGCACGGCAAGACCCCGGCCCAGGTGGTCCTGCGCTGGCACCTCCAGGTCGGCAACGTGGTCATCCCCAAGTCCGCCACCCCCTCGCGGATCCGGGAGAACTTCGACGTCTTCGGCTTCGAGCTGGACGGCGAGGACCTGTCGGCCGTGGCCGGCCTGGACTCCGGCACCCGCCTCGGCCCCGACCCGGCCACCTTCGACGTGGCCTGAGCCTTCGGGCAGGCACCGGCCCGGGAGCCGGTGCACGCCGCGGCCCCGCTGCCGCGCGGCGCCGTCCGCCCCGCCCTGGGGCGGGCGGCGCCGTCGCGTACCGCGGATGTCGCCGTGGGCGTCCGGCCGGAGGCGGAGCGGCGGCGCGGCCCCGAGTGGCGGGGTCGGCGGGCGCCGGGAAACGTGGAAGGGGAGCCGCTCGCGGCCGCGACGGCCGCTGGGCAGCCACCACTTCCGTTCCGAGGAGGCCACCGATGCCCGACGTCACCTCTCCCTACCCGCCCGGGACGCCCTGCTGGGTCGACCTCGCGGCCCCCGACCAGAAGGCCGCCATCGACTTCTACGCCGACCTCCTCGGCTGGAGCGGCGAGGTCGGCCCTCCGGAGGCCGGCGGTTACGCGGTCTGCACGCTGAACGGGAAGCCCGTGGCCGGCATCATGGCGGCGGTCGCGATGGGGGACCAGCCGGCCCCGCCGACGGTCTGGACCACCTATCTGGCCAGCGCCGACGCGGAAGCCACCCAGCGGTCGGTGGCCTCCGCCGGCGGCACCGTACTGATGCCGGTGATGGATGTGATGTCGCTGGGCCGGATGTTCATCGCCGCCGATCCGACCGGGGCGGTCTTCGGTGTCTGGCAGCCGGTCGACTTCCCGGGCGCCGGCATCGTCAACGAGCCCGGCGCACTGATCTGGAACGAGCTCAACACCACCGAGCGGTCCGCCGCCTCCGCCTTCTACAAGGCGGCCTTCGGCATCGAGTCCGCCGCGGCGGAGGGCATCGAGCACTACAACACGTTGCAGGTGGCGGGCCACCCCGTGGGCGGTGTGCAGCCGATGCCGGAGCATCTGCCGGCCGACACGCCCTCGCACTGGCTGACGTACTTCGCGGTGCCGGACACCGATGCGGCGGTCGCCAAGGTCCTCAAGGCCGGCGGCAGCACGATCGTGGAGCCGTTCGACATGGTCGTCGGCCGGATCGCCGTGCTGACCGATCCGCAGGGCGCCGTCTTCGCGCTGATCCACCCCAAGTCCGGGGAATGAGGCCCGAGTCGGGAGCGCGCCCCGTCAACTGCACCGCGAACGGATCCCGTTGGACACACAAGGCGTCGCGCTGCCCGCCGGCCCTGCGCCGCGACCAGAACGCAGGGCCGGCGGGCGGCCGGCCACCGGGCGGGCTATTGCTCCGGTGCACGGGCGGTGTGCACCGTCTGCGCGGAGAGCAGGAAGACGTCCGGGCGCCGGGTGACGCCTGCGGGGTCGTAGGGGTCGGTGAGGCGGGTGAGGGTGATGAGGTCGTCCGGATCCAGCCGGTCGCCGTACGTCTCGACGGCGCGGCCCAGGGTGGCCTGGAGGTGCCGGCGGGCGTCGTCGGGAAGCGGGGCCGGCAGGTCCAGCAGGAAGCTGCGGGTGCGCGGGGTGCGCAGCCCGGCGTTGGCCAGGAAGGCGGGCCAGTCCTCCAGGGTGTCGGCGGTGTCGGGCAGCACCGCCCGCATCTCGGTGAAGCAGTCCTCGGCGGCCGCGTCCAGCCGGGACTGGAGCCCCGGGCGGCCGATGCCGAGGTCGCGCGGCAGGAAGCGCGGGGTCAGGCCGCCCTCGGAGATCGCCAGCAGGCCGCCGGGCCGCAGATGGCCGGCGAGGGCGGCGACCGCGGCGCGCTGGTCCCCGACGTGGTGCAGCGCCTTGCTGGACCAGATGAGATCGGCGCCGCCGAGCGGATCGAGGCCGTGCGGGACCTCGGCGCAGTGGGTGTGGATCCGGTCGGCCAGGCCGAGCCGGTCGGCGCGGTCGCGGGCGCGTTCCAGCAGCGCTTCGGTGGCGTCCACCGCGCACACCTCGGCGTTCGGAAAGGCCCGGGCCAGCAGGCAGCTGACCACCCCCGGGCCGCTGCCGACGTCGAGGACGCGACGCACGTCCACGGCACCGGCCGGGCCCTCAGGGCGAGTTGACGCTGTGTCAGGTTCGTTCACGGAGAGCAGTTCGCGCAGCCAGGCGGCGGCCTGCTCGTACAGCGGGGTCTGGATCTCGGCGCCCCGTTCGAGGTATGGGCCGAGCTCCTCCCAGTCGACGGCGGCGCCCTCCTGGTCACTGTGGTCGTGCCCGGGCGCGGGGCGGTCATGACTGCTCATGGCATCGAGCCTCCGGTACGGGGTGGGCTCCGGCAAGCGGCGGGCCGGGCGGCGGTCCCTCCCGCGGCCCCTGGTGACGGCCGGGGTCGGGACCACCGTAGGGTCTGGCCTGTGGTTACTCCGGGATGGATGCCGCCGACGGAGACCGAACGGCGGCTGTACGAGGCAACGGCACGTGGGGACGAGGACGGACAGGTCGCGGCGATCGCCGGTGAGGATCTGTATCTGGCGGTGCCGCAGCAGGGTCAGGACCCGCTGCCCGTCTATGACGATCCGGTGGCGGGCGGTAAGTGCATTCCCGTGCTGACGCGCGGCATGCTGCCGCCGTGGCAGCCGCAGCAGCTTTTCGACCGGGTCACGGTCGAGGACTTCGCCCAGGACTGGCCCAACGACAAGTGGCGGCTGGCGGTCAATCCGGGCACCCCGTTCGCCGCGTACCTGCGCACGACGCCCGCCCACCGGGGCCGCTGGATGCAGCTGCGGATGCAGTTCGGGGTGCGGCCGGGCGGGCTGCTGGTGACCCACTACGGCGGGCCGCTCCAGGGCCCGGTGGCGCAGGGACTGGCCTGCGGGGCGCCGCTCGCGGTGCACCACAGCGTGCCGTGGAACGAGCTGGGGACGGCGTTCCTGGACTACTCGGCGGACGCGGAGACGCTGCGCGGGCAGTGGTCGGTGACGGACCCGGTGAGCTGGCAGCAGCGGTTCGACCAGATGCTCGGCGGCGCGTTCGTGCCGGCGGACGCGGAGGCGGCGCTGCGCGCCCGGGCCGCCAGGGCCGAAGAGGCCAAGGGTGCCGAAGGGGCCGAGGAGTCCGACGGGTCCGCTGAGAAAGCGTCGGCGGACGGCGGTGACGCGCCCGCGGTGCCGGAGCTGGTGGACCGTTACGAGGAGCGGTTCCGGACGGAGGGGCTGCTGCCGGCCGAGGGCCGGGTGGTGTCGCTGGTCGCGCTGGACCTGGTGCACGCGATCGGCCTGGTCCGCTGGGGCCTGGGCGCGCGGCTGTGCGGGCCGCCGCAGGCCGAGCAGGCGGTGGCCCGGGTGCTGGCCCGGGCCAGGGAGGTCTACGGCTCGTGGGAGGAGTTCGCCGCCGGGTACGCGCTCGGGCGGGTGCTGGCGTTCGACAACGGCTGGTTCGGGCAGGCGTACGCCGAGACGGCGCATCACCACCGGGTGCTGATGCAGGATCCGGCGTCCCCGTGGCGGGCCCTGCCGTTCGGCTGACGCCGCGGCGTCCCTCCGTCCGCCGGACGGCGGGAGTTTGACGGCCGGACCCCGGCCCGGGACGATGCCGGACCAGTACGGCACACAGGACGGAAACGACATGGGCGGGAGCGGTATGCGGGACCTCGCGCGGCGGTGGGCCGGGACGGCGGGGGTCCGGCATGGAGGCTGAGACCGCGCCGCCCGAGGCGCCGGCGCGGACCGGGCCGGCGCGTCCGGCCCGCCGGCCGGCCTGGAAGCGGTACCGCACGGCGCTGCGCCGCACCCCGCTGTCGGTCTGGCACGGCGATCTGACGGACTATGCGGCGAGCCTGACGTACTACGCGGTGCTGGCGCTGCTGCCGTCGGCGATCGTCACCATCTCGCTGATCGGGCTCGCCGATCCGGCCGGCACCGAGCAGTTGATCAACCGGCTGAGCTCGATCGCCCCGGCCGAGTCGGGCGCGACGGTGCGGCACGCGCTGGTGGTGATGGCGCAGCAGCGGACCGCCGCCTGGGTGGTGGTGGGCGGCGCCGCGGTCAGCGCGCTGTGGTCGTCGTGCAGTTATCTGGCGGTGTTCCGGCGGGCGCTGCACGCCATGCACCGGACGAAGGACGACCGGCCGCCGTGGCGGAAGGCGCCGCGGATCCTGGTGACCGCGCTGCTGCTGATGGCGCTGCTGATCAGCAGTGCGGTGGCGCTGCTGGTGAGCGGGCCGATCGCGACCGCGGTGGGCCGGGCGTCGGGGTTCGGCGAGACGAGCGAGACGCTGTGGAACGTGGTGCAGTGGCCGCTGCTGCTGGCACTGGCGACGGTGCTCGCGATGGTGCTGTTCCGGTCCGGTCCGCCGAGCTCCCGCGGGGTGCGGCGGGCCGGCCCCGGGGGCGTCCTGGCGGTGCTGCTCTGGTTGGTGTCGTCGGCGGGCTTCACGTTCTACGCCTCGTACGTGGGCACCTTCAACCGGCTGTACGGGTCGCTGGCCGGGTCGGTGGTGTTCCTGATCTGGCTGTGGTTCTCGAACCTGTCGCTGCTGTCCGGCGCGCAGTTCAACGTGGAGCTGGCGCGCGCCGGGCGGGTGGTCCGGCCGCGCGGCCCGAGCTGACGGGGCGGCCGGTCAGCGGGCGCCGTGCCCGGCGGCGATCTCCTCGATGCGGCGGGCCAGCCCGAAGTCGAGGTAGCTGATCCGTCCGCCGATGCTGTGGGTGGTGATCGCGACGACCAGTCGGTTGTAGCCCAGGGTCAGATCGGCGTGGTGGCCCAACTCCTCCTGGATCTGGGCGATGTGGATGACCATCGCGGCGGCCTGGAAGTGCCGGTCGAAGCGGTAGCCGCGGTGCAGTTGGTTGTCGTCGACGGTCCAGTCGGGGAGGTCCAGGAGGCGGTCCTGGATCTCCGGGTCGCCGAGTGGTTCCACCTGTGCGCTCATGACGCTCGCCTCCCGCCGGGGTACTGGTCGCCGCCGTGGGGGCGGCGGTTCCAGCCTGTCACGCCTGCCGCGGTTCCGCGTCCGCCGGAGGTGGGCGCACAGGGCCATCGGTGCGCGCCAGGGGCCGCCCGCCCACCCCGATCCTCGAAGTTACCGCAAGTAACACCTTCCGTTCGGCTACCGTCCCCGTCATGACGACTGCCACGGTCTCCACACCGGGAACCACGGGAGTGGGCACCCTGCTGCGGGAATGGCGCGACCGGCGCCGGATCAGCCAGCTGGAACTGGCGCTGCGCGCCGACTCCTCCGCCCGCCACATCAGCTTCATCGAGACCGGCCGCGCCCGCCCCAGCCAGGAGATGGTGCTGCGACTGGCCGAACACCTCGACGTCCCGGTCCGGGAGCGCAACGCCCTGCTGATCGCGGCCGGTTACGCCCCCGACTTCCCGGAGACCCCCTTGGACGATCCGTCGATGTCCGCGCTCCGGACCGGCATGGAGCAGCTGCTGGCCGGCTACGAGCCGTACCCGGCCCTGGTGTGCGACGGGATGTACCACGTCCAGGCGGCCAACCGCGGCATGGAGATCCTCATGGACGGCGTCGATCCGGAACTGCTCCGGCCGCCGATGAACGCCATGCGGATCACGCTCCACCCGCGCGGTATGGCCCTGCGCATCCGCAACTTCCTGGAGTGGCGGGAGCACCTCTTCTCCCAACTGGACCGGCAGTTGGCGCTGATGCGGTCCGCTCCGCTACGCGCGCTGTACGACGAGATCAGCGCCTATCCCCTGCCGGACGGCGGGCGGATGTCCGCCGCCCAGGGCGAGCACCCGCCGTTCGCGCTGCCGCTGGTGATCGAGCACCGCGGCACGACGCTGTCCTTCCTCTCCACCATCGCCACCTTCAACACCCCGATGGACGTGACCGTTTCGGAGCTGGCGCTGGAGGCGTTCCTGCCTGCCGACCCCGAAACGGCCGCGTACCTGCGGAAGATGGCGGAGTGAGGGCGGCTCACACCGCCGGGACGCGGTCCAGGAAGCCGAGCACCACGCGGATCCGGCCGTCCTCGGCCAGCCGCACCACGTCGAATCCGGCGACCGGCGCCGACCCGTCCGGCGCGACCAGCTCCCAGCCGAACCGCGCGATGTCGTGGTGACCGTCCCCCGCGCCCAGCGGCCGGAACACAAAACCCGGGAACTGCTGGTGCGCCCCGGCGATCGCCGCCGCGAGCCCGTCGTGGCCGGCGACCTCGACCAGCGGGTCGGTGTAGGTGGCCCCCTCCTCGAACGCCGCGGCGACGGCCTTGGCCCGCTCGCCCTCGTCGGTGGCGTTCCACGCCGCGAAGTACCGCTCGACGGCGGCCGCGTGGTCGATGGCCCGCCCGCCGGTGCCCTGCTGCGTCTGCTGCGACATCTCGATCTCCTCGTGTCTGCGTTGGTGTCCGTCGTGACGTCCGGTACGGCTCCGGCTCGGGTCGAAACCCGGTTCCGGCCGACCGGCGCCCGACGGGACGTCGGCACCGGCCCACGGACCGGAGTGCGCCGGCCCGTGAACCGATGCCCCGACTCTGCCGGAGCGGGGCGCGAGGGTCGATTACGTGCAAGGTAATGCCCCTGGTCGCAGCGGTGCGGCCAGGGGCAGGGGGCGGGTGAGCGGCCAGGAAGGCTAGTTCGCCGCCGGCCCGGTGGTCGCGACGACCGGCTCCGCCGGGGCGTCCGCGGCCTCGGTCGCCGCCTCGGTCGCGGCCTCCGAGCGGCGCCCGCGGCCCGACCGGCGGGCCGCCAGCAGCGCGTACACCAGGATCCCGGCGAAGAGGAACAGCACGCCCTGGTAGATCGCCTGGTAGCCGGCGCCGGCCACCAGCCAGAAGGTGAAGCCGAAGGCCGCCAGGGCGATGGTCAGGTCGCGGGCCAGGCGGCCGGGACGGACCCGGTCGCGGCGGTCGGTGAGCAGGAAGTAGATCTGCGCGGCGGCCGCGAGGAGGTAGGGGACGGTGGCCGAGAAGGTCGTGATGAGCACCAGGGTCTCGAAGACGCCGCCGCTGCCGCCGCCGAGGTAGTTGTTCACCGTGAGGGCGGAGGCCAGCACCGCGGCGGCCAGCACGCCGAAGGTGGGCACCCCGCGCCGCTTCTTGAGGAACACGGCCGGGAAGAGGCCGTCCTTGGCCGCGGCGTACGGTGACTGAGCGCTCATCAGCGTCCACCCGTTGAGCGCGCCGAGGATGGAGATCACCGCGGCGGCCGCGATGACCGCACCGCCCCAGTGGCCGCCGAACATCGCGTTCACCGCGTCCGAGAACGGCGCCTTGGAGTGGACCAGCTTGTCGTGCGGGACGGTGCCGAAGACCGAGAGGGTGCCCAACAGGTAGACGACGGCGGCGCCGATGGTGCCGAGGACGGTGGCCCGGCCGACGTTGCGCTCGGGGTTGCGGACCTCGCCGGCGCTCATCGTGGCCGACTCCACGCCCAGGTAGCTGTAGAGGAGCATCGCCGCGGACGCGGACAGCCCGCCCAGCATGCTGCCGCTGCCCGCGTGGAACGCCCCGATGTTCTTCGGGTCGAAGAAGAACAGCCCGGCGACGGCGATGAGCAGCAGCGGCACGAACTTCAGGACCGCGGAGACCAGTTGGACCGCGCCGACGTACCGGCTGCCCGCGAAGTTGGCCAGGGCCGGCAGCCACAGCGCGGCCAGCGCCACGAGGAGGTCGGTGCCCAGCGACTCATGGCCGGGGAAGAGCACGTGCACATAGCCGACGGCGGCCACCGCCAGCGCGGCGTTGCTGACCCAGGACATCGTCCAGTACGACCAGGCCGAGAGGAAGCCGGCGAAGTCGCCGAACGCCTCACGCGCGTAGATATAGGGCCCGCCGGTGTCCGGATGGCGGCTCGCGAGCCGGCCGAAGACCAGGGCGAGGCAGAGCGCGCCCAGGGTGAGGACGCCGAAGGCGACCAGGCTGATGGTGCCGAACGGGGCGACCGAGGCCGGCAGCAGGAAGATCCCGCCGCCGATGATGTTCCCGATCACCAGGGCGGTAGCGGTTCCCAACCCGAAGCGGCGGGTATGCCGGTCGTTCATGGCGTGGTGGGCCTCTCGTCGTGCGCTGTGCACCCGGGATTGCCGGGCCACGCCATGTTCGGTGACCGGAGGGCCCCGGCAAAATCACCGGTTTTTGTCCCGCCTGGGGCAGCTGTGACGAGAAAAACCTTCCGGTGATCCGGTCTATCGCCGCAGGTCGTCCGCCTCCTCTTCGAACGGCCCGGACGGCCGGCCGGCCTCCTCGGCGCCCGCGCCGACGACCGCTCGCACCTCCTGCGCCTCCCGCAACCAGCGGCGCAGCACCTGGTGGACCCCTTCGGCGCCGGTCAGCAGCGACCCGTCCGGGACCGGCGGGGTCAGGTCCGCGGGCCACAGCAGGAACGGCCGGCTCTGCGGGCCGCCCAGGCCGCCGTGCGAGCCGATCTGCTCCTCGAAGGCGTGCACCGCGCCGGTCGCCGGATCGCAGGCGGAGTTGACCATCAGGTCGGCGACGTGCGGGAAGCGGTCGGTGCGGCGGACCGCGTCGGCCGCGCCGGGGCCGAAGGGCGCCAACGGGTCGGCGCCGACGACCCGCCCGGTGTCCAGATGGTGCTCGCCGCCGCCCGGGCCCAGCACCACCGCGCCGTGCGCGGCCGAGCGGACGAGCACGAAGCCGATGCCCGGGTGGCCGGCGAGCGTGGCGAGCAGCGCCGGGTGGCGGCGGTCCAGTTCCTCCCGGGTGATCCGGCCGGGGACATCCGGGAAGGAGACCAGGCCGAGGTTGCCGGAGGCCAGGACCACGGGCTGCGCCCCGCGCCGGTCCCCGTCCCCGGTCCCCTCGGGCCGGCCCAGCGCCGCCCGCGCCGCCTCCCGCGCTTCGGCGCCGCTGGGGGTGCGGCCGGCCCGTCCTCGCACCGGCAGCCCGCACCCGGCGCGCACCAGGTCGCCCAGGGTCAGCCCGTAGCGGTCCCGGAAGGTCGCGCCGGGGCTCTGGCCGTGGTCGGAGAGCAGCACGATCCGGTACGGGCGGGGCGCGTGCCGGGCGGCCTCGGCGATCAGCGCGAGGCTCCGGTCCAGGCGGCGCAGCACCTGGTGGGTGTCGCGGTGCCCGGGCCCGGAGTGGTGGGCCACCTCGTCGTAGGCGACCAGGTCGGCGTAGACCGCGGTGCGCCCGGCCAGCATGTCGCCGACGACGGCCGCGACCACCACATCGCGTTCGACGACGGTGGCGAAGGCCCGGATGACCGGGTACAGCCCGCCGCGCTTGACCCGCGGGCGCTCGCGGCGGCAGCGGCTGCGCAGCCCCTGCCCGATCTCGCGGAGGACCTCGGCGGCAAAGGAGACCGCGGTGCGGGTGGCGTTGGCCGGGTCGGAGAAGTAGGCGAAGTAGCCGGCCCGGGAGCGGTTGTTCCGGTCCCTCCGGGCGGCCACCGACATCACCAGGGCGACCTGGTCGGCGCCGCCGCTGAAGAGGTTGCCGCGGCTGGCGCCGTCCCGGGCGAGCAGCCCGGCGTCGCCGGTGCGGGCGACGGCCCGGCGCTGGAGTTCCGCGGCGCTGCTGGGCCGGTTGCTGACGACGAGGCCGCCGGTCTCCTTCTCGTACCACCGGAACGCGGGCAGGTCCTCGTTGCTGCCGTGCAGGATCGCGAGCTGGCTGGCGCCGGTCTGGCTGGACCAGTCGGTGCGCCACTCGGTGAGCCGGTGGCTGGTGCGCAGCCACCGGGCGACGGTCGCCATCAGCGGCCGCTCGCCGGCGGTCGCCTCTTGGAGGACGTCATGGCCGACCCCGTCGAGCTGGAGGAAGAGCGTCCCGGGCGTGCCCGGCCCGCGGCCGGCGGCGGCCCGCCTGCCCTGCCGGCCGGCCAGCCGTACCAGCCGGCGCCGGTACGCCTCGTCGTTGCGCACCGCCAGGAAGGTGGAGGTCGCCGAGGACGCAGCCGACATCGCGGCGGCGACGATCATCGCGGTCTCCGTGCTGGTCCGCCCGCCCCCGTCCGCTATCAGGTCCAGCGCCACCAGCAGCAGCGAACCGTTGAGGAAGAACACCAACAACCCGAGCACCAGCGCCGGCACCAGCAGCAACGCCCGCACCAGCAGCGGCCACACCAGCGCGCTGAGCAGGCCGAACGCGCCGGCGCCCAGCGCGGCGGCGACGGCGGTACGGGTCAGGCTCTGCCCGCCCCCGGCCTGGAGCCGGAAGTCGGGCAGCACGACGGCCAGCACGAGCAGGGTCAAAGTGGAGGCCGCCCAGACGGCCAGCACCCTCAGGAGCGCGCCACCGAGCGCCTTCCACCGCGGGGTCCGCACGCCGTCCCGTCCTCTGCGCTCCGGCCCACCGCACCGGCCGGGCGGGCATTCCGGCCAAGCGTGTCATCAAAGCCGCCGGGTGTCACAAGGCGGGCGGTGGGCAGTGGCCCCTCAGGCGGTGCGCCCCGGAAAGGCGGCACGGGACGGGCCCCGGCACCGGACTTCCCGACGGATGGGAGAGGATCGGACGGCAGAGGCAGACCGAGGGGCCCGGCCGGGACCAGTGGCCAACCGGGCGGCGCACGGCACCACTTGACCACAAGGCGGAGGCAGCATGTCGGTGGAGATCACCTGGTGGGGACATGCCACGGTGACGGTCCAGGACGCGGGCGTGCGGGTGCTGACCGACCCGCTGTTCGTGGCCCGGCTCGCCCACCTGCGGCGCCGCCGCGGCGCGCTGCCGCCGCCCGAGGCGGCCCGCGCCGACGCGGTCCTGATCTCCCATCTGCACGCCGACCATCTGCACCCCGCCTCGCTGGCCCGGCTCGCCCCCGGGACCCGGCTGATCGTGCCGCGCGGCGCACCGGCCGCCGTACCGGCCCTGCGCCGGGTCGCCGCGGCCCGCGGCCTCCCGCTCACCGAACTGCGGCCGGGCGAGGAGTGCCGCCTCGGCCCGGCCACCCCCGCCCTGACGGTCCGCGCGGTGCGGGCGGCGCACGACGGCCGCCGGCTCCCCTACGGCCCGCACCGCGTCCCCGCCCTCGGCTACGTCCTCCACGGCACGGCCCGCACCTACTTCGCCGGCGACACCGGACTCTTCCCCGAGCTTCCGGACGAGGTCGGGCCGTGCGAGGTGGCGCTGCTGCCGGTGGGCGGCTGGGGGCCGTTCCTCGGCCACGGCCACCTGGACGCCCGCCGGGCAGCAGAGGCGGCGGCCCGACTGGCGCCGTGCAGCGCCGTTCCGATCCACTACGGCACGTACTGGCCGATCGGCCTGGACGCCGTCCGGCCGCACGAGTTCCACGCGCCCGGCCAGGAATTCGAGCGGCAGGCCGCGCTGATCGCGCCGAAGGTGACCGTCCACCGCCTCGGCCACGGCGAGTCGGTCCGCCCGAGGACGACCCGATGACCCCCGTCGCCACCGCCCTGGCCGCCGCGCCCCTGGTCGGCAGCACCCCGCTGACGGCCACGACGACATCGCCGGCCGGGACACCGCTGACCGGATCGGTGCTGGCCGACGGCCTGCACCACATGCTCGCCCACACCCCGCCGGAATCCACCCAGCAGGCCGTCGGCTACCCCTCGCTGTTCCTGCTGGTGGTGCTGGGCTCACTGGTGCCCGTCGTCCCCACGGGCGCGGCGGTCAGCTCGGCCGCCGCGGTCGCCTTCCACCACAGCTCCCCGCTCGCCCTGCTCTTCGTCTTCGTGGTCGCGTCCTGCGCCGCCTTCCTCGGGGACGCGGGCCTGTACTGGCTCGGCCGCCGCGGCCTGCACTCCCGCAACGGCTCGCGCTGGCTGGCCCGTCTGCGGGACCGCGCCGCACCGGAGCGCCTGGCGCAGGCGCAGCAGCGGCTGCGGGAACACGGCGTCCTGGTGCTGGTGCTCTCCCGGCTGGTGCCGGCCGGCCGGATCCCGGTGATGCTGGCCTGCCTGCTCGCCGAGATGCCGCCCCGCCGGTTCCTCCGCGGCGACCTCCCGGCCTGCCTGGCCTGGGCGGCGACGTACCAACTGCTCGGCCTGCTCGGCGGCTCGCTCTTCCGCGAGCCCTGGCAGGGTGTGGCCGCGGCGATCGGACTCACGGTCCTCTTCGGCGCCGCCCCGGCCGTCTGGCGCCGCCTCCGCCCGTCCCCGGCCGGGGACGACGAGGGGCGGACGGCGCACGAGCGGACCTGACGGGGAGCCGCACTCCGTGACGCGCGGTCAGCTCCCCTCCAGCACCCGGGACGCCCCCACCGCAAGGTCCCACAGGTCCGACCGCGGGCGCCCGGTGGCCGCCCAGGCGGCCCGGATCCGGTGCAGCGGCTCCAGCGGCGGTTCGGCGGAGAGCAGGAACGTCGACCAGTGCATCGGCGCCAGCGCCCGCGCGCCCAGGTCCTGGCAGGCCCGGACGGCCTCCTCCGGGTCGGTGTGCACCGGGCGCAGCATCCAGCGCGGGTCGTACGCCCCGATGGGCAGCAGCGTCAGGTCGATGTCCCGGTAGCGGCGGCCGATCTCCTCGAACCAGTGGCCGTAGCCGGTGTCTCCCGCGAAGTGGATCCGCCGTCCGTCGGGGGCGGTGAGCATCCACCCGCCCCACAGGGACCGACAGGTGTCGATCAGGGTCCGCTTGCTCCAGTGGTGCGCGGGCACGAAGTCGAACCGCACCGGGCCGCCGGTCCCCGGCAGCTCCACCGCCTCCCACCAGTCCAGGTCGGTGACCTGCGTGAACCCGCGCCGACGGGCCCAGGGCGCCAGCCCCGCGGGAAGCAGCAACGGGGTGTCGCGCGGCAGCCTCTTCAGCGTCGGCGCATCCAGGTGGTCGTAGTGGTTGTGGCTGATGACGACGGCGTCCACCGGCGGCAGGTCCTCCCAGCGGACCCCGACGGGGGTGACCCGGGCCGGCGTACCGAGGATCCTGCGGGACCAGACCGGGTCGGTGAGGACGGTCAGTCCACCGATCCGGACGACCCAACTGGCGTGCCCCACCCAGGTCAACGCGATGGTCGAGGGGCCGGCGTCCGGCAACGATCCGGGTTCGAAGGGGAGTTGCTGGATCTGCTGAAGCGACTCGGGCGCCGGGCGGAGCTTGCCCTCCCGCGCGATCCGGGCCAGCGCGCGGACGCCGGGCAGCGGCGCGGTCAGCCGGTCGGTGAAGTCACGGGGCCAGGTGCGCGGCTCCGCCAGGGGGCGCGGCTCGGCGAGCGGGGGCGGGGGCGGGGCGGTGTCCGGAAGCGCGGCGGTCGCGGTGCGGCCGCCGCGACCCGTCTCCGCGATAACGGCGTTGCGGTCATCGGTCGTCACGGCCGTGACGACACCACGGCCGTCCTGGCTGCCGTCGTCTCCCGCGTCCCCGTCGCCGTCCCCGCGGCCGCCTCCGCGGCCCTCCTTGCGGCCGCCCTCATGGCCGTCGCCGTCCGGGCGCGGCTCGGCGGGGGACGGCTGGGCGGGGGACGGCTTGGTGCGGGACGGTTCGTCGAGGGAGCGCCCGGCAAGAGCGCGCTCGGTCTGTTCGGTCATCCAGGGGCTCCATTCGCTGGCCGGGCGGAACCGGAATCGCGAGGCGGGCGGGTCTTGGCGGAAGCGGAGAAGGGGCGGGGAGGGGGATCGAAGCGGAAGGGAGAGACGGGACCTCACACGGAGTCGGACACAGATGGCACGGCGGGCACGGGCCACCGGCGGCGACGACCGGACGGGCCGGCGCAGCACCGGTGCCGCCCCTCCGCCCACGACACCACTCCCCCGGTCACCGCCCCCTCGGCCACCGCTGCCTCGACATCCCTGCACCCGGCCACTCAGCTGTCCTCGCCCCCCTCCACGCACGAACCCCCACGCTGCCCCCGGCCCCCGCCTGCGCCGCCCCCGGCCCCGTCCTCGACCCTCGCCGAGGGCCCGTCTTCCGCCTCCGCTCCCCACCGGCCGGCATCGCTGCCCGACGCACCGCCCAGTTCGAACAACTTCCTCTCCAGCCCCCTCAACCCCGCCCGCACATGCGGCAGTTGCAGGGGATCCGCCGCGTCCAGTACCCGTCGCCGCACCTCCATGTCGACGCCGAGCAGGGCATCCGCCCCCAACCGCACCCGCAGCGCGTCCGGGTCGTCCTCGAAACGGTGCCCGCCACGGGCCGTCCATGGCGCCAACTCCCTCTCCAGGTCGGCCGATCCGGCAATGCCGCGGGCGGCAAGCGGACGGCCCAATGCTTCGAAGTCGGCGTAGAGGGAGCTGCCCGCATGCGGCGGACGGCACAGCGCACCGGCCTCGGTGAGCACGCCGTGCAGCGCACCGGTGAGCGCCCCGTACACCCGGGCGGCGGCCGCGGTCCGCTCCCGTACGGCGTCGGACTCACCGAGCGCATGGGTCACCGCGCAGGCCAGCGGCCCCGGGAGCACGGCGGGCAGCTCGGCGAGCGTGTGCAGCGCCGCGTCCCGTAGGACGGCGCCCCGCCGGGTGCCCGGAAAACGGGCCAGGGCCGCGGGCCAGGAGGCGGGCAGCAGGGCGGCCCGCAGATCGGTCAGCACCACGACCTCACCGGGCAGCATCTCGGCGGGGCTGAGCACCACGGTGTCGTGCGGATCGTGCAGCAGATCCCGGCGCGACTCGTCGCTGATGACCCACAGTCCCTCCTCGGCCGCCGCCTCGCACACCTCGTGCAGCTGCTCCGGGGGCGGACAGGTGCCGGTCGGGTCGTCGGCGACCGACAGGACCAGGACGCGCGGGGTGTCGCCGTGCATCCGGGCCCGCCGCACGGTCTCCAGCAGCGCGAACGGGTCCGGCACCCCACCCGACTCGACCGGCACCGGCGCCATGTGGACCGGCCGCCCGAGCAACCGGGCGGGCGGCGCGTACCACGGGGAACAGGGCCGCGGGAGCAGCACCGCGCCATCGGCTGCGGCGTAGAGGGCGAGCAGCAGGGCGGGCAGACCGGGGCCGGCGAGCACCCGGTCGGCGGCGGTGAACAGGCCGCGGCGCTCCCAGTAGCCGCAGGCGGCGGTGCGCAGCGGCAGGGAACCGCCGGGGGGTTCGGGGGCGGCGCGGCCGGCAGCGGCGGCGAGATGCGCGGCGAGCTCAGGGAGGACCGGCAGCCCCACGGGCGGGGCCGGAACCGGCTCCCGCTGCGGATCCGGGGCGGTCCGCTCCATCCGTACCTCCACTCCACGGCGGCCGGTCGATCGTGGGCCCATCACCTGATGAACGGCCCCGACCACCTTCGCAGATCACCGGGGAGGCGACGGCGGACGACACGTCACCGGAGGGTGACCGCTCCACCCCGAGGCCAACGGGACCGCCACGACCGAACCCGACTGAACCCGACTGACGAGATCCCGGACGTGCCCGAACGGGTTCGCCAGCGGACGCACCTACAGGTGCGCACGCCATCGCCCCGCGCGACGGCGCCCGGCGCACACTCCACGCCCGGCACGCGCTCGACGCCCCGCGCCCCGGCTACGCGCCTGCCTCCCGGCGCACCGACGGCGCCTCGTACCGATGCACCGCCACCTCTTCGGCCGCCTCGCCCTCGCCCCACACCTGTCGCTCGGTGCCGCACCGCACCCAGCCTCGACGCTCGTACAGTGCGACGGCCGACGCATCCGAGGTCTTCACCTCCAGAACCAGCCGCAGCCCGCGGACCGCCGCCTCCGTCTCGACGGCCGCCAGCAGGCGCGCACCGAGGCCGCGACCGCGTGCCCGGGGCGAGACATAGAGCCGGCTGACCTCCCGCCCGCACAAGGCGGCATGCCCGAGCACCGCTCCGTCCGCTTCCGCGACCCATGCGGCGGACAGCCCGTCAGGTGTGAGCCATCGCGCCGACTCCTCGGGCCAGTGGTGGGGATAGCCGCTGTGCGTGTGCACCTCGGCGAGCACCGCCGCACAGGCACCGAGGTCGCCATCCACCCGCCCCCTGATCACCCCTGACACCTGCTCCGCCGCCCCTCCCCCATCTCTCCACTCCCCGCTCACCAACGCCCCTTGCCCGCCCGTTCCTAGCTCGCGCATCGCGCCTCGCCTCTCCTGTCTCCCTAATGCCGCCAGCACCCCGGCCCTCCTCCCCCAGGGGCCGCTATCTCCCCTCGGGCCCGCATCCGCATCCGCATCCGCGCAGGAGATCACACAGTCCGGACGCCGGCGACCCGAATTCCGAAACCCGCCTGCGACGCCCCCTCAACTCCCGTCAGCCGACCCCGCCCTTCCCGCCCCACCCACCTGCCCGCCACCCTCACCCCGCCCACATAGCAAGACGCATCTCTCGCAATGCGAGACATCGACATACGCTGTGAGTGCACCACGCCGCAGGGCATCCGCACCCGGCCTCGGTACGTCATGGCCTCGTGCGGTCACCCCGATGTCCGTGAAGGAGCCGATCCATGCCGCAGGAATCCGCCGTCTACACCCACGGCCACCACGAGTCCGTACTGCGCTCGCACAGCTGGCGCACCGCCGCCAACTCCGCCGGATATCTGCTGGGTTCACTACTGCCCCATATGCAGATCCTGGACATCGGCTGCGGTCCCGGCACCATCACCGCCGACCTGGCGGCCCTGGTGCCGGACGGCCAGGTCACCGGCCTGGAACACGCCCCCGCCGTCCTCGACCAGGCCCGCGCCACGGCCGCCGCCCGCGGGGTGGAGAACATCCGCTTCACGGTCGGCGACGTCCATGCGCTGGACTTCCCCGACAACACCTTCTGCGTGACCCACGCCCATCAAGTCCTGCAACACGTGGGCGATCCCGTACAGGCACTGCGGGAGATGCGCCGCGTGACGAAGCCCGGCGGCATCGTCGCCGTCCGCGATGCGGACTACGCCACCATGACCTGGTATCCGGAGGTCGAGGGCATGGCCGACTGGCTGGACCTGTACCGCAGGGTGGCCCGCGCCAACGGCGGGGAACCCGACGCCGGACGCCGACTGCACGCCTGGGCGCGCCGGGCCGGCTTCCCGCAGGAGAGCATCACCGCGACGGCAGGCACCTGGTGTTACCAGACTCCCGAGGAGCGGACCTGGTGGTCCGAACTGTGGGCGGACCGCACGGTCGCCTCCTCCTACGCCGAGATCGCGGTCGACGGCGGGCACGCCACCGCCGACGAACTGACCCGCATCGCCGCGGCCTGGCGGGAGTGGGGCGCCCAGGAGGACGGCTGGTTCTCCATGCTGCACGGCGAGGTCCTCTGTCGCGTGTGATGCAACGTCAGCATGCCTGCCGATTCACGGCACTTCCGCCGGTCTGCCTCCACGGCACGACCACATCGCCGTCACATCGCCATCAGGGTTCGCGTAGCCGCTGGGAGCCCAACTAGGCTGTTTCATATGGACATTCTGGGGACCTCACTTCGGGTATGTGTCAGCGATCTCGACGCCGCGGTCACGGTCTATGAACGACTGACCGGCGCCGAGGCGATCCGTTTCCAGCGCGGCGGGGTGGCGGTCGCGGCGGTCGGGTGCTTCTTCCTGATGAGCGGTCCCGAGGCGGAGTTGTCGGTACTGCGGAAGATCACCGCGACCATCGCCGTCAAGAACGTCGACGAGGCGGTGAACGACCTCACGGCGGTCGGCGCGGACCTCATCGCCGGTCCGCTGACCACCCCCATCGGCCGGAATCTGGTCGCCCGCCACCCCGACGGATCGATCTTCGAGTACGTCGACCGCATCCAGATCACCTGAGACGGGTCGGACCACACGGGTCGCTTCACTTCTGCCCCTCAACGACCGCCACGTTCGGCTGGGGTGCGGTAAGTGAAGCGACGTCGGCCGTCCCGGATACGCCTCCCCTCTTGGACACGATCTCCGCCGGCGCGCCGACCGCCCGCGCGCCCGCACCGCGAGGCGTGGACGGGCCGCGCCTGACAACTCCCCTATGCCGGATGTCTGAACACCCAGCTCCAGCACGGGAGTTACGCCAGGCCGCCACCCCTCACACTTCGTCGCGCCTCGCGCGTCCCCTTGGGTGAACTCCGGCTCACGCCTCCAGAATGATCTTGCCTCGGGTCCGACCCGCCATGTTGAGGCGGAACGCCTCCGCGGCTTCTCGGAGAGGAAGCACCGTGTCGACCGACACGGTGAGCTTGCCCGCGTCCGCGAGGATGCCCAGCGCGGCCAGATCGGCGGCGTCCGGTCTGACCCACACCATGTGGCCGCCTTTCGCCCGGACTTCCGTGTCGGCGACCGACACCACCCGGCTGCGATCCTTCAGCAGCTCCTGCGAGACCTCCACGGCCCCGCCCCCGACGAAGTCCAGGGCGACATCGATGCCTTCGGGCACCAGGGCCCGCACCCGGTCCGCCAGTCCGTCACCGTAGGTCACCGGCTCGGCGTCCAGGGAGCGCAGGAACTCATGATTGCGCTCGCTGGCCGTGCCGATCACGCGGGCACCCTCGGCAACCGCGATCTGGACGGCCAGTGAACCGACCCCGCCGGCGGCGGCGTGCACCAGCACCACATCGCCCGCCTTCACCCGGGCCCGCTTGAGGCACTGATAGGCCGTCAAGCCGGCCAGCGGCAGGCCGGCGGCCTGGTGCCAGCTGAGCGCGTCGGGCTTGCGGGCCAGGGTGCGCACTGGCGCGGCGACCAGCTCGGCGAACGTGCCGTGCTGCACCTCGTCCTTGCGGACGTAGCCGATGACTTCGTCGCCGACCGCGTACTCGGTGGCGTCGAGGCCGACCGCCTCGACCACCCCTGCCACGTCCCAGCCGGGGATGAGCGGGAAGTGGATGTGCATGATGCCGTCCAGACCGCCCGCGACGATCTTCCAGTCGACCGGATTGACGCCGGCGGCCTTCACCCGGATCAGTACCGAGTCGGGCGCGAGCTTGGGATCGGGCTGCTCGGAGTAGGTGAGGACCTCGGGTCCGCCGTAACTGTTCGCGGTGATTGCCTTCATGACCGTCACAACGCGTAACGATCCGCGAGGATTCCGCGCCTCGCGGATCATTGCGAACTGGCATATGCCAATCACCCGCGGCCCGTTCCGAGCGGGGCACCGCCCCGACCGGCCCGCGCCGCGCGAGCTACTCCGTCTCCGTCGGCCGCATCCGGAACTCGTAGCGCTCCGGCAGCGGATGCTCCGCGCGGGCCCGTGCGGCCCCCGCCTCGCTGATCGGGCCGTCCCCCGCCACCAGCCGTTCGGCGATGGCGTACCAGGTGTCGCTCAGCGTCTCGTCGCCCTCCCGGAGATCGGCAATATCGAAGCCCTCATCGAAGATCTCGCGGGCCTCCCGCGGCCGTCCCTGAGCGAGCAGGACCTGCGCCGCCAGCAGGCGGAAGCGGCCGCCCGCGCGCTCGGCCGGCCGCAGCGCCGCCAGCATCTCCGCGGCCTCCTCGGCCCGATCGGCCGCCAGCAGCGCGGGAACCGCCTCCCGGACGAAGGCGGGCAGGACCTCCCGCCAGGCCCGTGCGGTCGCCGGATCGTCGGACGAGGCCGACCGCACGGCGCAGGCGAAACCCTCCGCGAACCGATCGGCGGCGTGCGCGGTCCCGCCCCCGATGGACTCGGCGACGGCCAGGCAGTACAGCGGCAGGCATCCGGCGCCGTGCGCCAGCGCGCGCTCCCAACTGCGCACGGCCTGCGCCCGGTCCCCGGCGTGCCATTGGGCGAGCCCGAGGTGGTACTCGGCCACCGGTCCCGGATGCGCGGCCTCCAGGAGATCGCGCCAGGCCGGGGAGACCGGCGCCGACCCGGGGACCGGGCCCGCCGCCGGCAGGTCCCCCGTCCTCAGCAGCGTCAGCCAGGGCTGCTGCTCGTCGCCCAGGGTGGCCGCGTCGAACGGCGTGCCCGGGAAGTCCCGTCCCTCGCGGGCCACTTCGAGGGCGCCCCAGCCGGAGCCGGTCGCCAGGTGCTCCTTCGGTTCCTGGTCGGCGTACGGGAGCCAGGCGGCGTACGCGTCCTCGACCCGGGCCCGGGGCAGCTCAGCGGCCAACTGGGCCTCCACGGCGCCGCGCGCCGCCGCCCAGTCGGTGCCGTGCACCGCCGCGGGGTCGGCGGCCAGCGGCCCGTACGCCTCCAGCCAGGAGAACTCCCCCTCGGCCTCCAGCGGGACGTGTTCCAACTGGGTGCGGGCCAGGCCCGCCTGGATCTCCGCGTAGCCGCCGGTGCCGGGCTCGGTGAGCCAGCGTTGCCAGCGCCGTCCGGCCCGCCCGGCGCCCCACAGGAAGAGCTTGCGGCCGGGCAGGGCGTCCGTGGAGGTCTGCACCAGACCGCGGCCCTCGCGGTCGAGGGAGGCGATCCAGGGGCGGGCGCCGTCGGGCAGGTCGTAGAAGTAGTCGGCGGGGAACTCGCTGCGCAACGGGTACGTCCGGTCGGCGCCGTCGGAATCCGGCACCGGGACGTGCCGCAGCGTGCGCTGGTATCCGAAGTGCCAGGCGTTCTCGGCCGGGGCCAGTACGCGGGTGTGCTCGTCCTCGGGGACGGCGGTGTTGGACCACCAGTACACCGGGACGGTGTGGTGGTGCGGATTGCGGATGCGCACGCCCACGTAGAGGAAGTCCGAGCCGTCCGGCAGCCACAGGTCCACCTGGAACGGCAGGTCGCGCAGCCGCTCCCACTCCCACAGCCGGAGCATCTGGCCGCCGTCGGGGGCCGGGACCCGGGCGGCGTGCAGAGGGGCGCACGAGAGGGTGGTGTGCCCGGTGGCGCCGATGTTCCATTCGATGCCGCCGGAGAACCACGCGCCGTTGAGGGCGAAGGCGGCAGGCTGCACCACCGGGTTGCGGTAGAGCAGTTCACGACCGGTGGGCTTGTGGTGGAGGGAGTGGATCCGGCCGCCGAGACCGGGCAGGACGGTGGCGCGCAGCCGGTCGTTCTCGATGACCAGCGCATCGATTGCGGTGTCGGGGCGCTCCCGGCCGTAGCCGTCGCGCCTACGGGTGGGCAGGATCGACCGCAGTGGCCGGTAGCCGAGTTGCCGCGCCATGTCGGCCGGCAGGGCGGCGTCCGAGGGGATCTCCACCTGGTGCACGTCGCCCGCGTCGTGCAGCGCGGGCAGCGGGTTGTCGGGGCCGATGGCGGCCATGGGAAGGGTCAGGGTGGTGCGTCGCACGCTCGTGGCCACGGCTGCCTCGCAAGATCCGGCCGGGCCCCCTCGGCTGCGGCGGCCCCCTGTTGACCATGGAACAACGTGATCGGCCGTCTGACCAGGGCCCCTCGGCCCCGTGGGGTCAGGGTTGCGCAAAAACGCCCTCAAGGAGGTCGGCCAGCAGCACCGCTCCGGATCCGTCGGGGTCCCGGTCCGGGTCGTAGATCGCCACCGTGATCCCCGCGCAGCGCGGGGAGGCCGCCAACGGGGCCAGCAGCGCCCGCAGTTCGCCGGTGAGCAGGCCATCGGGGTCGGGGCTGTCCACCGCCGGCATCACGGAGGGGTCCAGCACATCGGCGTCCAGATGGATCCAGAAGCCGTCCAGCGGGGAGTTCTGGAGATGCCCGAGCGCCGTCCGCGCGACCGCTTCCGGACCGCGTCGCCGGATCTCGCCGACGTTGGTGCAGCTGACGCCCAGCCGCGCCAACTCCTCCTGGTCCTCGTCCGCCTCGCGGACCCCCAGGATGCTCACGTCTTCGTCACGGACATACGGGCGCAGGCCCTCGATGTCCGTCAGGTCGGCCTGCCCGCGCCCGGTGATCTGCGCGACGCCCTCGCCGGCCGCGGCACCTACGGGGCCGGTGACTTCGGTGTTCCCCGGATGCCGGAAGTCGCCGTGCCCGTCCAGATAGGCCACGCCGTACCGGCCCAGCCGCCGCAGCGCGAGCACCGCCCCGAGCAGGATGCTGCAGTCACCACCGAGGACGATCGGGAAGTCCCCATCGCGGACATGACCCTGGACCCGCCGGGCGAGCCGCGCGCTGTACGCGGCGATCGCCGGGGCGTGGAAGTCCCCGTCTCCTTCGCGCCACTCCCCCAGGCCATAACGGGGCGGCACCACCACCCCGCCCTCCAGGGCGCCGAGCCGCCGCAGCAGTCCCTGCTCCCGCAGCGCTCCGGCGAGCTTGTAGCAACCGGGCACCGCACCAGGGGCGGGGGGCCGCAGTCCCAGGTTGGAGGGGGCGTCGATCAGCACGTTCCGGCGCATACGGCGATCGTAACGGGACTCGCCCAAACGGCCTGTCGTTGCAGGGGGTTGCACGTAAATGCGCGGGCGTACGCCGTACTCGTGCACATAGCCTCTACGGCAGCACACCGGGTGACGGCAGAACGGAAGCGGTACAGATGGCCACGCAGCACACCTACCGAGTGATCGTCCGCGGCAAGTGGGACAACCTCACGGACGAGGCCCGCACGAAGCTGCTCGCCGAGGTCGAGGACCACGGGCTCGCGCAGCTGAAGTTCACTCCCGAGGGCTCGCTGGCCTACGACACCGCGCTGCACGCCTTCAGCTACCGCTACGTCGTCGTCTCGGACGCCGAGTACGGCGAGGAGATGGCCGCCGCGCTCGGTGAGGAGAAGGCGGAGGAGGCGCTACGGGAGGCCGGCCTGGGCTACCGCGAGCTGCGCTCCACCGCCACCGACATGGACACCATGAAGATCAACCGAAAGGGCCGGTGACGGCCCTCCCGTTGGCACGGCCGGCCCGGCTCTCCCTTCGGGGCCGGCCCGTCGAGGCGAAGCCGGTTGCCGAAGGGGCCGGTCAGGGTGGAGCAGACCCCGAACGCGTCCTCCTCACCTCGCCGCCCCTCCGGGTGTCCCCGTCCGCCCTCTCGCCCTCCTAGTCGGCCTGGTCTTCCGCATCCTCCTGGAGCATCTCGCTGGTGAGGGCCCAGCGTTCGTGGTCACGCCAGGCGCCGTCGACGAAGAGGAAGTCCGGGGAGAAGCCCTCCAGGCGGAAGCCCGCACGCTCGACCAGGGAGATCGAGTGCTTGTTGGCCGGCTGGATATTGGCCTCCAGGCGGTGCAGGCCCAACGGCCCGAACGCATGGCGGAGCACCAGCCGCAGGCCCTCGCTCATCAGCCCGCACCCGGCGGCGTGCGCGAACACCCCGTAACCGATGGCTCCGCTCTGGAAGCCGCCGTGCACGATGTTGTTGATGGTGAGGTAGCCCGCGATGCGCCCGGAGTCGAGCTCGCAGATCAAGTAGCCCTCGCGCAGCGGTTCCTGAAGCCGTGCCAGGTAGCCGTCGAACGTGTCGTCGGTATCCGGGGGGAACAGCCATGGGCGGTGCAGATCGACGCTCTGCCGGGCGAAGGTGGTGAACTCCTGCCGGTCAGCGGCGGTGAAGGGCCGGATACCCACCCGGGGGCCACGCGCAAGATAGCGTTCGGTGCTCGTCATCAGCAGATCGTACGAGGGGCCGCACCACCGGACCAACCCTCTCCGCTTCCCGACGGCCCACCGCCCGACCACGGCTCCGGGCGGCGTGGAGTGCTATCCGGAGCCACGGCATCCGCGCCGTGAGAATGAACTTTGGGCCTCCATAAGGACCTCTGGGCTGTCCTGTTGCCCATCGGGGTCTCGTTCCGCCCCAGCCTTGATTCACTTACCCCTCGTTCCGAGTGGACTTCCCTCGGTACGGTCGTTGCCGTGTCCGGCGGCGTCGGGTTGGTCACCTGTGGGCGTGCGCCGGTTGATCGCGCGCGACGAGGGGAGCTGGTTCGGGCATGGCGCTTGACGCTGCGCAGAGGCCGGAAGAGGGGTTCACTTCGGCGGAGGCCGCGCGGGTGACGGCTGCCGCATGCCGGGCTGCGGGGCTCGATGAGAGAGGGGCGGAGCTGATCCGCTTCGGGGAGAACGGGCTGTTTCGGCTGGCATCGGCGCCGGTGATCGTGCGCGTGGCCCGTGGGGAAGAGTGGATGCCCAAGGCCCGTACGGAGGTGGCCGTCTCTCGGTGGCTGACAGGTGAAGGGTTCCCCGCTGCTCGCATCATCGAGGACCTGGAGCAACCACTCCTGATAGAGGGCCACCCTGTGACCTTCTGGCATCTGATCGTTGAGGGCGATCGGAAGGCCACGTACGGGGAGCTGGGCGGCATGTTGCGTGACCTTCACGCGCTGACTGTGCCGGAGGGCCTTGAGCTGCCGGCGTTTGACCCCTTCGACAAGCAGGAACTGCGCCTGGACCGCGCCTCGGTCCCCGAGGATGACAAGGTCTTCCTACGGAAGCGGTGGCAGGAGCTGCGGGACAAGTACGCCGAGCTGCGGTTCGAGTCCCCCAAGGGGCCTGTTCACGGTGACGCCCACGTGCAGAACCTCATGGTGAACGACCAAGGACAAGTGACCCTGATCGACTTCGAAGCCTTCTGCTTCGATCACCCGGAGTGGGATCTGATGGTCACGGCCGTGGAACACCACAGCCTTGGGTGGCAGACCGATGAGCAGTACGCCGACTTCGTGGGCGAGTACGGGCGGGACCTGTTCGGCTGGCACGGGTACGCGACGATGCGAGGGCTCCAGGAGTTCGGCATGACGACGTGGCTGATGCAGAACGTCACCGAGGACGAGTGGACGGCGGAGGAGTATCGACGGCGGATCGCCGGGCTGCGCAACGATGGTGGGCCGCGTGACTGGCGGCCCTGCTAGCTGCTACTCGTCGTCGAGGCGGGCAAGCGCGTCGCGTACCTGCTCCGGTGTGGTGTGGCTGGAGCTGCCGGCGGCCACGGCGCGCGAGGTGGCCCTGCTCGCCCCGGGGTGGCTGCCTAAAGCCCCCACGGCCGCCGGCCGCGATCACAACGCACCGACCTCGTACGGTGGTTGCCCGCTGGTGGGCGCTTGGTGCGTGCCGCGGTGGTGTGGGCGGTGGACGTCCGCCGGGTCCGGCCGCCAGGCCGCAGACCGGCGGGACGGCCGGACCGCCCGGCGCGCCGCGGGCGGGCCCTTGAGGAAGGGAAGACCGCTACCCGCCGATGAGCTGCTGCCTCCTATGGGGGTAGAGGTGGAGCTGGACCCGTGCTTGATGCTGCTGCCCGAGGAACCGTTCCGAACGGGATCGCGCGGGCCCGTTCAGCGCCATACGGGCGCGTCGGTGCCCCACTGGCCGGGCGGGGTCGCCCAGTTGACCGGGCCGCCGTGAAAGGACACCGGAGGCAACGCGTACCGCAGTCGCCCGGCAGGGCTGTCGGTTTCGCGGAGGTAGTGGTCGGGGTCGTAGCCCGTTGGAGGGGTGGAGGCCGTCGTGTCTTCAGGGGTGGGCCGCTCGGGCTTGTTCCCGAGGCCGTGCACCAGCCAGCGGGCCGTACGGGTCAGTGCCAGCGTCGCCAGGTGTGAACCACCCGTCCGGGACTGCTCGGTCAGTGCCCGCAGCACCGCCGCGGCCAGCAGGTACCCGGTGCCGTGGTCCAGCGCCTGCGCCGGCAGTACGCCCGGAGTGCCGGCACCGTCCGCCTCGACGGCGGCGATGCCGGTGGCCACCTGGACGAGGCTGTCGAACCCGCGCCGGCCGCCCCAGGGGCCGTCGTCGCCCCAGGCGGAGAGCCGCGCCACGACCAGCCCGGGCCGGCGCTCCGCGAGGACCTCGGGGGCGAGCCCGAAACGGTCGAAAGCGCCGGGTCGGTAGCCGGTCACCACCACGTCCGCCTCGTCCAGCAGCGCCTCGAACGACGCCCGGCCACTGGGTGATCCCAGGTCGAGAGCGGTGGAGCGCTTGCCGAAACCGGTG
Organism: Streptomyces sp. NPDC093097; assembly: GCF_044754325.1. Classification (NCBI taxonomy): domain Bacteria; kingdom Bacillati; phylum Actinomycetota; class Actinomycetes; order Kitasatosporales; family Streptomycetaceae; genus Streptomyces; species Streptomyces sp. NPDC093097. The sequence goes on from NZ_JBIVOW010000024.1 coordinate 68,293, forward strand.
TCGCTGTGGGCGTCCTGGCTCTCCGGGAGCTGCGGGGCGTCGATGCGCAGGACGTCCGCGCCGAGGAGGGCGAGCGTACGGGTGGCGACCGGGCCGGCGATCACCCGGGTCAGGTCCAGGACGCGCAGCCCGGCGGCGGGCCGCACCGGGTCTCCGGCGCGGGCCGGCAGCGTGCGCGGTGGGGCGTCGGCACCGAGGGGCTCCCGGGTCAGCAGCGGGTGCCGGGAGAGGATGGCGCCCTGAGGGTGGGCGGACCACTCCTCGGGGGTGCGCGCGGCGACCGCCAGTCCCCCGGCCGCGTAGACGGTGTCCTCAAGGTCCTCGGCCCGTCGGCCGGCGATCACGGCCTCGGCTTCGGCGGGTCCCGCGGTGTCCGGCAGGCCCAGTGCGCCGAGCAGGCGGGTGCGGTGGTGCGGGTAGTTGGCGTGGGTGCGGAGCCAGCCGTCGGCGGTGCGCCAGAAGCGGGAGAGCGGCGCGAAGTTCGAGGGGGCCCGGCCGTCGATCCGCAGGTGCCGTTCGCTGACGAAGGCGGTGGCCACCGCGCCGTCGTCGACCCGTACGGCGGGCAGTGGGCCGCCGTCGCGCCGGGCGGCGAGTTCGGCCGCCGCGAGGGCGCAGACGGCGACGGTGGAGCGGGCCAGGTCCATGACCGGGAGCCGGGCGGCCAGCAGGCCGGGTGGCCCGGTGTAGGAGATCCGCTCCGTGAGCCCGGGGTCGCCTCCGAGCGCTGCCCAAGCCTGGTGGGTACCGAGGGCCTTTCGCTGTCCCGCGTCATCTCGTTGCTCCATGAACCGAGTCTGGCACTGCGTGCCATATCTGAACAGGGGGCAGCGCACCAAGCCGACCTCCGGCAGGGTGTGGAGGCATCCTTCCCGTGCAGGTCGGCCCATATGTCTGATTCCGTGCGCGGGATCGGCCGACCCCTGGATGCACACACCGGAAAGGCACCGCGTGCCAGCGCGGCTCGCCAACGGGACACTCGCTCCGAGCCAAGGGGCGCCCAATCGCGTTCCTGGTGGGGCGAGTTGAGGAAATTCAACCTCTGCACAGCCATCGCCATACGGTGGCGTACGGAGTGACCGTACGCTAGCGTATGGTCATGGCGCGAAAGCGGGCGAAGGAGACCGACGGCGACACCGCGCGACAGCGGCTGACCGTGCAGGACTGGGCCGATGCGGCCCTGGCCGCGATGGGCGAGGGCGGCCTCGCGGCGGTCGCCGTGGAGCCGTTGGCGGCCCGGCTGGGCACCACGAAGGGCAGCTTCTACTGGCACTTCGCCAACCGCGACGCACTGATCGAGGCCACCCTGGAGCACTGGGCACAGAGCCGCACCGAGGCCATGATCACCGAGCTGGCGGGGGAACGGGATCCGGGCGAGCGGCTCCGCCAGCTCCTCTTCCGGGCGACCCGCCGCGCCGCCGAGGATCCCTTGGAGGTCTCGCTGCTGGCCTCGGCGGCGGACCCGAGGGTGGCGGCCGTGCTCGCCCGGGTGACCGACCGCCGGCTCGGTTATATCGCCACCCTCTTCGTCGAGTTGGGGTTCCCCGAAGACGAGGCGCAGCACCGCGGCCTGCTCGCGTACACCACCTATCTGGGGCACACCCAGCTCAGCCACGCGGTTCCGCGTTCGCTCCCGGACGGTGGTGCGCGCGAGCGTCATCTGGACGCGATTCTGGAGACGTTGCTGCATCCGAAGGGAACGTCCGGGACGCGTCCGGGCGTTCAGGGATCAAGCCCGCGGCACCGAGCAGCGGAGACGACCGTCGAGAGGGGATGAGCACGCCCAACGGGACTGCCTGCGCCTGACGTTGGGCAGCAGGAGCGGCCCCCGGTTCACCGCAGATATCTGGAGATCAGCGCGGCCCACCTCGCCCGCACGGGGAGCGCATGTCACACGACGGCCGTCGGTGACGTCCCTCTGGCGAGCACCTCACTTCACCCGCACCGGAGGAACCGTGAGCGACACCATCTCCTTCCCCCAGGACCGCACCTGTCCGTATCACCCGCCGGCGAGCTACCGACCACTGCGCGAGTCCGCTCCGCTCTCCCAGGTCTCGCTCTACGACGGCCGCAAGGTCTGGGCGGTGACCGGCCACGCGGAGGCGCGAGCCCTGTTGAGCGATCAACGGCTGTCGGCCGACCGGCAGAATCCGCGGTTCCCCATCCCGCAGGCACGCTTCGAGAACGCCCGGCGGGTGCGGACGCCGTTGATCGGCGTGGACGACCCGGAGCACAACACCCAGCGGCGGATGCTGATCCCCACCTTCAGCGTCAAGCGGACCGCCGCGCTCCGGCCGGAGATCCAGCGCATCGTGGACGACCTGCTGGACCGGATGCTGGCACAGGGCCCTCCCGCCGAGCTGGTCTCCGCGTTCGCGCTGCCGGTCCCCTCGATGGTGATCTGCTCCCTGCTCGGCGTCCCGTACGCGGACCACGAGTTCTTCGAGGAGCAGTCCCGCCGTCTCCTGCGCGGGCCCACGGCCGAGGACGGCGAGAAGGCCCGGGTGGAGCTGGACGAGTATTTGCTGGAGCTCATCGCCCGCAAGGAGAGCGATCCGGGCGACGGCCTCCTGGACGAGCTGATCACCGAGCGGCTCCGGCCCGGGACGCTGGAGCGCGAGGAACTGGTCCGCATGGCCATGGTGCTGCTGATCGCCGGCCATGAGACCACCGCCAACATGATCTCGCTCGGCACCTTCACCCTGCTGGAACACCCGGAAAAGCTGGCCCAGTTGAGGTCGGACGAGAGTCTGATCCCGGTCGCGGTCGAGGAGTTGCTGCGGTTTCTGTCCATAGCCGACGGGATGCTGCGGGTGGCGACGGCCGATATCGAGCTCGCCGGCCAGACCATCCGCGCCGGCGACGGCGTGGTGTTCCCGACGTCGGTGATCAACCGGGATGACACGGCCTATCCGTCGCCGGACGAACTGGACCTCGGCCGCTCGGCCCGCCACCATGTGGCGTTCGGCTTCGGCATCCACCAGTGCCTGGGGCAGAATCTGGCCCGTGTCGAGATGGAGATCGCGCTGGGCTCGCTCTTCCGGCGCATCCCCGACCTGCGACTCGCCGTGCCGGCTGCCGAGATTCCGTTCAAGCCGGGAGACACTCTCCAAGGAATGATCGAACTGCCGTTGACCTGGTAGCACCGTTCGACACCATCGGAAGCGGCATGCTCACGAAAGGGGTTCCGGACATGCGGATCACCATCGACAACAAGGTCTGTATCGGCTCCGGCCAGTGCGCGCTCACGGCTCCGTCGGTGTTCACTCAGGACGACGACGGATTCAGCGCGCTGCTGCCGGGCCGCGAGGACGGCGGGGGCGACCCGTTGGTGAAGGAGGCCGCCCGCGCCTGCCCGGTACAGGCCATCACGGTCACGGAGGACTGACGCCGAACACCTGCCGGCGGACGACCGGGGCGACGCCCGTCTCCCTGACGGCCCGCCGGCGCCGGGCGGCCGCGGCGCGCCCGACACCCGCCGCCCGTGAGCCGATACCGGCGGCGCCGCTTCCCTCTGCTACGGCACTTCCCCCTGGGTGACGGGAAGTTCGAGGACCCCGGTGTCGCCGGGCGCGCTGGTCACCGTCACCCGCTTCACCCCGCGGTTGCCCGCATAGGCGGAGTCACTCGCGGCGATCACCAACCGCAGCCGGTGCCCCAGCTGGTAGCGGTGCACGATGCCCGGGAGTTCCACCGTGAACCGCCGGGTCACATCGGGCACCCGGGCCGGGGCCACCAGCCGGTGCACCAGCGTCTTCTTCCCGTCCGGTGCGATGTCGTAGAGCTTGGCGAAGAGCACCAACTTGTGTGCCGCGTCCGGGGAGTTCTGCGTCCGCTCGGCCTGCGGCGAGACCACTTTCAGCGTCAGCCTGGGGGCGCCCACCACGTCCATCGGCCCGCCCTCCACGGGCGCCGAGGTCCAGCCGAGGTAGGTGCCCTTGAGGTCGTACGGCTGGGGGTCCGGCAGGCCGAGCATCCCGGCCAGCGAGTTCTCCGAGTGGCTGGTCGGCACCCGCAGATTGCGGTAACTGCGGCTGCCGCGGGCCACCTTGGCGCGGTTGTCGACGAGCTTGCCGTCCCCGGAGAGATAGAGCCGGTGGCCGTCGCCCGCGGGGAAGGCGGAGGCGGTGGCGTAGGTGGGGCCGTCGGTCACCCAGTCCCGGTAGTACGCGAAGGCTGGTCCGGTGCGGGTGGCCGGCCGGTGGCGCAGATAGCGGTCGAACCAGGAGAGGATCCGCTGACCGACATAGCTGGTCTCCAAGTTGCCTTTGCCCAGGTTCAGTTCGCCCCTGGCCGGGTTCTTCATCCCGCCGCTGTGGCCCCAGGACTGCCAGATCATCTTCACCGGCGTGCCCTGGCCGGCGAGGGTGCGGTAGGTGGCCGCGGCCTCGTTGAGGTTGAAGAGGGTGTCGGCCTCCCCCTGGACGAGCAGCGTGGGCGCCTTCACCGACTTCAGATAGGAGACCGGGGAGACGCTGCGTGCGTACCGGAGCACCTCCCGGGTCCTGCCGGGCGGGTAACTGCGGGAGTCCAGCAGTCGCTTGGTGCGGCAGGCGGGCGCGACGAAGTGCAGACAGCCCGCACCGCCGATCCGCGACGGGTCCAGCTGCGGATGGAGCAGCCCCTGCGCCTCACCGATCAAGAAGAAGCCGTTCGTCCACTGGTACTTGTACGCACCGGGCACCGGACCGCTGACGCCGTGCGTGCGGCCGGCGTTGTTCGGGTCGAGGGCGTAGGAGAGGTCGTTCCAGGTGATCAGCGGAACCAGTGCGTCGACGCGGTGGTCGACCGCGGCGGTGGCCATCTGGATCGCCCCGCCGTACGACCCGCCGATCATGCCGACCCGGGGATCGCCCGGTCCGTCCTTGGCGACGAAGTCGACGCGGGTGCCGTCGTCGGCGGCGCGAGTGCCGGCCAGCAGGTCGATCAGCCGGCTCGCCGCCTTGCCGTCGATCTTCGGGTCGTCGAGGGAGATCGGGCAGCCGGTCTTGCCGAAGCCCAGGCCGGAGTAGGCGAGAGCGACATAGCCGCGGGTGGCGAAGGCCCGGGCGATGGCGTCGGTCGAGCCGTCCGCCTTGCTGCCGCCGAAGCCGTTGGTGGTCATCACGGCGGGTGCCGGGTGCGCGGCGTCGACGCCGCGCGGTCGGTAGAGGTCAGCGTCCACCGTGCAGGTGCGGCCGCCGGCGCGCACGGAGACCTTCAGCGCGGTGACCGCGTAGGGGGCGGCGGCGCCTCGCGCGGCGGCCGCGGGGGCGCTCAGGACGAGAGGTGTGGTGAGGGCGGTGCCGGCCAGCAGGGCGAGGGAGATGCGGAGCACGGGGCGGGAGACGCTGGGCACGCAGACCTCCAGAAGGGCACGTCGTACCAACCAGTCGGTAAGGCGCGCTCATGTTGTGACACGAGAAACGGACATGTCAACGCTCGCGACGCGAATCGGTGATAGGACGTCAGTTCAGCGCGAGGGGCATGGAGACGACGGCGGCGGTCGGCACGAAGGGGCGGCTCACGGGGCCGGCCGGCACGCTGCGCGGCCGACCGGCCCCCTCGTCAGCGGGGCATCCCTCCGTTCCCCGGCACACCGCGCAGGAAGTGGTCGAGGACCCGGACGCCGAAGTGCAGGCCCTCCACGGGCACCCGCTCGTCCACACCGTGGAAGAGCGCTTGATAGTCGAACCCCTCGGGCAGCTTCAGCGGCGAGAAGCCGTAGCCGACGATGCCCAGCCGGGAGAACTGCTTGGCGTCCGTGCCCCCGGACATGCAGTACGGCACGGTGTGGCCCTGCGGGTCGAACCGCTCGATGGCGGCCCGCATCGCGGCGAACGTCGGGGAGTCGACCGGGGCCTGGAGCGCGACCTCGCCGTGGTGGTATTCCCAGGTGACGTCGGGCCCGGTGAGCTCGTCCATGGTCGTGCGGAACTCCGCCTCGCCGCCCGGGACGACCCGGCCGTCCACGTGGGCGACGGCGGAGCCCGGGATCACGTTGACCTTGTAACCGGCGCTCAGCATCGTCGGGTTGGAACTGTTGCGCACCGTCGGCTCGACCAGCTTGGCGGCCGGTCCGAGCTTGCCGAGCAGGGCGTCGACGTCGAAGTCGGCCCGCTCGGGGTCGATGTCGAGGCCGTACAGCGCGGCGAGTTCGCGCAGGGCGGCGCGGACGGTGGGGGTGAGCCGCACCGGCCATTGGTGCGCGCCGATCCGGGACACCGCGTCGGCCAGCCGGCTGACCGCGTTGTCGCGGTTGACCTTCGAGCCGTGGCCGGCCCGGCCGTGGGCCGTCAGCTTCAGCCAGGCGGTGCCGCGCTCCCCGGCCGCGATCGGGTAGATCCGCATCCCGCCGCCGGCATGGAAGGTGAAGGCCCCGGACTCGCTGATGCCCTCGGTGCAGCCTTCGAAGAGGTCCGCGTGCCGGTCGGCCAGGAATCCCGAACCGTCCTCGGCGCTGGCCTCCTCGTCGGCGGTGAACGCCAGCACGATGTCGCGCCGGGGCCGCACTCCGCTGCGGGCCCACTGCCGGACCGTCGCGAGCATCATCGCGTCCATGTTCTTCATGTCGATGGCGCCGCGGCCCCAGACCACCCCGTCGCGGACCTCCCCCGAGAAGGGGTGGACCTGCCAGTCGGCGGGCTCGGCCGGGACCACGTCGAGGTGTCCGTGGACCAGCAGCGCCTTAGCGGACGGATCGCTGCCCTCGATGCGGGCGACGACGTTCGTCCGTCCCGGGGTGCGCTCCAGCAGGGTCGGCTCGATGCCCACGTCGGCCAGCCGCTCGGCGACGTACTCCGCGGCCGGGCGCTCCTGGCAACTGCCGTCACCGGTGTTGCTGGTGTCGATCCGGATCAGCTCCGAGGTGAAGCGGACCACCTCGTCGAGCGCCTGCTGATCGACCGTCCCGGCCTGCGGGGCGGGCCTCTGCTCCGTCAACTCGATCTCAGCCATATTGTTCCTCCACGGCGGACGAGACGACCGTGGTGACCGCCTTGAAACACCGGATGGCTTGGTACATGTCCTGACTGGTATACGTGACGCGGCGCTCCGCACAGCGCTCCACGCCGGGCACGCATGTCGCCGCTCCCACCAGATGCTCGGCGTCGAACTCCAACTCGAACCGGAACGGGCCGTTGCGGACCGGCTCGTGCCGCACCGCGAGCGCCGCGCCCCGACGGGCCGCGGCCCGTATCTCGGCCGCCGTGCGGGCCGGCGGCCGGCACACCGCCGCATAGCGCGACACATAGTCCTTGACCGCCACGCCGGGGGCCTGCGGGGCGTAGCCCTGAGCGTCGGCGCAGGTCCGGTCGTCGCCCGTCACCAGCACCACGGGCACGCCGTACTCGGCCACGACGAGGGAGTTGAGGTATCCCTCGCTGGCGCGCGTGCCGTCGACCCAGACGCCGGTGAGGGTGTTGGCCAGATAGGTGTGGGCCAGTACGCCCTCCGCGCCGGCCCCGGTGTGGTAGCCGACGAACGCGATGCCGTCGACGTCGTCGTGCTGGACGCCCTCGACCATGCTCAGTGCCTTGTGGCGCCCCGTCAGCATCTCGGCGCGCTCGTCGAGCTGCTCCAGCAGCAGGTTGCGCATCGTCCAGTGGGCCTCGTTGACGAGCACCTCGTCCGCCCCGCCGTCGAAGAACCCGGCGATGGCGGCGTTCACATCGGAGGTGAACATATGGCGGCAGCGCTCCCACTGCGGCGTACCCGGCAGCACGTCGGCGGGCCACGTGACGCCGGTGGCTCCCTCCATGTCCGCAGAGATCAGGATCTTCACATCTATCAGTCCTATCGCAGGTGAGAGGGCGTGTGCTCAGCCCTTGAGCGAGCACGTTACGCGGCCGTGAACACCCATGCCAGGGCTGTGGATAACTCCGGAGGCCCAGACCAGTGAAGATCAACTGGGGTGTCGCGCGAGCACGTTCGCGGTGCGCGCGTTCACCACTCACCGCCCCTCGCGCCGCCCGGCTCGCACCGTGCACCCCACCCCGCACGGCTCACCCCACGCGCCGCCCCGGCCCGCTCACTCCAACTCCTCCTGGCAGCGTTCCAGCCACTCCAGATCTGCCTGGAGGTGCAGCAGCGCGCCCTCTATGAGCAGATGCGCGACCCGGTTGTCCCGGTCTTCGGACGCCGCCAACCGGGAGAGTTCCCGCAGGGACTTGAGGTAGTGCCGGCGCTGCTTGCTGATCAGGGCCGTCTTGCTGGTGGCACCGGAACGGGAGGCGAGCGCGAGCTTCATGAAGAACTCGTCGCGGATCCGTGGTTCGACGATGGCGTCCTCGAACCACGCGTACACCGCCTCCCGACCTGCCTCGGTGATCCGGTAGATGCGCTTGTTCGGGCGGTCCGGCTGCTCGACCTCCTCGCCCACGATGAGGCCCGCCTTCGCCAACCGCCCCAGGGTGACGTATATCTGGCCGACGTTCGGGCGGGGGTAGGCCGCGCCCAGCAGCGCCTCCAGGGCGTGTTTGAGTTCGTAGCCGTGCGCGGGCCCGTTGGCCAGCAGTGCCAGGAGTGGCAGCCGCACGCTTTCCCTCTCCCTGTGCCTCGTCGGCCGTGTCCACCGGTTCGGCCGTTGTCCGGGTTCCTTGCGGCGAAAGGCCCCTGCGACGGCCTTTCGGCCCGGAGCGGGCCGGGCCGGTCACCGTCCCGCCCCGGAGGTCTTCCCCCGGAAGTCCTCTCCTCAAGACCACGGCCGGAAGGTCTTTCTGCGAGCTACCGGGCCCGCCCGTCCTGTATGGCCAACAGGTATACACGGACGCGGTCGTGCGGCGACCGCCACCCCCGCGGCCACCCCTCCCCGGGCTGCACGGCGCGACGCCCGCTCGCCGACACCCCGACGCAACTCCCCGGTTGCCGTCACCCCGCGCCGCCGCCCGACCCTCTGCTCCACACCTTGATGCCGTAGGCAACATCTGGCTCTACTCGCTGACAGTATCCGCGAGTTGACGACAGACGAGACGGATGAGATGCCCAACAGGGGCGATCCGACAGAGCAGTTGAGCGCCATAGGACATAAATCCGGGCACGTATCGTTCGACTTCCGTCATTCCATTGACACCGAAATGAGGGGGCTACCTAACATGCATGCATAACAGCAACTCGCAAGTCACCACGCCGACTTGCACCGTACGAAGTGGATCCCGGCAGATGCTCACAGCCACCGCAGATCGCGGCCATCCGACCCCCGCCCAGGACACGGCCCAGCGCTGGTGGCGCGATGCGGTCATCTACCAGGTCTACGTCCGAAGCTTCCGCGACACCACCGGAGACGGTATCGGGGATCTGGCCGGGGTCCGCGGCGGTTTGCCGTACCTCAAGAAGCTCGGCGTGGACGGGGTGTGGCTCAGCCCGTTCTTCCCGTCGCCGCAGCACGACCACGGCTACGACGTGGCGGACTACCGCGACGTGGACCGGGCGTACGGCGACCTCGTCGAGTTCGACCGGCTGGTGGCCGACGCCCACCGGCTCGGCCTGAAGGTGCTGCTGGACATCGTCCCCAACCACTGCTCCAGCGAGCACCCGTGGTTCCAGGCGGCGTTGGAGGACGCCCCCGGAGGGCCCTCGCGCGCCCTGTTCCACTTCGCGGACGGAAGCGGGGAGAACGGCGAACTGCCGCCCAACAACTGGCGGGCGATGTTCGGCGGGCCCGCCTGGTCCCGTATCACCGAGGAGGACGGCACCCCGGGGCAGTGGTACCTCCACATGTTCACGCCCGAGCAGCCCGACCTGAACTGGCGCAACCCCGACGTGGCGGCCGACTTCGACAAGGTGCTGCGCTTCTGGCTGGACCGCGGGGTGGACGGCTTCCGGATCGACGTGGCGGCGGGGCTCTTCAAGCACCCCGAACTCCCCGACTCCCCCGACCCGGCAGCCGACGAGCGCACCCGCGACTCGGTCAACCCGCTGGCCTGGAACCAGCCCGAGGTGCACCAGGTGTGGCGCGACTGGCGGGCCCTGTGCGAGGAGTACACCGCCCGGGACGGCCACGACCGGCTCCTGGTGGGCGAGGTCTCGGTGCGCACCCCGGTGGAGCAGGCCGCGTACGTCCGGCCCGATGAGCTGCACCAGGCGTTCTTCTTCCATCTGCTGACCGCGCGCTGGGACGTCGACCTCTTCCGCAAGGTCATCTCCGAGGCGCTCACCGACATCGCGGAGACCGGGTCGACCGTCACCTGGGTGCTCAACAACCACGACCAGGTGCGGACGGTCACCCGTTACGCGGGTGAACCGGGCTCCCGTGAAGGCACGTTGGGGCCGGACCGGGCGCGTGCCGCGGCGCTGCTGATGCTGGCCCTCCCCGGGGCCGCGTACGTCTACCAGGGCGAGGAGTTGGGCCTGCCGGAGGTCGACGACCTGCCGGACGAGGTGCTCACCGACCCGATCTTCCACCGCACGGGCAGCCGGGAGCACATCCGGGACGGCTGCCGGGTGCCGCTCCCGTGGTCGGGGCAGAGCGCTCCGTACGGCTTCAGTCCGGCCGCGGAGGCGCGGACCTGGCTGCCGCAGCCCGCGTCGTTCGCCGCGCACACCGCGGACCGGGCGGTGGCCGACACCGGGTCCTTCTGGCACCTCTACCGCGAGGCGCTCCAGTTGCGCCGGGGCCTTCCGCAGCTCGGCGACGGCACCCTGCGCTGGTTGGAGTCGGCACCGCAGGTGCTCGCGTTCGAGCGGGGCGAGGGCCTGGTCTGTGCGATCAACTTCGGCACCGAGCCGGTGCCGGCACCGGTGGCCGGTGTGCCGCTGCTGGCCAGCGGCCCCTGCCCGGCCGGCACGCTCCCGGGTGCCACGGCGGCGTGGTGGATGGATCCGGCGCAGCCGTTGATCCCGTAGGCGGGCCGCAGCGCGGAGCGGCACCTGGGCGGTGCTGCGGTATCGCGGGTATCGGGGTGGCGGCATCCGCCGTCGCCCCGATGCCGCGGGCGTGCGGCGACGCACGGGCGAGCCCCCTGATAAGGGCCCCGGCTCCCGGCCTCGGCGTCCGCCGCCCGGCGCGATGTCCCCAATGCCCGTTTGGCGAACATCACACCCGGTCGCCCTTCTCAAAGGGGACGACCGGCCCGCACCCTGGCGGAGTACCCGCTTGCAGGGAGTGCCTGCTTGCAGGGCACGGGTCGCCGCTTGATCGCCACAGCCGGTGAGATACCGGGCGCGCCTCCCCAAGGGAGGCCTGGCGGGCGGCACACACCGTGGGACAGGACACACCACCCTCATGCACGGATCACGCACCACACGTCGCACACCTCGCACACATCGCTCGCGTCGCGGACTGGCCGCCCTGGTGGCGGCCGGGGCGGCGCTCACCGTAGTGGGCGTGGCGGCGCCCGCGCCGGCGAGCACCGGCAGCAACACCGTGGGCAACGCCAAGGTCGTCTGCACCTCCAGCCGCCCGGGCCTGGCCCCCACCCTGTCCCACGACATCGCCGACGCCCTCCAGGGGCGCCAGGGCACCACAGCGCTGGCCCTCTACGACCACGCGTCGAAGACCCGCTGCGAGTTCCAGGCGAGCACCTCCTTCGACTCCGCGAGCGTGGTCAAGGTCACGATCCTGGGGACGCTGCTGCGACAGGCGCAGGAGGCGCACCGCGCGCTGACGCCGCACGAGGTCGCCCTGACCACCGCCATGATCACCAAGTCGGACAACGCCTCGACCAACGCCCTGTGGCGCCAGGTCGGCCGGGCCGAGGTCCAGCGCTTCCTGGACCTGGCCGGTATGCGGGACACGGTGCCCGGCGAGGGCGTCGCCTGGGGTCTGACCCAGATCACCGCCGCCGACCAACTCGCCCTGATGCGGCTGCTGTCGACGGACAACGCGGTGCTCAGCCCGGAGTCCCGGGCCTATGCCCTCGACCTCATGGAGAAGGTCGCCCCCGACCAGCGCTGGGGCGTCCCCGCCGGGGCGCCCGCCTCCGCCACGGCCCACCTCAAGAACGGCTGGCTCTCACGCTCCGAGCAGGGCTGGCGGGTGCACAGCGTCGGTGCGTTCGACGGCAAGGGCAACGACTACGCGATGGCCGTCCTCTCCAGCGGCAGCGACACCATGGGCGACGGGGTGGCCACCGTGGAGGCGGCCGCCAAGGCCATCAACCGGGATCTGGCCGGCGGCCACCGGTGAACAGGGCGGGACGCTCCAGCGGCCGGAGCGTCCGCCGGGCCATGGATGGCGCGGACCTCGCGACCCCTATGACGACGGGCACCCCACCGAGAGGCGAACCGTCAACCAAGGGTTGACTAGACCTTGATCGTCAACCTATGGTTGACGCATGACGGAACCCGTACGCATGACGCATCCCGTTCGCCTCGACGAATTGATCGAGGCCATCAAGAAGAACCGCTCGGACGTACTGGAGCAGCTCTCCGACGCCGTCCTCACCGCCGATCACCTCGGCGAGGTGGCCGACCACCTCATCGGGCACTTCGTTGACCAGGCCCGGCGCTCGGGCGCCTCCTGGACCGACATCGGCCAGAGCATGGGCGTCAGCAAGCAGGCCGCGCAGAAGCGCTTCGTCCCCAAGGGGCCGGCCGGCGGCTCGGACCTCGACCTCAGCCAGGGCTTCAACCGGTTCACCGACCGGGCCCGGAACGTGGTGGTGGCGGCGCAGAACGAGACCCGCACGGCCAGCAACGCCGAGATCGTCCCCGCCCACCTGGAGCTCGGCCTGCTCTGCGAACCGGACGGCCTCGCGATGCGGGCCCTGGTCGCCCAGGGGGTGACCGCCGAGGCCCTGCGCGGGGCCGCGACCATGGCGCTGCCGCCCGCGGTCGACACGCTGCCCGCCCTCATCCCGTTCAACGTCCAGTCGCGCAAGGCGCTGGAGCTCACCTACCGCGAGGCCCTGCGCCTGGGCCACAACTACATCGGCACCGAGCATCTGCTGCTGGCACTGCTGGAGTTGGAGAACGGCTCCGGTCCGCTGACCAGTCTCGGTGTCGACAAGGCGGCCGTCGAGGCGTTCGTCGGCAAGGAGCTGGCAGCGATCCTCGCCGCTCGGGAACAGAAGTAGCCCGAGCCCCGGGGGGACCGGGGCCGGCGGACGGCCGCGGGCCCCGGCTCTCCCGGGGGACGGGGCGCGCGGGGGACGCGCGCCCCGTCTCCTGGGACGTCGCGTCAGCCCTCGTGCCCCAGTTGGAGGTCCCGTTCCGTCCGGCCGCCCCCCGCGACCCGCAGCACGCTGGCGACCGGCGAGTACCCGGCGGCGACGACGGTGTACTCGCCGGCCGAGAGGTCGACGAAGCGGAACAGGCCGTCGGAGCCGGTGGTCGCGGTGTCGACGACGTTGCCCGCGGCGTCGAGCAGGGTGACCCGGGCGTCCTCGACGGGCCGTCCGCCACCGGCCCGCACGGTGCCGCGCAGCACCGCGCCGCCGGCGAGTTCGATGTCCTGACGGGTCTCACGGGACGCCTGGACGGTGACCGGGAGCGCGGCGGGCCGGAACGCCGGGGCGCTGGCGGCCAGGGTGTACTCCCCCGCCACCAACTCCCCGATGACATAGCCCCCTTCGCGGCCGCTGCGGGTGGTCGCCACCACCTCGCCGCGGACGTCGGTGAGGGTGACCATGGCATCGCGGACCGGCGTGCCGTCGGCGGTGCCGACCGCGCCGGCGAGGCGTCCGGCGCCGCCGAGCACCACGTCCAGCTCCACCGGGCGTTCGCCGACGGTCACGGTGACGGCCTGCGGCTGGTGCCCGCCGGCCGCCGCGATCAGGACGTACGCGCCGGGTCCCGGGGTGCTCAGCGCGTACCGGCCGTCCGCCCCGGTGGCACCGCGTCCGATCTGCCGTCCGGCGACGTCGATGAGGGTGAGCGCGGCGCTCGGCACGGTGCTGCCGTCGTGGTGCTGGACCGTGCCGCACACCGGGACGCCGGCCGCGGCGGGCACGGGCGCCGCGGCGTGGGCCGGGCGGGCGCCCGGGTAACCCGCCGCGGAAACCGTGGGGTTGACCGGGGCGTCGGCTGCGGTGCGGGCCGACGGGACAGCGGTGGGGTCCCCGGGGTCGCCGTACGCCGGGTACGGGGCCTGCGGGGCCTGCGGGGCCTGCGGAGCGTGGGACACCACAAGGTTCTCTTTCCGGAAGAGGGTGAACAGGAAGCCCAGGACCAGGGCCGGCGCGAGGAAGAGGAAGCCCTCCGGCACGGCCTTGGCGCAGGCGGTGAGGCCGTCCCGCAACACGCCGGGCAGGGCCGCCGACAGCCGCGGGGCGAGCGGGCCGGGGACCGGCAGCCGGGTGGCGAGGTGAGCGACGAGCAGCACGGCGGCGAGGGCCGCGCCGACGCTCCCGCCGAGCCGCCGCAGGCGGGCGGTGGCACCGGCCGCCCCGGGCACATCGGCGCGGACGGCGCCCACCAGCACCGGCAGCACCATGCCGAGGCCCAGCCCGAGGGCGCCGGTCCAGAGGGCGACGACCGGACGGGAGGTGTCCGGGCGCAGGTGGCCGAGGAGCCACGCCCCCTCCGCCGCCACCACGCAGCCCAGGACCGGCAGGACCCTGGCGCGGTCGGTGCGGCGGAGCAGCCCGCCGGTGAGGAGCCAGGCAAGCAGCAGCGCGCCCGTCATGGGCAGCATCAGCAGCGCGGCCCCGGTTGCCGTGGTGCCGCCGGCCGGCGGCAGAAGGGCCGGGAGGTGGCGCACCGCCCCGTAGAGCGCGATGCCGAGGGCGGCGGCAACCAGGCCGGTGCGCCCGAAGAGGGTGTCGCGGAGCAGCCGGGGCGGGATCAGCGGTGCGCCGGCGCGGCGTTCGACGACGGGGAAGAGTGCCGCGGCGGCCAGTGCGCCGCCGGCCAGCCCCAGGGTGACCGGCGCGTCCCAGGGGTAGCGGGTGCCGCCCCAACTGGCCAGCAGCGTCAGGCAGCTGACGAGGGCGGCGAGCAGCAGCGTGCCGGCGAGGTCGGGCCGGGGGCGGCGGCCGGCGGGGCGGGGCAGCCGCAGGGCGAACGCGGCGGCCGGGAGGAGCAGGACGCCGAGCGGGACGTTGAGGGTGAGGCACCAGCGCCAGGCGCCGTGGTCGGCGCAGTAGCCGCCGATCAACGGGCCGGCGAGCAGGGCCAGGCCGCATGCGACGGCGACGGCCGTGCGGCGGCGCCCGTCCCGGTGCGGCGCGGTTTCGGCGAGGAGCGCCCGGACACCGATCAGCAGGCCGCCGGCGCCGAAGCCCTGGACGGCCCGGAAGGTGAGCAGCGCGGCGGCCGAATGCGTCGTCCCGGCCAGCCCCGAGCCGGCGGTGAAGACCAGGAGCGCGAAGAGGAAGGCGGCCTTCCGGCCGAGCAGGTCGCCGAGCCGCCCGCCCAGCGGCAACCCGACGGCCGTCGCCAGGAGGTGGGTGGTCACCACCCAGAACACCGCCGGGTGGCCGGGCAGTTCGGCGACGACGGCCGGGAGCGCGGGGACGACGGCGGTCTGGCTGAGGGCCGCGGGCACCGCCGCGGCCAGCAGGACCGGGAAGGGAGCCCCAACCGCGCGGGGGCCGGGCGGGGCCGGCGGTTCACCGAGGGGCGCCGGTTCAGCCGTATCGGCCGGTTCGATCCGTGCTGCCGGTTCGATCGATGCCGCCGCGTCGGCCGCTTCAGGCAGCTCGGCCGGTTCGATCGTCCCGATCGGTTCGGCCGGTTCCGGCGCCGGGTCCGCGGTCGCCGCTGCGGTGGGCGGCCCGGCCGGCCGGTCCCACTCGCTCAGGGTGGTCCCGCCCACGTCCTGCTCCCCTCGTCACGCTGCTGCGGGCGCCCATTTCTCGCACTGGGCGACAACAGCGTTCAAGCGAGGAGAATCGGAACAGGAGGGGCGGTTTCGGGCATCAAATGCCGTCCGCGGGACACCTCTTGGGTCCCCAACTGGGGTTTCCACCGGCGGGCCGCCCGGAAGGCCGAACGGCGCCGCTCGGGGAAAACCACCCGAACCGGTGAGTATCGCGGCTCCCCGAACGGGTTACGGCCTATGACGGAAGGCGGCTCACTTCTCCATGTGGGCGGCGAGGTTGGCGAGGATCGCGTCGTAGATCCGGCCGAGCCCCTTGGGGGCGAAGGTCCGCTCGAAGAAGCCGCCGATACCGCCGGCGCCCTGCCAGGTGGTGGTGACGACGACCTTGGCGCGGTTCTCGCCGGCCGGGGTGACGACCCAGATGGTCACCATCGAGGAGTTGCGGTCCTTCTCGACCAGCTGGCCGTCGGTCGGCTCGTCGACCTCCAGCAGGCAGTCGCGCACCCGCTTGCTGGTGGCCTGGAGCTTCCAGTGGACGAGGGTGCCCTTGCCGTCGCCGCCCTCGCGGACCTCGTACTCGCTGAACTGCTCGGGCAGCAGCTGCCGGCGCGTGCCACTGTAGTCGGCGAGCGCGTCGAACACGTCCTCCGGGTCCGCCGCGATCTCGCGCTGCGTGCTGGCCTCTACCTGCCCCATGTGTGCCTTCCTCCAGTAGTCGGCTGCCGGACCTGCGTGCGCCGCCAACCTGCGGTGCGCCGCCAAGCCAACCACCCCTGGGCAGCGCACCCAAATCCGGGTTGACACCATCGGAGCGAACGGAGCCGCCGCGCCGGGAGCCGGCCACGCCCGTTGGCACGGCGACCACCTCGCGAGGGGCAGCGACGTCGACTGAGGCCGCCCGGCCCTCCAGTAGCAGCATCCGACACGGTTCCCGAAGGTCTCCCCGGCCGTGGCCGCGCGGACCGAAATCGGATTGACGTGTGTCCACATCGGGCCGGACCCTCTGCGGAAATGTGCCGGACCGGGGAGGCAGACATGGCGGAGGCCGATGTGCGGGGGACGCACGGGGCGGGTGGGAGGACCGCGGTACAGCCGCCGCACGGGGTGCGGATACGTGAGATGGCGGAGGCCGATGTCGACGCGGTCGCGGCGGTCCGGGTCCGCGGGTGGCAGGCGGCGTACCGGGGGCTGATGCCGCCGGCGTACCTGGACGCGATGAGTGTGGCGGAGGACGCCGGAAGGCGGCGGGAGTGGTTCGCGCGGCGCCGGCCCGAGGTGTGGGAGCTGGTGGCGGAGCGGGACGGCGAGGTCGTCGGCTGGCTGGCCGCCGGCCCCTCCCGGGATGCCGATCTGGCGCCGGGCGAAGGGGAGTTGGCGGAGGCCCGTCCGCCCGCGGCCGAGCTGATGGCCCTCTATGTGGCGCCGTCGCTCATCGGGACGGGCATCGGCCGGGCGCTGCTGGAGGCCGGGACGGACCGGGCGCGGGCACGCGGATTCGGCGCGCTGTACCTGTGGGTGGTCCGCGGCAACACCCGTGCCCAACGGTTCTACGAGCGGGCCGGTTTCATGCCGGACGGGGCGGAGCAGGCGGACGACGTGGCCGGATGGCGCGTCCCGGAGCTGCGCTACCGGCGCCCGCTCCCGTAGGACGGCGGTCCGGCGCCCCGCCCTTCAGGTGGCCGGACCGGCACCGCCGCCCTGCCCTCGCGCCCCACCGGCGGCCGGTCCGCCGCTGGCCACGCCCGGTGGGTCCTCGTGGACGCCGAGGCGGGCCAGGGAGGCCGCGGAGGCGGCGGCCAGCCGCGGATGGGCGGCGGCCGCCCGCAGCGCCGGGACGGCTCGTTTGTCGCCGAGCGCGCCCAGGCCCTCCACGCAGGCGAGCGCCACCCGCCAGTACGGGTTGTGCGGGGTCAACAGCCGCTCCAGGGTGGCGATCAGCGCGGGGGCGGACTGCGGGGCGCGGAGTTCGGCGAGCAGGCGCACGGGGTGCAGGGCGTAGGCGGTGCGCAGCGGGTTGGTGGCGAGGGCGGCCGCGGCGCGGGCGGTGCGCGGATCGCCCAGCTTGCCCAGGGCGTGCGCGGCGGTGGCACAGCGGACCGGCTCGCGGTAGTTGAGCAGCAGGACCAGGGTCTCGAAGGCGCGTTTGTCGCCGGCGCAGCCGAGGATGAAGGCGGCGATCTCCCGGGCCCACAAGGGGCGTTCCACCGCGGTCAGGATCCGGGCCAGCTCCTCGCGTCCGGCGGCGGTGTTCTTGCGGGCCAGTCCGAGCAGCCGCTCATAGGCGACGAGATCCTGTGGGGAGCGAAGTTCGGCCCGCACCCGGTCCGTCAACTCGTGGAATTCGTCTTCCATTTGCTGCTCCCCTCCCTGCCGGCCACTCCGGCTTCCTCCAGCGTGGCCCGCACCACAACCTCATGCCCCGCATTACCCCTGGCGCTTCGGTTACCCACCGGTTAACCTGCTGGAACGAGCAGTACCCCTGTTCGGGCGGCCTGGTGACGCAGCCGCCGGAGTGTGACGTCGGTTCGGCACATCGCACAGCACCACGCGTGCGCGGGCTTGGCAGCCCCGCGCGTGAGATCCACCCAGCATGCCCCGTAGGGGGAAGCGGCACGGCCTCGGGACAGGGCCCGCCGCGCTCCTCCACCGCATCAGGCGCCGCTCGCGGTGCCGTGGTTCACCGCGGCCCTTCCGCCGCCGGCAGGCCCGCGTTGCCGCAGCGCCGCGCCCGTGCGCCCACCCCTCAGTCGTCACATTCTCCCCTGCCCTTACAGGGGAACACCCTCAGGAGTCTCGTGATGGGCCCTCAGTCCACCCCTGATCCCTCCACCGCCCCCTCCCCGCTGTCCCTCTCCGCGATCGCCGTCGTCGGCCTGGGCACCATGGGCACCGGCATCGCCGAGCTGCTCACCCGCGCCGGCCGCGAGGTCATCGGCATCGACACCGACGAGGCCGCGCTCCGGCGGGCCCGTACCGCCCTCGAAACCGCCACCGCCCGCGCCGTGCGACGGGAGCGGATCACCGAGCAGGAGCGGCAGGACGCACTCTCCCGCTTCCGCACCTTCGGCGATCTCCAGGCCGCCGCGGACGCCGATCTCGTCATCGAGGTGGTGCCGGAGGAGTACGACCTCAAGCGGGAGGTGTTCACCGCGCTGGACGGCATCGTCCGCCCGGACACCATCCTGGCCACCGGTACCAACGCGCTGTCGGTGACCCGGCTCGCCGCCGACTCGCAGCGCCCCGAGCGGGTGCTCGGCGTCCACTTCTTCAACCCCGCGCCGGCCATGAAGCTGGTCGAGGTGGTCTCCTCGGTGCTGACCGCGCCGGCCGTGGTCGCCGCCGTCACCGACCTCGCCCGCGAGCTGGGCAAGGACCCGATCGCGGTGGGCGACCGCCCCGGATTCGTCGCCGACGGCCTGCTGTTCGGCTACCTCAACCAGGCCGCCGCGATGTACGAGTCGCGGTACGCGACCCGTGAGGACATCGACGCCGCGATGCGGCTGGGCTGCGGTCTGCCGATGGGCCCGCTGGCCCTGCTCGACCTGATCGGCGTGGACACCGCCCGGACGGTCCTGGAGGCGATGTACGCCGAGTCCCGCGACCGGCTGCACGCGCCCGCGCCGATCCTCGGCCAGCTCGCGGACGCCGGGCTGACCGGCCGCAAGGCGGGCCGCGGCTTCTACACCTACGAGGCGCCCGGTTCCGCGACCGTCGTGCCGGACGACCTCACCCCGGCGGCCGGCGACGGCGGCGAGCAGGCGGCCGGCCGGCCGGTCCGCAGCGTGGGCGTCGCCGGTTCCGGCACGATGGCCAGCGGGATCGCCGAGGTCTTCGCCAAGGCGGGCTACACGGTGGTGCTGGCCGCCCGCAGCCAGGAGAAGGCGGAGCGGGCCCGGGACCGGATCGCGAAGTCGCTGGGCCGCTCCGTCGACAAGGGCCGGCTGACCGCCGAGGCGCGCGACGCGGCGCTGGCGGCGATCACCCCGGCCGGATCGCTGGACGCGTTCGCCGACGTCGACCTCGCGGTGGAGGCGGTGGCCGAAGACCTGGCCGTCAAGCAGCAGTTGTTCAAGGCGCTGGACAAGGTCTGCAAGCCGGGCGCGGTGCTGGCCACCACCACCTCCTCGCTGCCGGTCGTCGCCTGCGCCCGCGCCACCTCGCGCCCGCAGGACGTCATCGGCATCCACTTCTTCAACCCGGCGCCGGCCATGAAGCTGGTCGAGGTGGTCCGCACCGTCCTCACCGCCGACGAGGTGCACGCCACGGTGCGCGCGGTCTGCACGAAGGTCCGCAAGCACCCGGTGGACTGCGGCGACCGGGCCGGTTTCATCGTCAACGCGCTGCTGTTCCCGTATCTGAACAACGCGGTGAAGATGGTGCAGGAGCACTACGCCTCGCCGGACGACATCGACGCGGCGATGAAGCTGGGCGGCGGCTATCCGATGGGCCCCTTCGAGCTGCTGGACGTGGTCGGCCTGGACGTCTCCCTCGCCATCGAGAAGGTGCTGCACGCCGCGTTCCGCGACCCGGGGCTGGCGCCGGCGCCGCTGCTGGAGCACCTGGTCGCGGCGGGCTGCCTCGGCCGGAAGACCGGCCGCGGCTTCCGTGAGTACGCCCGGCGCTGACCCGCGGCGGTGCCCCCGGGCCGGGGGCGGGTGGGGCGGGCTGCTGGAGCCCTCGGCCGGCGGCCCGCCCCAGGTCAGCGGGGCGGCAGCCGCACCTCGTGCCGCAGGCCGCAGGAATATGCAGTACCTTCCCCACATGTCCCAGCCCGCTCGCCCGCAGTCGTCCGACGCCTCCGGCACCGCCAGTCCCGGTACCCGCCGGGCGGCCGCCCAACGCCTGAAAATGCGCCGCGAACTCTCCGCCGCCGCCATGGAGCTGTTCGCGACGAAGGGGTACGAGGCGACCACCGTCGACGAGATCGCGGCCGCCGCGGGCGTCGCCCGGCGCACCTTCTTCCGCCACTTCCGTTCCAAGGAAGAGGCGATCTTCCCCGACCACGACGACACGTTGGTGCGCGCCGAGGCCGTCCTGGACGCCGCCCCGCCGCACGAGAACCCGCTCGACACGGTCTGCCGCGGTATCAAGGAAGTCATGCGGATGTACGCCTCCGCGCCGGCGGTGTCGGTGGCCCGTTACCGCCTCACCCGCGAGGTGCCCACCCTCCGGGAGGCCGAGATCGCCTCGGTCGCCCGCTACGAGCGGCTGTTCACCCGCTACCTCCTGGGCCACTTCGACGAGGACGCGCACCGCGAGGGCGACGACGACCCGTTGCTCGCCGAGGTCGCCGCGTCCGCGGTGGTCACCGCGCACAACCACGTCCTGCGCCGCTGGCTGCGGGCCGGCGCGGAGGGCGACGTCGAGGCCCAGCTGGACCATGCCTTCGCGATCGTCCGGGAGACGTTCGGCGCGGGCATCGGCGCGGGCCGGGCGACGTCCGCCGAGGCGCCCCCGGCGACGGTCTCCCGGGAGGGCGAGGTGCTGGTCGCGGTGACCCGCACGGACGCCCCGCTGGACGAGGTCATGCGCACCATCCGCAAGGCCCTCATGGAACGCCGCTGACCGGCGACGGTCCGTTTTCTGACGACTCCGCCCCGCGCGCGCCCGCCACGTATCTGTGGCGGATGCGAGCGGGGCGGAGTCAATTCCGGCCCTTTACTGGCAACTTCAGGCCAGGTGGACGGGCCCGAACCGCGGCCCACCGGCCCCTCTCCCGTACGTCGGACGCCGCCCCCGCCTCGCGCGATTGACGTACCCGCGCGCCCGCCCACCGTCCGCACCCGGATCGGTACGTAACGCCACAAAGCCACCCGCTTCGGGCCCGTTCTTTGCTCATGCGTGCCCTACGCATGACATCTGAGAGAAATTCTTGGCACTCAGTGTCTTGTCGGCTGGCACGCGGTGTCATACGTTGGAGGTGTCCGGGCGGCCGGCACACCGCACCAACCCTGGTGTGCCGACTGTCCCCGCAAGCACTTCTGTGCGCCCGGACGCCTGCGTCACAGGCACCCCCGCGCTCACCCGCGCACATGCCAGTTCCACCGGCCGAACCGACGGCACCACCACCCCCGCACCACCCCCGACGTTCCCTCAAGCCGTTCCCCAAAAGACGTGCTTCGCC
This sequence comes from Streptomyces sp. NPDC093097, assembly GCF_044754325.1. Classification (NCBI taxonomy): domain Bacteria; kingdom Bacillati; phylum Actinomycetota; class Actinomycetes; order Kitasatosporales; family Streptomycetaceae; genus Streptomyces; species Streptomyces sp. NPDC093097. The sequence continues at coordinate 90,096 of NZ_JBIVOW010000024.1, forward strand.
GGAGGCATACCGTGAACCAGATTCTTGACGCCATCCTCGCGCCGGACAGTACGCGCGAAGACTTCGCCGCCCTCCCCCTCCCCGAGTCCTACCGCGCGGTCACCGTGCACAAGGACGAGATCGAGATGTTCGCCGGCCTGTCCACCCGTGAGAAGGACCCCCGCAAGTCGCTGCACGTCGAGGACGTGCCGGTGCCCGAACTCGGGCCGGGCGAGGCCCTGGTGGCCGTGATGGCCTCCTCGGTGAACTACAACTCGGTGTGGACCTCGATCTTCGAGCCGCTGTCGACGTTCGGGTTCCTGGAGCGCTACGGACGGCTCTCCGAGCTCACCAAGCGGCACGACCTGCCGTACCACGTCATCGGCTCCGACCTGGCCGGCGTGGTGCTGCGCACCGGGCCCGGCGTCAACGCCTGGCACCCCGGCGACGAGGTCGTCGCGCACTGCCTCTCCGTGGAGTTGGAGTCCTCCGACGGCCACAACGACACCATGCTCGACCCCGAGCAGCGGATCTGGGGCTTCGAGACCAACTTCGGCGGCCTGGCGGAGATCGCGCTGGTCAAGTCCAACCAGCTGATGCCCAAGCCCAAGCACCTGAGCTGGGAGGAGGCGGCGGCGCCGGGGCTGGTCAACTCCACCGCGTACCGGCAACTGGTCTCGCGCAACGGCGCGGGGATGAAGCAGGGCGACAACGTCCTGATCTGGGGCGCCAGCGGCGGCCTCGGCTCGTACGCGACACAGTTCGCGCTGGCCGGCGGCGCCAACCCGATCTGTGTGGTCTCCAGCGACCAGAAGGCGGAGATCTGCCGGAAGATGGGCGCCGAGGCGATCATCGACCGCAACGCCGAGGGATACAGGTTCTGGAAGGACGAGCAGAACCAGGACCCCCGGGAGTGGAAGCGGTTCGGCAAGCGGATCCGCGAGCTGACCGGCGGCGAGGACGTGGACATCGTCTTCGAGCACCCGGGCCGGGAGACCTTCGGCGCCTCGGTCTACGTCACCCGCAAGGGCGGCACCATCGTCACCTGCGCCTCGACCTCCGGCTACCAGCACGAGTACGACAACCGCTACCTGTGGATGTCGCTGAAGCGGATCATCGGCTCCCACTTCGCCAACTACCGGGAGGCGTGGGAGGCCAACCGCCTGATCGCCAAGGGCAAGATCCACCCCACGCTGTCGAAGACCTACCGCATGGACGACACCGGCCAGGCCGCCTACGACGTGCACCGCAACCTCCACCAGGGCAAGGTCGGCGTGCTGTGCCTGGCCCCCGAGGAGGGCATGGGCGTGCGCGACGAGGAGATGCGCGCCCGTCACATCGATGCCATCAACCTGTTCCGCGACACGCCGGCGGAGCGGACCGACCGCTCCAGCAAGAACTCCTGAGGTCACACTTCATGACAGAGCGTCAGAAGGATCGTCCGTGGCTGATGCGGACGTACGCCGGGCACTCCACCGCCGAGGCGTCCAACGCGCTGTACCGGCGCAACCTCGCCAAGGGCCAGACCGGGCTGTCGGTCGCGTTCGACCTCCCGACGCAGACCGGGTACGACCCCGACCACGTGCTGGCCCGCGGCGAGGTCGGCCGGGTCGGGGTGCCGGTGTCCCATCTGGGCGACATGCGGCGGCTGTTCCAGGACATCCCGCTGGAGCAGATGAACACCTCGATGACCATCAACGCCACCGCCATGTGGCTGCTGGCGCTCTATGAGGTGGTCGCCGAGGAACAGGGCGCCGACGTCGGCAAGTTGGCGGGCACCACGCAGAACGACATCGTCAAGGAGTACCTCTCGCGCGGGACGCACGTCTTCCCGCCGGGGCCCTCGCTGCGGCTGACCACCGACATGATCGCGTACACGGTCAACAACATCCCCAAGTGGAACCCGATCAACATCTGCAGCTACCACCTGCAGGAGGCGGGCGCCACTCCGGTCCAGGAGATCTCGTACGCGATGTCCACCGCGATCGCCGTGCTGGACGCGGTGTTCGCCTCCGGCCAGGTCCCCGAGGACCGCAAGGGCGAGGTGGTCGCCCGCATTTCGTTCTTCGTCAACGCCGGCGTCCGGTTCGTCGAAGAGATGTGCAAGATGCGGGCGTTCTCGCAGATCTGGGACAAGATCACGCGCGAGCGCTACGGCATCGAGAACCCCAAGCAGCGCCGCTTCCGCTACGGCGTCCAGGTCAACTCCCTCGGACTGACCGAGGCGCAGCCGGAGAACAACGTCCAGCGGATCGTCCTGGAGATGCTGGCCGTCACCCTCTCCAAGGACGCCCGCGCCCGCGCCGTCCAACTCCCGGCCTGGAACGAGGCGTTGGGGCTGCCCCGCCCCTGGGACCAGCAGTGGTCGCTGCGCATCCAGCAGGTCCTCGCGCACGAGTCGGACCTCCTGGAGTACGAGGACATCTTCGCCGGGTCGCACGTCATCGAGGCGAAGGTGGACGCCCTGGTGGCCGACTGCCTCACCGAGATCGACCGGATCCAGGAGATGGGCGGCGCGATGGCCGCCGTGGAGTCCGGCTACCTCAAGTCGCAGCTGGTGTCGGCGCACGCCGAGCGGCGGGGCCGGATCGAGTCCGGCGAGGAGAAGATCGTCGGCGTCAACTGCTTCGAGTCGACCGAGCCCAACCCGCTCACCGCGGACCTGGACACCGCGATCATGACGGTGGACCCGGCCAACGAGCAGGGCGTCGTACGGGCCCTGGACACCTGGCGGGACAACCGCGACGAGCTGCGCGCCCAGGAGTCCCTCTCGGCCCTGAAGAAGGCCGCGGCGGGCACCACCAACCTCTTCCCGGCGACGCTGGAGTGCGCACGCGCCGGGGTGACGACCGGCGAGTGGGCCTGGGCGCTGCGGGACGTCTTCGGCGAGTTCCGGGCCCCCACGGGCGTCTCGGGCGCGCCGGTGGCGGTGGCCGCGGAGGCCGGCTCGCCGCTGGCGGCGGTCCGCGAGAAGGTCGCCAGGACCGCCGCCGAGCTGGGCGGCGGGCGGCTGCGGCTGCTCGTCGGCAAGCCCGGTCTGGACGGGCACAGCAACGGTGCCGAGCAGATCGCCGTACGGGCCAGGGATGCCGGCTTCGAGGTGGTCTACCAGGGCATCCGGCTGACCCCTGAGCAGATCGTGGCGGCCGCGGTCGCCGAGGACGTGCACTGCGTGGGGCTGTCGATCCTGTCGGGGTCGCACACCGCGCTGGTGCCGGACGTACTGGAGCGGCTGCGCCGCGCCGGGGCCGCCGACCTGCCGGTCATCGTCGGCGGCATCATCCCGTCCGCGGACGCCGCGGCGCTGCGCGAGGCGGGTGTCGCCGCCGTCTTCACCCCGAGGGACTTCGGGATCACGGAGATCATCGGCCGTATCGTCGACGAGATCCGCACCGCGAACACACTCGACCCCCTGGAGGTCCCCGCATGACCGCCCGCCCGTCGCCCGCCACCGCCCCGGCGGGAAGTCGCTTCGCTCCTGCCCCATCTGCTGTGCAGCGCCTGCGTCCGCGCCGTTCCTGTCTGGCGGTGCCCGGCAGCAACCCCCGCTTCCTGGAGAAGGCCCAGGGCCTGGCGGCCGACCAGGTCTTCCTGGATCTGGAGGACGCCTGCGCGCCGCTGGCCAAGCCGGAGGCCCGGCACACCATCGTCAAGTTCCTCAACGAGGGTGACTGGACGGGCAAGACGCGGGTGGTGCGGGTCAACGACTGGACCACCGAGTGGACTTACCGGGACGTCGTCACGGTCGTCGAGGGCGCCGGGGCGAACCTCGACTGCATCATGCTGCCGAAGGTGCAGGACGCCGCGCAGGTCACCGCGCTGGACCTGCTGCTGACGCAGATCGAGAAGACCATGGGCCTGGAGGTCGGCCGGATCGGCATCGAGGCGCAGATCGAGAACGCCAAGGGCCTGGTCAACGTCGACGCGATCGCCGCCGCCTCGCCCCGCCTGGAGACCATCATCTTCGGCCCGGCGGACTTCATGGCGTCCCTCAACATGAAGTCCCTGGTGGTCGGCGAGCAGCCGCCCGGCTACCCGGCCGACGCCTACCACTACATCCTGATGCGGATCCTGATGGCGGCCCGCACCCACAACCTCCAGGCGATCGACGGCCCTTACCTCCAGATCAAGAACGTCGACGGCTTCCGCGAGGTGGCCGGCCGGTCGGCCGCGCTGGGCTTCGACGGCAAGTGGGTGCTGCACCCGGGCCAGGTCGAGGCGGCCAACGAGGTCTTCTCGCCGTCCCAGGAGGACTACGACCACGCCGAGCTGATCCTGGACGCGTACGACTGGTGCACGTCCGAGGCCGGCGGGAAGAAGGGCTCGGCGATGCTCGGCGACGAGATGATCGACGAGGCGAGCCGCAAGATGGCACTGGTCATCGCCGGAAAGGGCCGGGCCGCCGGCATGGCCCGTACGTCCACTTTCGAAGCCCCGGAGGCATGAGCGCGATGCAATTCGGCCGCACCTACGAAGAGTTCACCGTCGGCGACCTGTACAAGCACTGGCCGGGGAAGACGGTGACCGAATACGACGACCACCTGTTCTGCCTGCTGACCATGAACCACCATCCGCTGCACATGGACAGCAACTACGCGGAGCAGACCACCGACTTCGGGAAGAACGTCGTCGTCGGCAATTACATCTACTCGCTGCTGCTGGGCATGTCGGTGCCGGACGTCTCCGGAAAGGCCATCGCCAATCTGGAGGTCGAGTCGCTCAAGCACGTGGCGCCGACGTTCCACGGCGACACCATTTACGGCGAGACGACGGTGCTCGACAAGACGCCGTCGAAGTCCAAGTCCGACCGCGGCATCGTGTACGTCGAGACCAGGGGCCACAAGCAGGACGGCACGCTGGTCTGCGTCTTCCGGCGCAAGGTGATGGTCCCCACGGCCACGTACATCAAGGAGCGCGGCGGCGAGCAGCCCGGCCGCCCCGAGCCTCTGGCCCCCGCGGCCCGTAAGGAGAAGTGACCGCATGGCGCGCCTGGCACAGACCGAGGGTCTGACCGACATCCAGCGGGAAATTCTCTCCACCGTCCGGGAATTCGTGGACAAGGAGATCATCCCGGTCGCCACGGAGCTGGAACACCGTGACGAATACCCCACGCAGATCGTCGAGGGCCTGAAGGAACTCGGCGTGTTCGGGCTGATGATTCCGGAGGAGTACGGCGGGCTCGGCGAGTCGTTGCTCACGTACGCGCTGACGGTCGAGGAGATCGCCCGCGGCTGGATGAGCGTCTCGGGCATCATCAACACCCATTTCATCGTGGCGTACATGCTCAAGCAGCACGGCACGCAGGAGCAGAAGGACTACTTCCTGCCGAAGATGGCGGCCGGTGAAATCCGGGGCGCCTTCTCGATGTCGGAGCCGGCACTGGGCTCGGACGTCTCGGCCATCTCCTCCAAGGGCGTTTGGGACGGTGGGGGCACCTCCCGTTCGAGCGGAGCCGAGAACGGGGGAGAATACGTCCTCAACGGCCAGAAGATGTGGCTCACCAACGGCGGCTCGTCCACGCTCGTGGCGGTGCTGTGCCGGACGGACGAGGGCCACCCGGAGGGCACCGCTCCGCACAAGTCGATGACCACCTTCCTCGTGGAGAAGGAGGCCGGCTTCGGCGAGGTCCGCCCGGGCCTGACCATCCCCGGCAAGATCGAGAAGATGGGCTACAAGGGCGTCGACACCACCGAGCTGATCATGGACGGGCTGCGCGTCCCGGCGGATCGGGTCCTCGGCGGCGAGACCGGGCGTGGCTTCTATCACATGATGGACGGCGTCGAGGTGGGCCGGGTCAACGTGGCGGCGCGGGGCTGCGGGGTCGCCCAGCGCGCCTTCGAGCTGGGCGTGTCGTACGCGCAGCAGCGCCAGACGTTCGGCAAGCCGATCGCCCAGCACCAGGCGATCCAGTTCAAGCTGGCCGAAATGGCGACAAAGGTGGAGGCCGCCCATGCCATGATGGTTAATGCGGCACGCAAAAAGGACTCCGGGCAGCGAAACGACCTTGAAGCGGGCATGGCGAAGTACCTGGCCTCCGAGTACTGCAAGGAGGTGGTCGAGGACGCCTTCCGCATCCACGGCGGCTACGGCTTCTCCAAGGAGTACGAGATCGAGCGCCTCTACCGGGAGGCCCCGATGCTGCTGATCGGCGAGGGCACGGCCGAGATCCAGAAAATGATCATTGGTCGCCGGCTACTTGAGGAGTACCGGATCCAGGGGTGAACGTCCCCTTTGGGTTGTTTCTCGCTAGATAAAGATCACACCGTGTCATCGTTCTTCGGCCACGGATTGGCTCTGGCTCTTGGCCAGTTGCCGCTCGCAACCGATAGCATCCCAGGAAAGCCGCCGTCCCCCGTATCCATACGCGGCATCCTCCGCTACGAAGGTCATTCATGCCCCACAGCCAATCCTCTGCACATCGCGGTCGCGTCCGCCTCGCGCGCGGAGCGTCGCCGTGGCTCCTCCCGACCGTGGCAACGGCGGCGGTCAGCCTGGCCCGCTCCCGCCGGTCGGGACGCTGGGCCGCCGTCGCCGTGCCCACCACCGCACTCGCGGCGGGCATGCTGTGGTTCTTCCGGGACCCGGAGCGCGAGATCGCGTCGGGGCGCGTCATCTCTCCTGCCGACGGCGTGGTGCAGAGCATCATGCCGTGGAAGGACGGGCGCACCCGTGTCGCGATCTTCATGAGCCCGTTGAACGTCCACGTCAACCGTGCGCCGCTGGCCGGCACGGTGACGTCCGTGGAGCACATCCCCGGCGGGTTCGTCCCGGCGTTCAACAAGGAGAGCGAGAACAACGAGCGGGTCGTCTGGCACTTCGACACCGAGCTGGGCGACATCGAGATGGTGCAGATCGCAGGTGCGGTCGCCCGACGCATCGTGCCGTACGTGCCCCAGGGCACCAAGGTCGAGCAGGGCGAGCGCATCGGTCTGATCCGCTTCGGTTCGCGGGTGGACGTCTACCTCCCGGAGGGCGTCGAGCCGGCGGTCGAGGTCGGCCAGGCCACTACCGCGGGGGTGACTCGCCTTGACCGCGATTGATCCCGAGACACAGGCGAGCTGGGCGCCGGAGAACGAGGAGGACGTCGATGACATGCCGCTGTCGACGCGGCTGTCAATAGCCGACACCCTCACGCTCGGCAACGCCATCTGCGGCTTCATGGCCGTGTACTTCACCACCACCGGCGTCCTCATCCCGCACCTGACGGGGACCGAGGACGGCGGGATGGCGCGGCACAGCGCGGCGATGGCCGTGATCCTGATGCTCCTGGCGTCGGTCTTCGACCTCTTCGACGGGCTGGTGGCGCGCAAGCTGCGGGCCTCGGCGATGGGGGCGGAGCTCGACAACCTCTCCGACCTGATCAGCTTCGGGCTGGCACCCGCCTACTTCGTCGTGACCTGGGGCATGGTCGCCCAGGACGCGCACCAGCGGGTGTCGGTGGTCGCGGCGGTGGTCGTGCTGCTGGCGGTCGTGCTGCGACTCGCCCGCTTCTCCTGCGTCACGATCCGCGACGGCATCTTCCAGGGCATGCCGAGCCCCTTCGGCGCCCTGACCGTCGTCGCCATCGTCCTGCTGGAGCTGCCGTTCCTGCCGACGCTGCTGGCGATCATCGGGGTGGCCTGGCTGATGGTCAGCCGGGTCGAGTACCCCAAGCCGCAGGGCCGGCTCGCGGTGGCGATGCTCAGCTGGATCGTGCTCAGCATGGGCATGCTCGCCGCCTGGGCCCTGGACGCCCCCGGTGGCCAGCTGCTGCTCCAGACCGGCTGCTCCCTGCAGATCGTCCTGGGCGCCATGATCCCGGTCTTCGCGACGGCCCGGAGGGTCAACACCTTCCGTGACAACCGCCGCGAGTCGCGCGCCGAATCGGGCGCCGCGCACCAGCCCTGACGGGCCCGGGGCGGCGCCCCCTGAAGAACGCCGAGAGGCCCCGAGCGGAACCATCCGCTCGGGGCCTCTCGTATGTGCAGGACCGCGCCCGGCCACGGCATCTGTGGCCGCCACGTCCCGTCAGACCAGGAAGTCCCGCGCCAGCCGCTCCGCCGCCCGCTCCAGCAGCGGCCCCGCCTCGGCCATACAGCGGGCCGGGTCGGACTCCAGGTCCGTCAGCGCGTACGCCCGCCGGATACCGGCCGCGGCCAACGCCTCCGGCGGCAGCTGCAGCCGCCCGCAGACCGCGGCCACCTCCACCCCCGCCGCCCGCGCCGCCGCGGCGACCCCGGCCGGCGCCTTGCCGTGCAGGGTCTGGGCGTCCAGCGACCCCTCACCGGTGATCACGAACGTGGCCCGGGCCAGCGCCGGCGCGAAGCCCAGCACCTCCAGCATCACGTCGATGCCCGGCCGGAACGCGGCCCCCAGCCCGACCAGCGCGCCGAAGCCGATCCCGCCCGCGGCCCCCGCCCCCGGCGCCACCGCGTGCTCCGCCGCCCTGCGACCGACGGCACGCTCCAACACCTCGACGTAGTGCGCCATCGCGGCGTCCAGGACGGCGACGTCCTCCTCGCTCGCGCCCTTCTGCGGACCGTAGACCGCCGGCGCGCCCGTGGGACCGGTCAGCGGATTGTCGACATCGCTGGCGAGCACGATCTCCGTACCGGCCAGCCGCGGATCGAGCCCCGACAGGTCGGCCGTGGCCAGCTCCCGCAGTCCCCCGCCGCCCGGCCCGACCGGCGCCCCGCCGGCGTCCAGGAACCGCGCGCCCAGCGCCGCCAGCATGCCCGCGCCACCGTCCGTCGTGGCGCTGCCGCCGACCCCGAAGACGATCGAGGTGGCCCCCGCGTCCAGCGCCGCCCGCAGCAGCTCGCCCGTGCCGTACGTGCTGGCCGTGAGGGGCGCGAAGACGCCCTTCGGGAGGTGCTGGAGGCCGGACGCCTCGGCCATCTCCACCACCGCCGTACCGTCCCCGCGCAGCGCGAAGGTGGCCGTCACCGGCGTGCCGATCGGGCCGGTGACCCGCGCCTCGTGCCGGCTGAAACCGGCCGCGAGCGCAGCCGCCGTCGTCCCGTCGCCGCCGTCCGCGACCGGGACCGCCGCCACGTCCAGCCCGGGGACCACGCGCCGCAGACCGGCCGTGACGTGCTCGGCGACCTCCGCGGCCGTGAGCGAACCCTTGAACTTGTCCGCGGCGATCAGCACATGCGCGGTGCGCCCGGTGCGCGCGGTGCGCGCCCCTCCCTGTGCTGCGTTCGTCCTTGCTGCGTCCGCCACCGTGTTTCCCCTTGCCTTCGAACGGACGTCGCGCCGCTGCGACCCTATCCGCCGGGCGCGCCCGCGAACAGGGTGGAAGAGGATCATCCGTCGGTGCCGTCCCGCCCCTCCCTCCGCCCGTTCCGCCTCGTCGCGGCACGTCCTTCCCTGTCCCCTCCCGTCCCTCCCCTCCGCCCTTTCTCCTCCTTTCCCCTCCCTCTCCCCCGACCTCTGACCAGTGCTTTCCTCCCACCCGGCCACCGCCTAGGCTCGCGGCGTGACGACCATGGATGACGACTACGCCACCTACATCGCCAGCCTGCCCCGCGTCCTCGCCGGTGCGGGGGTCATCTTCCGCGACGTGGAAGGCCGGCTGCTGCTGGTGGAACCCAACTACCGCGACACCTGGGTCCTGCCCGGCGGCACGATCGAGTCGGACGACGGCGAAACGCCGCGCGAGGCCGCCCATCGGGAGACCGTCGAGGAGATCGGCCTGGACGTCGAGCTGGGCCGGTTGCTCGCGATCGACTGGGTGCGCGCCGCGGCGCGGCCACCGCTCGTGTCCTACCTCTTCGACGGCGGCGTGCTGGCCCCGGAACAGTTCGCGGCGATCCGCCTCCAGGAGCAGGAGCTGCTGTCCTGGCGCCTCGTCCACTGGGACGAGGCCGAGAAGCTGCTCGCCGAGGACCTGCGACTGCGGATCCGCGGCGCCCTGGACGCCCTGGACCGCGGCCAGGGCCCGGTGGAGTTGGAGGACGGCCACGCGCCGGCCGGGCGGCCCGCCCCGACCGGCCAACTGGGCTGATCGGGACGGCTGGTTCGGCTGGGGCTGGCGGGAGTTGGCGGGAGTTGACCCGGTTGCGGTGAGTGGGGCGGCGACGGTCGGCGGTGGCGATGGCGCCGCTCGGTCGTCCGCCGGCGCCCCTCCCTGAAGCTGACGCCGCTCGCCCCACGGGCCCGGCCCGTCCCTCCCCGTCCCCGTCCCCGTCCCCGTCCCCGGAGAACTCGTAGGCCGTGTAGACCCGGAGTATGAGAACCGTGGGTTGATTCCCTCCCGCCGCCCGCGCCCTAGTCTCCTTTGCATGAAAGAGATCGCGGCACGCATCGCGCGGGTGCCGGGGGTCGCCGGGGTCATGCTCGGGGGCAGCCGCGCACGAGGAACCAACCGCCCCGATTCCGACTGGGATCTGGGGGTCTACTACCGAGGCACACCGGATCTGCCCGCGCTGGAGGCGCTGGCGGCGGAGGTGACCGGCGGCCCTGTCGAGATATACCCGCCGGGCGCCTGGGGGCCCTGGGTGAACGGCGGGGCATGGCTGGTCCTGCCCGACGGCGGCCATGTCGACTGGATCTTCCGGGACGTCGACCGGGTGCGGCAGGTGTGGGAGGACTGCCGCGCCGGCCGCTTCGAAATCGGCATACAGGCCGGGCATCCGCTGGGTTTCTGGTCCCCCGCCTATCCGGGCGAAGTGGCCCTGGGCCGCATCCTGGCCGACGGCTCCGGGGAGTTGAGCCGTCTGAAGGAGGAGACTCAGAGCTACCCGGAGCCCCTGCGCAAGGCACTGACCGGCGCAGCCGTCTGGGACGCGGGGTTCTCGGTGGCGATGGCGGCCAAGTCGTGCGCGGCCACGGATGTCCTGCACGCCGCCCTGTGTCTCTCCCGCGCCGTGGGTGCGCTCGTCCAGGCCCTGCACGCCCACCACCGCGTCTGGTGCCTCAACGAAAAGGGCGCCCTGGCAACCGTCGCTGCTCTCCCCGGCACCCCGCCGGACTTCGCCCTCCATGCCACGTCGCTCCTCGGCGAACTCGGCCGCACCGAAGGTCAGTTGCGTCACTCCCTCACCCTGTCGGAACAGCTGGTGGCCGAGGTGCGGGAGGTGGTCACCGCGGACGGGTGACGACTCGGGCCACCCGGGAGCCACAGCGCCAGCCGCTGACCGCGAGCGTCCAGTCGCTCGTGGCGGGTGGGGTCAGCTGCTGACGCCTACGGCGTGGGCGTGGGTGGTGGGGTCGGGGATGAGGTCGAGCATGGCGCGGGCCACGTCGGCGCGCGGGATGGAGCTGCCCGCGGGGCCGGCTTCGACGGCGTGGCGGTAGTGGCCGGTGCCGGGCTTGTCGAGCAGGCGGGGCGGACGGACGGAGGTCCAGTCGAGGTCGGTTGCGCGGAGCACGGCCTCCATGCGTTCCAGATCGGTGTAGACCTCCTTGAGGATCGCCCAGAGCAGCGGGGCGAAGACCCGGTGGCTGAGGAACGGCTGCCCGGCACCGGTGCGGTTGAGCGGACCGGCGCTGACCACCAGGAGGCGGCGCACGCCGGTTGCCGTCATGGCCTCGGTCACCGCGCGGGCCGAGGTGGAGGCGGGGCGCAGCGGATCACGGCGGCCGGCCGAACCGATGCCGGAGAGGACCGCGTCGGCGCCCTCGACGGCGGGGGCGATGGAAGCCGCGTCGAGTGCGTCGGCGCGGACGACCGTCAGGCGGGGGTGGCGCTGGGTCAGCTTCTCCGGGCTGCGGAGTGCGGCGGTCACCTCGTGCCCGTCGGCCAGTGCCTGGCTGACGAGCTGCCGGCCGATGCCGCCCGAGGCTCCGACGACCGTGATTCTCATGACTCCTCCGGTGAACTGTCCTTGTCACGTCACCACCCCCGAGGAGGTGAGTGAACACTTACTCGCCAGTGTGGGTGAGTGTTCACTCACCTGTCAATGTAGGGTCGTTCCATGAGCCATGACGCCGCCGCCCCGCTGTCCGGAGGGGCTCTGACGCGCTCCCGCATCCTGGACGCCGCTGCCACGCTGATGACGAGCGTGGGCCTGGCGCACACGACGACCAAGCAGATCGCCAAGGCGGCGGGGTGTTCCGAGGCGGCTCTGTACAAGCACTTCCGGAGCAAGGAAGAGATCTTTGTGGGGGTGCTGCACGAGCGGGTGCCGCAGTTCTCGGACGCTTTGACCGAACTGCCCGAGAAGGCCGGTGACGCACGGGGCCCGGCAACGCACCTCGGGGAGGTGGCACTGGCCGCCGTGCGGTTCTACCGGCGGTCGTTCCCGATCGCGGCATCGCTGTTCGCAAGCCCGGAACTGCTGGCCACGCACCGGCGCAAGCTCGACGAACTGGGCACCGTCGGACCGCACAACGCGAGCCGGCAGCTCGCGGCGTACCTGGAGGCGGAGCAGGGCCTGGGGCGGATCTCGGCGTCGGCGGATCCGCACGCGGCGGCCAACCTGCTCATCGGGGCCTGCTTCCACCGGGCATTCCTCGACCTGTTCTTCGACGGGGAGGCGCCGGCCGGCGCGCTGCGACCGGCGGACGAGGAGGAGTTCGCGGCGGAGACGGTGCGGGCACTGCTGGGCGGGCTCATGCCGTCGGACACGTCGGACACGTAGAAACGGACCGGACACGTAGAAGGTGTCTGGCGCGTCCCACGGCGGGTGAGGTGTCGGACGGACGGCAGCCGGGGGCGGGCTCAGGGCCCTGGCCTCCCGCGCTCCGGCCCCAGGCCCCAGGCCCCGCAGCTCACGCGCACACCGCCGGCTCAGGCGAACGCCTCCGGTGGGAAGAGGCCGTCGGTGGTGCTTTCGAAGGCGAGGAGGCGGCGCTTGCGGTCGAGGCCGCCGCCGTAGCCGGTGAGGCTGCCGTTGGCGCCGACGACGCGGTGACAGGGGACGATGATGCCGATCGGGTTGCGGCCGTTGGCGAGGCCGACGGCGCGGGAGGCGGCCGGGTTGCCAAGGCGTTCGGCGAGTTGCCCGTAGGAGAGCGTCCGGCCGTACGGGATGGTGCACAGGGCGGCCCAGACGCGGCGTTGGAAGGGGGTGCCGTGCAGGGCGAGCGGCAGGTCGAAGGTGGTCAGCTCGCCCCGGAAGTAGGCGTGGAGCTGGGCGATGACCTGGGCGAAGGGCGGTTCGGTGGGGTCGGCCGGGGTGCCGAAGGTCTCCTGGGGCGGGCGGTGGCGCTGGTCGGTCATGTAGAGGCCGCTGAGGGCGTTGCCGTCGGCGACGAGGGTGAGCGGGCCCACGGGGGTGTCGTCGAGGACGGTGTAGGTGAGGGGGCCGGCAGGGGCCCTGGTGTCGGTGGTGGGTGTGGTCATGGTGGGGCTCAATTCGTCGGGAGGTAGTTGATCGGGTGGTCGTCGGTGGCCCAGAGGTACTGGACGGCGTAGGCGCGCCAGGGGCGCCAGCGGGCGGAGTGGCGGATAAGGGCCGCCGGGGTGGCCGGCATGCCGAGGCCTGCGGCGGCGCGGCGGAGGCCGAGGTCGGTGGGGGTGAAGGCGTCGGGGTCGCCGAGGGCGCGCATGGCGATGCATTCGACGGTCCAGGGGCCGACGCCGGGGAGTTCGGCGAGTCGGGCGCGGGCCTCGTCCCGGTCGCTGCCGACGCCGAGTTGGAGCGTGCCGCCGGCGAGCGCGGCGATGACGCCGGTGAGGGTGGCGCGCCGGGTGCGCGGCATGGCGAGGGTTTCCGGGTCGAGTGCGGCGAGGGCGGTGGCGGTCGGGAAGAGGTGGGTGAGGCCGCCGGCGGGGTCGTCGACGGGTTCGCCGTGGGCGAGGACCAGGCGCCCGGCGTGGGTGCGGGCGGCGGCGGTGGAGACCTGCTGGCCGAGGACCGCGCGGACCGCGAACTCGTCGGCGTCGGCGGTGCGCGGTACCCGGCGGCCGGGAGCCTTGTCGACCAGCGGCGCGAGCTGGGGGTCGGTGCGCAGCAGTCCGTCCACGGCCTCGGGGTCGGCGTCGAGATCGAGCATCCGGCGGCAGCGGGCGATGGCACCGGCGAGGTCGCGGAGGTCGGTGAGGGAGAGGCGGCAGTCGATGTGGTCGGGGCGGGGGGTGAGGGCGACGATGCCGTGGCCGTAGGGGAGGTTGAGGGTGCGGCGGTAGGCGCCGTCCCGCCATTCCTCGACGCCGGGGACGGCGGTGGCGGCGAGGTGCCCGAAGAGGTTGTCGGGGTTGAGCGGCTGGCGGAAGGGGAGCCGTAGGGCGAGGGTGCCGGGGGTGGCGGTGTGGGACCCGGGGCCGGTGCGGGTGCGGAGTGCGGTCGGGGAGAGCGCGAAGACCTCGCGGACGGTCTCGTTGAAGGTGCGGATGCTGGTGAATCCGGCGGCGAAGGCGATCTCGGCCATGGGCAGTGCGGTGGTCTCGATCAGGAGCCGGGCGGTCTGGGCGCGCTGGGCGCGGGCCAGGGCGAGGGGGCCGGCGCCGAGTTCGGCGAGGAGTTGGCGTTCGATCTGGCGGGGGCTGTAGCCGAGCCGGGCGGCCAGTCCGGGGACGCCCTCGCGGTCGACGACCCCGTCGGCGATCAGTCGCATGGCGCGGGCGACCAGGTCGGCCCGCTCGTCCCATTGGGGGGAGCCGGGGCTGGCGTCGGGACGGCAGCGTTTGCAGGCCCGGAAGCCGGCTTGCTGGGCGGCGGCCGCGCTGGGGTAGAAGGTCATGTTCTCGGGCTTGGGGGGCACGACCGGGCAGCTGGGCCGGCAGTAGATGCCGGTGGTGCGGACGGCGGTGTAGAACCAGCCGTCGAAGCGGGCGTCCTTGGACTGCACGGCGCGCAGACAGCGCTCGGTGTCGGTGTGCATGTCCTCCAGGATTGCTCAGCCGGACCGATCCGGCTGGCGGAAATCCGACATCAACCTTGACCCATCAGCGCGGATGTCTGTCGCGGCCTCCTGTCAGCGCCTCGTGCCGTTCTGTGCGTCGGTCGGTGTCAGCGGACCTGTGCGGCGAACGCCGCGTACGCCTGCTCGTCGAAGAGGACGAACCGCACCTCTTCGACGGCCGTGGGGGTGGTGCGGACGGTCTCGACGGCGATCCGGGCGGCGTCCTCGATCGGCCAGCCGTAGACGCCTGCGGAGATGGCCGGGAAGGCCACCGTCCGCGCGCCGAGCTCGTCCGCGAGGCGCAGCGACTCCCGGTAGCAGGAGGCGAGCAGGGCGCTGCGGTCCTGGGAGGCGGAGTGGACAGGGCCGACGGTGTGGAGCACCCAGCGGGCCGGGAGGCGGCCGGCGGTGGTGGCGACAGCTTGGCCGGTGGGCAGGCCGCGGCCGTAGTGGCCGGCGCGCAGGGCGCGACACTCGGCGAGGATGTCGGGGCCGCCGCGGCGGTGGATCGCGCCGTCGACGCCTCCGCCGCCGAGGAGGGAGGAGTTGGCGGCGTTGACGACGGCGTCGACGGTCTGCTCGGTGATGTCGCCCTGGACGAGGGTGAGGGTGGCGCTCATGGGGCGAGCGTAGGGGCTGGAGAGGCGTGGCGGGGTGTTCCCGCCCCTGATCCGCCGGAGGGGCCCGAGGGGCTGTCGTCGGGATACTCCTGTCCGTCGGCGGACGGGAGTTCCCGGACATTGGGCGGGAGTTGCCGGACAGTGAGCGGGAGATCCCGGACCGAGGGCGCGAACTCCCGGACAGCGGGTGGGAGTTGACTCGCGCCCCGGACCGCTTGGGCCCGCCCCTACCCGACCTATCGGCCGCTGCCGCGGAGGCGGCGCCAGACCGCCCTGGCGGCGTGGTGGCCGGACATGCCGTGGACGCCGGGGCCGGGTGGGGTCGCCTGGGAGCAGAGGAAGACCGCGGGGTGGGCGGTCTCGTAGGGGACGCGGGTGAGTTTGGGGCGGATGAGGAGGCGGAGGCCGGCGGCGGAGCCGGTGGCGGTGTCGCCGCCGACGTAGTTGGCGTTGCGGGCGGCGAGCTGCGGGGGGCCGGCGACGGCGCGGGCGAGGATCAGGTCGCGGAAGCCGGGGGCGAAGCGCTCGATCTGGCGCTCGACGACCTCGGTGGCGTCGCCCTCCCAGCCGTTGGGGACGTGGCCGTAGGCCCAGAAGGTGTGGCGGCCCTCGGGGGCTCGGGTGGGGTCGATGAGGCTGGGCTGGGCGGTGATGAGGAAGGGGACGGAGGGGTCGCGGCCTTCGACGGCGGCGTCCAGGGCGGCGGAGATCTCGCCGCTGGTGGGGCCGATGTGGACGGTGCCGGCGCGGCGGGCTTCCTCGGCGGTCCAGGGCGCGGGGCCGGAGAGCGCGTAGTCGATCTTGAAGACGCTGGGGCCGTAGATGACGTCCCGGTAGGCGTTGCCCAGGCCGGCGATGCGGGCGAGGGCGGTCGGGGAGGTGTCGAAGACGTAGGCGCGGGCGGGCGGGAGGTCGTCCAGGCGCTTGACCTCGAAGCCGGTGTGCAGGGCGCCGCCATGGGCGCGCAGGAGGCCGGCCAGGGCGTCGGAGATGGCCTGGGAGCCGCCGCGGGGCACCGGCCAGCCGTTGGCGTGCGCGGCGAGGGCGAACATCAGGGCCAGGCCGCTGGTGCCGAGGCCGCGGAGCGGGGCGATGGCGTGGGCGGCGAGGCCGGCCAGCAGGGCGCGGGCCTTCTCGTCCTGGAAGCGGCGGTTGAGGAGGGTGACGGGCTGCATGGCGACCAGGCCGAAGCGGGCGTAGGTCACCGGGTCCTGGGGCAGGCCGAGCCACTGGGTGCGGAGGAAGTCGTGGGCCATGGTGTCCCACTTGCCGGTGAACGGGGAGATGAGCCGGCGGTAGGTGCCGGCGTCGCGCGGTCCGAAGGACATCGCGGTCTCGCCGACGGAGTGCGCCAGGACGGCGGCGGTGCCGTCGGGGAAGGGGTGCGCCATCGGGAGGTCGGGGTGGAGCCAGTGCAGGCCGTGCCGTTCCAGGGGCATGGCGCGGAAGGCCGGTGAGCCGACGCCGAGCGGATGCACCGCGGAGCAGGGGTCGTGGCGGAAGCCGGGGAGGGTGAGTTCCTCGGTGCGGGCGCCGCCGCCGATGCCGTCGCGGGCCTCGAAGACCTCCACGGACATACCGCGGCGGGCGAGTTCGACCGCCGCCGTCAGGCCGTTGGGACCCGATCCGATCACCACGGCGTCGAGCATCGTCGGCACCTGCGCCACTCCCCTCGTGTCCGACCCTCGTCGGTGAGGGTCAGTTGGCGGCCGCCAGACGCCGCTCCTTACCTCCGCGGAGATCCGTCAGAAGCGCCCCAGCAGTCCGAGGATACGCCGCGCCGTTGCGGCATCCCGCGCCGCGGTGAAGGGCAGCGCGTTGCCTCCCTCGATGCGGAAGGGTTCGCCGGCGACCGTGCCGCTGGCGCCGCCCGCCTCGTGGACGAGGAGGAGTCCGGCGGCGTGGTCCCAGCAGTTCTCCCAGCTGAAGGCGGTGGCGTCGAGCCGGCCCTGGGCTATGTGGAGGTATTCCAGGCCCGCCGAGCCGCAGGGGCGGGGCGCGACGCCGGGAGCCTGGAGGGCGGCCAGGACGCGCTTTTGGTCGTCGGTGGTGAAGTCGGGGTGGGAGGTGGCGACTTCGAGGGCGGCGCCGGGCGCGGGGTGGCCGGCGGTGAGCCGCTCGCCGTTGAGATGGGCGCCGGCGCCGCGGCGCGCGACGGCCATCTGGCCGAGGGCGGGCGCGTACGTCCAGGAGGCGAGGACCTCGCCGCGGTAGGCGAGAGCGACCAGGGTGGCGAAACCGGGGTCGCCGTGGACGAACTGGCGGGTGCCGTCGACCGGGTCGACGATCCAGACGAGGGCGTCGCCGTGCAGCGCGTCGAGGACGGTGGGGTCGGCGTGCACGGCTTCCTCGCCGACGACGCGGGAGCCGGGCAGCAGGGCGGTGAGGGCGGCCGTGAGGTGGTCCTCGGCGCGCCGGTCGGCGGTGGTGACGAGGTCGTGCGGGCCGTTCTTCTCGACGACGTCCTCGGCGGCGAGCTGCCGGAAGCGGGGCATGATCTCGTCGGCCGCGGCCTGCCGGACGGCGGCCTCGACGGCGGCCAGGTCCAGTCCGGAGAGATCCGGGGTGGACGGCGCGGCGGGCGCGGGCGGCTGGGCGAGGGTGGTGCTGAGGTCGGCGGCGTCGGTGAGGGCCGTGGTGTCCGTGGTGTCTCCCGTGTTGTGGGTCCGCAGTGCTTCGATCATGTGTCCCATCGAACCACGTGCCACTGACACTCCGGACGGATGGAGGGTGAACTCCAGGTTCCGCCAGGACTACGGGAGGGTGCGGCCGCGGCCCGCCGGAGCGCGGCCGCACCCTCACTCGGCGACATCACCGCAGGTCAGACCCAGTAAGGGCAGAGGATGGGGCACATGAGATCCGGTCCGGCGGCCGCTGGCCGAGGACCGCCCCGGCCAGCGCGGACCGACCGCGCACCGACCGCGTACCAACCGCTGCGACGCGGACCACTGCCGCCCGTCGCGGACCAGCACGAACCGGTGCCGACGGATACGGACCACCGCCGCTCAGCGTCCGACCGCGTACCCCTGCATGCCGCGCGGGTTCGCGGCGGCCGACAGCACCCCGGTCCGGGGGTCGCGGGCGACCGCGCTCAGCCGCCCCTCCGACCAGGCGCCGCCGACCGTCACGTCGTGGCCGCGCCGGCGCAGCCCGTCGATGACCCGCTCGCCGATCCGGGATTCCACGGTGACGCTGCCGGGCCGCATGGTGCGCGGGAAGAAGGAGCTGGGGAAGGAGTCGTTGTGCCAGTTGGGGGCGTCGATGGCGCCCTGGAGGTCGAGTCCGCCGCGGACCTGCGGGCGCAGTGCGACGGCCAGGAAGAAGTGCAGCTGCCACTGGTCCTGCTGGTCGCCGCCGGGGGTGCCGAACGCCATGACGGGGACGCCGTCGCGCAGGGCGAGGGAAGGGGTGAGGGTGGTGCGGGGGCGGCGTCCGGGGGTGAGGGAGTTGGGCAGGCCCTCTTCGAGCCAGGTCATCTGGAGGCGGGTGCCGAGCGGGAAGCCGAGGCCGGGGACGACCGGGTTGGACTGGAGCCAGCCGCCGGAGGGGGTGGCGGAGACGAGGTTGCCCCAGCGGTCGACGATGTCGATGTGGCAGGTGTCGCCGCGAGTGGTGCCGTCGCGGTCGACCTCGGGGGCGGCGGCCGGTTCGCTGCGGGCCACGGTCGGTTCGCCGGCGCCGCTCGCCAAGGCGCCCAGCGGGTCGGGCCCGCCGGTGCCGGTGGCCACCGCGCGGGCGTGCTTGCTCAGGCGCGGGGTGCGGCCGTCGGGGCTGCCGGGCCGCAGCTCGGCGGAGGCGCGGTCGCCGACGAGGGCGCGGCGGGCGGTGTTGTAGGCGTCGCCGAGGAGGGTGGAGAGCGGGACGTCGGCCGCGTCGCCGTACCAGGCCTCGCGGTCGGCCATCGCCAGTTTGCAGCCCTCGATGAGCAGGTGGACGTAGTCGGGGCTGCCGTGGGCGGGCAACTCCTCGGGGAGGAGGGCGAGTTGCTGGAGGAGGGCCGGGCCCTGGGTCCAGCCGCCGGCCTTGGCGACCGTCCAGCCGTGCCAGTCGTAGGTCACCGGTTCCTCGTAGGTGGCGGTGAAGGCGGCGAGGTCGTCGCCGGTGAGGGTGCCGGCGTGGCGTTCGCCGGTGGGGGTCCCCCCGCCGAAGGCAGGGGGAGTGTCCATGGCGGGGCGGGCGGCGGTGGCGGCGAGCGCCTCGCCGATGAAGCCCTCGCGCCAGATGCGGCGGGCGGCGTCGATCTGCGCCTCGCGGTCGGTGGCGGCGGCCTCGGCCTCGGTGACGAGGCGGCGCCAGGTGGCGGCCAGCGGCGGGTTGGTGAGGAGTTCGCCGGGGCGGACGGCGCGGCCGCCGCGGAGGTAGAGCTCGGCGGAGGAGGTCCACTCGGTGGTGAAGAGTTCGCGGACGGTCTCCACCGTCTCCCCGATCCGTTCGACGGCGGGGTGCCCGTGCTCGGCGTAGCCGATGGCGTAACGGAGCACGTCGGCAAGGGACTTGGTGCCGTGGTCGCGCAGCAGCAGCATCCAGGCGTCGAAGGCGCCGGGGACGGCGGCGGCGAGCGGTCCGGTGCCGGGCACCAGGCCCAGGCCGAGGGAGGTGTAGTGGGCGACGGTCGCGCCGGCCGGGGCCGGGCCCTGGCCGCACAGCACCCGCACCGGCCCGTCCGCCGGGGCCAGGATGATCGGCACCTCGCCGGCCGGCCCGTTCAGGTGCGGTTCGACGACGTGCAGCACGAATCCGGCGGCGACGGCGGCGTCGAAGGCGTTGCCGCCGTCCTCCAGGACGGCCATCGCGGACTGGGAGGCCAGCCAGTGGGTGGTGGCGGCCATGCCGAAGGTGCCTTGGAGGGTGGGGCGGGTGGTGAACACGGGGCTCCTCGGGGTCGTGGGGCGTTCCGTCGCGGCGTGGGCGGGCGCGGCGTACCGATCGTCCGTAGCCTCCCCGTATGGCGGGGCGTCGTACCTCTCCACCCAGGGGCGGCCCGCCCGTGCCCACTCGCACGGACAACCCGGTCGCCCTCCCCCGCCCCGTTCCGTACGCTCGCCCCATGAGCAGTGCCGACGCCCCGAGCAGTGCCGACGGACGGCCCGCGCGCCGCCCCCTGGTGGCGATCCTGAGCGGTGCCGGGATCTCCACCGACTCCGGGATTCCCGACTACCGCGGCCCCAACGGGCTGTGGCGGCGCGATCCGGAGGCCGAGAAGCTGGTCACCTACGACACGTACATGGCGGATCCGGAGATCCGGCGGCGGTCGTGGCGGATGCGGCAGGAGAGCCCGGCGTTCCGGGCCCGGCCGAACGCGGCGCATGAGGCGGTGGCCCAGTTGGCGCGGTCCGGGACGCCGGTGCGGGTGATCACCCAGAACGTGGACGGTCTGCACCAGCTCGCCGGGATGCCGGCCCGCAAGGTGCTGGAACTGCACGGCACCGCGCGGGAGGTGAGCTGCACCCGGTGCCACGCCCGGTCGTCGATGACGGAGGCGCTGGAGCGGGTGAAGGCCGGCGATCCCGATCCGGCGTGCCTGGTGTGCGGCGGGATTCTGAAGTCGGCGACGGTGATGTTCGGGGAGCGGCTGGATCCGCGGGTGTTGGGCGAGGCGGTGGGGGTGGCGAAGGCCGCTGAGCTGTTCTTCGCGGTCGGCACCACGCTCCAGGTGCAGCCGGCCGCCTCGCTCGTCGGGGTGGCGGTGGAGCACGGTGCGCGCCTGGTGATCGTCAACGCCGACCCGACGCCCTATGACCCGTTGGCCGCCGAGGTGGTGCGGGAGCCGATCGGGACGGCGCTGCCGCGGCTGCTGGCGGCGCTGGGCTGACGGACGAGGCAGCGCATCCGGCCCTTTTTGCCGGGAATGCCGGTGACCGCGTCACGGGGGTCGGCGCCGCCGATCCCCTCCGCAGATCGCGCTCCCTTCCCACAACGCCAGGGGAGCGAAAAGGGCATATCCCGTAGCGCGTTATCGTGGAATCGATCACGACGATGGAGGCGAAGCCGCATGCACGGCGAGTACAAGATTCCTGGCGGAAAGCTCGTAGTAGTGGACCTGGACAGCCGGGATGGCGTGCTGCGCGACGTCCAGGTGGCCGGCGACTTCTTCCTGGAACCGGACGAGGCCCTCGCCGCCATCAATCACGCGCTCGAAGGCGCCCCCGCCGACACCCCCGCGGCCGGGCTCGCCTCCCGCATCGACTCGGCGCTCCCCGCAGGCACCACGATGTACGGCATCACGGCCGAGGGAGTCGCGGTCGCGGTACGGCGGGCCCTGACTCAGGCCACGGACTGGACCGACTACGACTGGCAACTCATCCACGAGCAGCCCCAGTCGCCCGCCCTGCACATGGCTCTCGACCAGGTCATCACCGAGGAGGTCGCCGCGGGGCGCCGCCCGCCGACCCTTCGGGTCTGGGAATGGGATTCCCCAGCCGTCATCATCGGCAGCTTCCAGTCGCTCCGGAACGAGGTGGACCCTGCGGGCGCCGCTCGCCACGGAGTCACTGTCGTCCGGCGGATCTCCGGCGGCGGGGCCATGTTCGTCGAGGCCGACAACACCATCACGTATTCCCTCTCGGTCCCGGCCTCGCTGGTCTCCGGGCTGTCCTTCGCCGAGTCCTACGCGTACCTCGACGACTGGGTGCTCAACGCCCTCGGCGACATGGGAATCCAAGCCTGGTACCAACCGCTGAACGACATCGCCTCCACCGAAGGAAAGATCGCCGGTGCCGCACAGAAGCGTCTCGCCAGCGGCGACGGCGCCGTACTGCACCACGTGACGATGTCCTACGACATCGACGCCGACAAGATGGTCGACGTGCTGCGCATCGGCAAGGAGAAGCTGTCGGACAAGGGCACCAAGAGCGCCAAGAAGCGCGTCGACCCGCTTCGCCGCCAGACGGGCCTCCCCCGCGCCGAGGTCATCGACCGCATGATCACCTCCTTCCGCACCCGCTACGGCCTCACCCAGGGCCACGTCACCGCCGAGGAGATGGCCCGCGCCGAGGAGCTCGCCGTCACTCGGTACAGCAACGAGGAATGGACGGCGCGGGTGCCGTAGGAACGGGCCCCGAGTCCGCGGTCAACGGACCACCGCCGTCACGTAGTTCGTCGCTGCGACGGTCTCGCCTTCCCGGGCGCGGAAGGCGAGGACGCACTTGCAGTCGACCGTCGACGTCGACATGCCCCGCCTAGTTCGTCTTCTTCAGCGCAATGCTGCCAACGATGTTCGAGACATCCCGCTCGGACAGCGAGCCCGGCGTGGAGTTCACCGTGATCAGGTAGGGGCGCTGCTCGGCGTCCAAACCGGTCAGCATCACGCCCTCCAGCCTGGTGCCCTTGGGGGGCGTGCCCTCTCTGCCCTTCGAGGCGAAGGTGTAGGCGATCTTCCTGGCCTCTTCAGGGCCGTTGGGCCCGGCCACCTTGATCTCCGTGGTCTTCACCGGGGTGGCGCCGAACTGGATCCGGGCCTCGGCTCCGGTGGCCGCCATGTCGGGGGTGTTCAAACCGGTACCGAAGTCGAACTCGACACTCATGGAGGCGACCACGACGCTCCCCTCGGTGAGCGTCGCCCGGGCCACCTCGTACGGGTTGCCCTTGCGGACGGTGACTTTCGTGAAGCCCTTGGGGTGGCCGACAGAGAGCCGCTTGGTGTCCAGGGTGCCCCAGCCCTCCGGGGTGGTGGCCCCCGCCTGACCGCCGCCGCAACCGGTGAGCAGCAGTCCGGCGGTGCCTGCCGCTATCGCCACACGAAGGCCGTGCTTCGACTTCCCGTTCATCCCCGATGTACCTCGCTCTTTTCCGCACGGCTCGTCCCCCACAACAAGATCCGGTATCGGGGTGTTCGTCAACCCGGGGTGACCCCGATCGCGCTGGCCGACGCCTGGAACGTGCCCCGCCGTGCGAGGGATCCACGCGGTGATCGCCGCGGACAGCGGCTCGTCGCGCCGGATCTCAGGCATGTTTGAGAAGTACCTTTGGGCAGACTTGTGCAGTGACGCTGCCTGACCAACCGTCCCGTGTTCGACTGACCGCTGGTGTCAGCTCATGTGTGCCGTCGTTGCCGTCAGCGTTGCCGTCACGATGACCACGGCAGAGACCGGTGCCCTGGTAAGCGCTTTTCTGACAAACCCAAGGCGTAGCTGACTGACCCAAGTCCATGGCCCCTGGACCTCGGCGCCTGCCCACCATTGCCAGCGCAAGGTGATCGGGTCAGTAGGCGAAGACGCTCTCACCGAACTCGTAGGTGGCTTCCCGGCCTGGTTCGAGCGTGGCGATGCTGCTGCCCTGGCAGTTCGCACGGCCGTAGATCAGAACACGGTAAGTGGTCTGGTTTTTGACGCTCATTGGAAGGCGTTGCGAGTTGTAGCAGCCGCGCGGGTTGTTGTACCGCTGGCCGTTGATGTACAAGGTGCCCTGAACTGCCGTCGCGAGCCGGGCAGGGATAGAGCCATCGTCCCGGCCATGGCCATGCTGGCGAATGCGATCGTTACGCGTCGCATGATCGGCCCCCTCCAGGGATTGCGGACAGGGAGGCACATGTCCACCCCTGGGGTATTGCATGCCCGTGAAGTAACGCCACAGATAGCGGCATTCACCCGCCTGCATCCATATTTCACCCATCGAGTGACTGAACCCGTCGTGACCTGCCGGCGGCTTTGCACCACCGGTCAGCGCCTCAGCCTCGCATCCAGATCCGCTTTCGCAACAAGCCCAAAGGTCGGCCGCCTCATGCCTTCAACTGGACTTGTCCACCGGACGTGCGCACGCCTTCGCCACAGGGTGCCCGAGCCGTGTCTGAGATGCTGGACGCCACCTGGCGAGAGAGGCGGCGTTCATGCAGTGGAAGACCCATGGCGAGCGGCAGATCTACACGAATCCTTGGGTGAACCTGTGCCTGGTGGACGTCCAGCAGCCCGACGGACGCCGGTGGGAACACCACGTCGTCCGGCTCCGTCACCTGGCCGTGGCCGCTGTGGTCAACGACCGCCGCGAGATCTTGATGATGTGGCGCCACCGCTTCATCACCGACGCGTGGGCGTGGGAGTTGCCCATGGGTCTCATAGAGGAGGACGAGACGCCGGAGCAGGCCGCGTCTCGTGAGGTCCTGGAGGAGACGGGCTGGCGCCCGGGGCCGATGAAGCCGCTGATCTACGCGGAGCCTGCGAACGGGATCACGGACTCGCAGCACCACGTCTTCCGCGCTGACAGCGCGACTTACGTCGGGACCCCGACGGAGAAGAACGAATCCGACCGGATCGAGTGGATCCCGCTCGCCGACGTCCGCGGCATGATCGACCGTCGGGAGATCGTCAGTAGCGGGGCGCTCGTCGGTCTGCTGTACGTCCTGATGGATGAGGCGATCCGCTGAATCAGGCGGGGAGCACTTCCCGCAGGCCTGGCGGTCGAGCGCGCCCGACTCACCGTCGAGTCCGATGCCGTCGGCGAACGCGACATCGCCTGGGGCAAGCGCTTCAAGGTGGACCCCATCGCCGCCCTGGCCGACGGCGAACTCACCGATGCCAAGGTCGCCGGGTGCATCGCCAAGTACGCCACCAAGAACGCCGAAGGTGCCGGCACCTTCGACCGCACGCTGATGTGCCGCCCCTGCTCCGGACGCGGCTACGTACGCGGCCCCGACCGCTTCCGTGACCTGTGCACCGACTGCGAAGGCACCGGGCAGGCCGAACCCCTCACCTCTCTGCCCGTCCAGCAGCACGTACGGCAGATGATCCGCACCGCCTGGGCACTCGGTCACCTCCCGGAGTTCGCGGACCTCAAGCTCTGGAAGTGGGCTCACACGCTCGGCTTCCGCGGCCACTTCTCCAGCAAGTCCCGGGCCTACTCCACCACCCGCGGCGCACTCCGCGACGTACGCCGTGCATGGCGCCTCACCCAAACCGAAGCGGCCCGCGCCCGCGCCGGCCTTCCTGCCACCGGCGACAACACCACGCTCGTCACCGACTCCTCCTGGACGTACCTCGCCTCCGGCTACCGCCCCGGCGAAGAACTCCTCGCCGCACAGACCCGCCACGAGATCGAGCAACAACGCCGTTTCCGACACGAAGAATTGCTCGTCCCAGGGGTCGCATGCGGCCACCCGCTCGCCGGCGCGCTTCTTGAGCTCGGCCAGCGGCCCACCGGTCACGACGTAGGAGCGCCACGGCTGGAGGTTCGATCCGGACGGCGCCCAGGCCGCAGCCGACAGCACCCGCTCCAACACCCGTCGCGGGACGGGCCGGTCGGTGAACCCTCGCACCGCCCGTCGGCTCGTGACCGCCTCACAGACATCCACGCTCAGCTACCTCCCTCGATCGTCTACCGCTCTCGACTGCTCCATGGGCACGCAGGAGGCGGGGATGTCAGGAGAGCCAGTCGGCGTAGTGGGTGGGGGCGAGATGGGCGTTCTTGTCGGTGAGGACGTCGCCCTTGACGGCGGCGAACATGCCGGCGGTGGGGTCGGTGACGACGGTACGGCTGTCGCCCTTGTGGGACAGGGTGATCCGGCCCAGCTCGTCCAGGGTGAAGACCTCGGGTCCTGCGATGTTGCGGATGCCGTTCAGCGGAGCCCCGGCGGTGACCTCCGCCACCGCGTCGGCCACGTCCTTGGAAGCGATGGGCTGGATGGGCGTGGCGGGCAGCCGGACGGTGTCGGCGTCGGCGGTCCAGGACAGGACTGCGTCCATGAAGTCCATGAACTGCGTGGCCCGCACGATCGAGTAGGGGATCGGCCCGGCCGCGAGGATCTTCTCCTGGAGCGCCTTGGCACGGTAGTAGTCCAGCTCCGGCACCCGGTCCGTGCCGACGATCGAGAGGATGACGAGGTGGCCGACGCCGCCCTTCCGGGCCGCGGCCAGGAGGTTGTCCATCGAGGTCCGGAAGAAGGCGAGCGAGGCTTCGTCGAAGGTCGGGGAATTGGTCAGGTTGACGACGGCGTCGGCTCCCGCCACTGCCTCGTCCAGTCCCTGGCCGCCGATGATGTCGACTCCGCTGGACTTCGAGTGCGGTACGGCCTGGTGTCCGGCGGCGTTCAGGTTCTTGACGACCTGCGAACCGATCAGTCCGGTACCGCCGATGACTGCGATCTTCATGATGTGCCTTTCGCCCGGGATTACTACGCAATATGGCATATACAAGGCTATGTGGGCGGGCATGAAACGGCTCGATGGGCGCGGTGTCGGTCGAAGCGCCGTCCCTTGCGGAGGAGTTGGCGGCGGGAAGGTTCAGTTCGCGGGAGTGGCTGACGCGGGGCCGTAGGGACGGACTGCCGTGCGGGTCGGGCAGGGGTGGTGTGGCCGGGGTGACGGTGGGCCGGTGGATAGACTGCCGGTCGCCGGCGCGCCCGCCGATCACGTCCTGCCCTGGGAGCCGCACATGCGAGTCGTCCTCGCGGAGGACCTCTTCCTGCTGAGGGACGGGATCAGCAATCTCCTCAGCGCCCACGGGTGCGAGATCGTCGCGTCGGTGGGCAGCGGCCCGGAGTTGGAGGACGCGCTGCGGCAGCACGTTCCCGACATCGTCGTGGTGGATGTGCGGCTGCCGCCGTCGTACACCGACGAGGGGCTGCGCATCGCGCTGTCCGCGCGGCGTGCGAACCGCGGGCTGCCGGTGCTCGTCCTCTCCCAGCACGTGGAGCAGTTGTACGCGCGGGAGTTGCTGTCGGACGCGGCGGGCGGGGTCGGCTATCTGCTCAAGGACCGGGTGCTCAACGAGACCCAGTTCATCGAGGCGGTGCGCCGGGTCGCCG
This sequence comes from Streptomyces sp. NPDC093097, assembly GCF_044754325.1. Lineage (NCBI taxonomy): Bacteria > Bacillati > Actinomycetota > Actinomycetes > Kitasatosporales > Streptomycetaceae > Streptomyces > Streptomyces sp. NPDC093097. The sequence continues at coordinate 117,201 of NZ_JBIVOW010000024.1, forward strand.
CCGGCGGGACCGCCCTGGACCCGGAAGTGATCAGCAAGTTGCTGACCAGCAACGCCGGCACGACGTCGCTGAGCACGCTGACGGCCCGGGAGGCCGAGGTGCTCGGGCTGATGGCCGAGGGCAGGTCCAACGCGGCCATCGCGGCGCGGCTCTTCGTCAGCGAGGGCGCGGTCAGCAAGCACACCACGCGGGTCTTCAACAAGCTGGGGCTGGCCCCCTCCGACGACGACAACCGCCGGGTGCTGGCGGTGCTGGCGTACCTCAACCGCGACCGCGACCGCGAGGTCTGATGCGGGATCGTCCCGGGGCGGGTGCCAGGGCGTGCCAGGCGCCGGGAGTCCACCGGAAGCGCCCTAACTCCGTTCCAGCGTGGTGTGGTTGAGCCGTAGCCCGCGCCGGCGCAGGTAGAGCCGGCCGTAGCGCTTGCTGACGAGTTGGAACAGCACGATGCTCACCACGAACATCACCGTGGTGGCGGTGGGCACCGCGTCGATGTCGAGCCGGTAGGCGAGGACCATGCGGAGGAGCCCGTCGAGGAGGAAGCCGGCGCCCCAGATCACGTTGGTGACGCGCATGAGGTGGCGGATCTCCGCATGGTCCTGCCAGAGCGCCTCCCACCGCGCGGTCGAATCGGCCGACGTCTGGAGGCTGATCAGGCCCTGGAAGATCGCGGGGCGTTTGTGCGTGGTGACCAGCAGCGCGATGCCGAGCACCATGGTGAGCACACCGCTCTTGGCGAGGAGCCAGCGCGGGCTGCCGGTGATCAGGGAGGTCAGCCCGCCGATGAGCAGCAGGCTCAGGGTGAACAGGGCGACCGGTTCGGGCCGGCGCTCCTTGACGAGCGTGACGAGGCTCGTCAGGAACGGCGGCACGCAGCCGAGCAGCAGGGAGTTCAGCGGGGAGAGCCCGTACGCACGCAGCCCGTAGTACAGGCCGAGCGGCAGGGCCAGGCCGAAGAAGAGGGACGTCAGCAGTCCGCGGCGGGCGGCGGCGATCCGCTGCCGCTCCTCCTCCGTGAACCGCGCGTCCCCCTGCGGCGTGGAACCGGACGGCTCCTGGCCGGACGGCTCCTGGTACGACGCGGCACCGTGGTGCGGCTGGTGACCCTGACTCATCTCGATGCTCTCCCGTGTGCGCTTCCCGTGCGGCGTCCGGACCCGGCTCCGGGCGCAGGTCCGGACGAACCCTCGTCGGACCTTTCGACCGACGTTTCGACCGACGTCTCGACGATAGGAGCGGAGCCGGACGCGAGGAATCCGGGCAGACCCCGAGGTGGGGTCCAGGTAGACCCACCCCTGACCGGGGCCCACGCCCACCTGCCCCTGCGAGAAGCGAAACGAACGAAACGAAGCGCTACGAGAGTGGGCACGACGGAAAGCGGCCCCGCTACGCGGCCGAACCGTCCCCCGCCAACGGCACGTTGAGGGTCACGACGGTCGGCCCGCCGAGCGGGCTGTTGACGGAGAGGGTTCCGTCGAACGGGGTGAGGCGGCGGGCGATGCCGCTGAGGCCGCTGCCGGGGCCGGGGGCCGCGCCGCCCCGCCCGTCGTCGGTGACCGTGACGGTCAGCGCACCGTCCCGGCCGGCCAGGGCGATCTGCACCCGGGTCGCGCTCGCGTGCTTGGTGGCGTTGCTGAGCAGCTCCGAGACCGCCAGGTAGACGGCGGTCTCCACCGGCTGCTCGATCGGGTCGGAGAGCTCCAGGTGGACGGTGACGTTCAGGGGGCTGTCCATGGCCAGGGCGCGGACCGCGTCGCCCAGTCCGCGCTCCGCCAGCACCGGGGGATGGATACCGCGCACCAGGTCGCGCAGTTCCGCCAGCGCCTGGACGGCCGCCTCCTGGACTTCCGAGACCGTCCGCTTGGCGGCCTCGGGGTCGGAGTCGACGAGGCGCTTGACGGTGTTCAACTTCAGTCCGATGGCCAGCAGTCGGGCCTGCGAACCGTCGTGCAGATCACGCTCGATGCGGCGGAGTTCGGCCGCCTGGGCGTGGGTGGCGAGCGTCCGGGTCTCGGTGAGCTCCGCCACCCGCCGGGCCAGCAGCCGGCCGCCGGTCGGCGCGAGCAGCAGGCGGGCCCAGCGGGTGTGCAGGCGCAGCAGCGGTGCGGCGAGCACGCCGCTGACGGCGATCAGCGGCAGCGCGGCGACCACGCCGAAGGCCGGGTGATGGAGCGCGGACCAGTCGCCGGGCAGCAGCGCCAGCAGGGCGTACCAGGGCGCCGCGGGGTCGTAGGTGACGAAAGGGCCCGCGATCGGCCACCACAGCCAGGGCCACAACAGGGCGAAGACGCCGATGAGCGCGGGCAGCGTCAGCGGCAGCACCAGCAGCGCCACCAGCGGCGGATCGGCGGCCAGCCACAGCAGGTCGCGCCAGGTCGCCACGTCGTTCCTGGTCCAGTGCGCGCGTTCGCGCCGGGCGGCCCGGCGCCGGCTCGGATAGAGGCGCTGCCCGGAGCGGTAGAGGCCGTCGGCGCGCCGCGGTGGGGGCGGCGGCTCGGGGAGGTAGGGCGCGGGGAGGCGGACGCCGGTGCGGTCGTGGACCAGTTGGCGGCTGAACTCGACGAGCCGGCGGGCCGGTGACGCCACCAGCTCCCACCACAGCGCGGACCGGCCCAGCGCATGCAGCACGACGAACGCCACGGCGAGGAGCGCGCCCACCACCAGCTCCGCCAGCGCGACCCCGATCAGCACCGTCAGCCGGTGCAGCGCCACCCCCGAGCGCATCACCGCGCGTACGGCCGCCCCGGACCGGGAGTACCGGCACGGGCCGAGCAGCAGCCGCGCGGCCCGGGCGTGGCAGCGCAGCAGCGCCGGTCCGCCGGCGAAGCCGGCCGCGGCCAGCAGCACGCCGCCGGGCACCGGCCACATGCCCGCCGCCCCGGCACCCGATGACGAGGCGGCGCGCACCCCGAGCGGCAGCACGCCCGCGCCCGCCGCCGCGACGGCCGCGCCCGCGCCGACCAGCAGCGCCGGCAGCGCCGCCGACAGGCCGCAGCTCAACGGGGCCAGCAGCAGCCACATCAGGTCCCGCCAGGTCGCGTCGTCGGTGACGATCCAGCGCACCAGCAGCTTGTGGTGGGGGATGCGGGCCGAGCGATAGAGCGTGTGGTGGTAGCGGTGCAGCCCGTCCGCATCCGGCCGCGGCCGGGCCGGTCGCGGGTGGTAGGGCACGGGGATGGGCACCGCCGACCAGCTGCCGGCCAGCCGCCGGGTCAGGTTGGTCAGCGCGCGGCCGCGTTCGACGACGGTGACGTGTGCGTAGGGGATGCCGAGCAGGTAGGTGGCCTGCGCCGCGATCAGGGTCGCCGCCAGCAGCACCGGTCCGGCGGTGTCGAGCGCCCAGAGCGCCAGCCCGCGGGCCGGTGCCAGCAGCGCCGGCCGCAGGCGCGGGCCCAACGGCCGCCCGGGGGCGGGGCGTTCGGCGGCTGCCCGGCTGTCTTCCGTGAGCACGCTGACTGCACCCCGCCTTCCGCGACGACCAGGGAGGTTATGCCTCGACCCAGCCGTGCCGGGTGGCGACCTCGGTCAGCCGCCGACGGATCAGGAGGATCTGTTCCGCGGTCATGCCCGGCGCCGTGACGAGCAGCGTTTCGGTGATTTCCCGGGTGAATTCCTGGACGGTCAGCACGTCGCACATACCGTCCTCGATGCCTTCCCGCAGCGGCGGGTGCACCGTGGAGAACGAGGCGGCGGGCACGCCCTGCACGCCTCCCGAAACGACCCGCACGTCGGCCGCTTTGAGTCCCCGGTCGCCCTCTTCGACCTCGAACTCGACCATGACGCCCGGAGCAATCAGGGACTTGTCCACAAGAAGGTCGTTGACGTGCAGAAAGACGTCTCCCCCGCCATTTCCGGGAGCCACGAAACCATAGCCGCGCACAGCGTCGAAACGAATTACTCGCCCAGTAGCCACGATGAAAACCCCACCACTCCCACGAAATCACCCTCGGCGTGAAACCTCTACGCCGCGCAGGATGATATTCCGTGGACCGTTCACGCATCCAGTCCGTGCGAATGTCGGGGCGTCGGCGGTCGGCGCGGCGCTTTCCGCGTGACGGGTCGGCCAGGGGTGGAACGCCCCTCAACGACCGCCGGTTCGGACGGCGTTGGCGTACGACGGATAAGGTGGCCGCGGCCGGCCGTCCGGCCGCCCGCACCGCGCGGTGACCGGCCCGCCCCCGGTGTCGGCGCCGGGACGCCCCGAGAGGACGCCGTGATAGCCGAGCTGCTGCCCCCGCTGGTCGAGACCGCCGAGGCCTTCCATGACACCGCCCCGCTGCCCCGGCTGTTTCCGCAGGAGGCCGCCCTGGTGGAGCGGGCGGTCGCCGAGCGCCGCGGGGAGTTCGCGACCGTGCGGGCCTGCGCCCGCCAGGCCCTCGCCCGGCTGGGCCATGCCCCGGCGCCGATCCTGCCCGGGGAGCACGGCGCCCCGCGCTGGCCGGACGGGGTGGTGGGCAGCATGACGCACTGCCGCGGGTACCGGGCGGCGGCGCTGGCCCGCGCCGCCGACCTCGCCACCCTCGGCGTGGACGCGGAGCCGAACGGCCCGCTGCCCGGTGACGGCGTCGCGGAGAGTGTGCTGCGCCCCGCGGAACGGGCCCATGTCGCCCAACTGGCCGCGGACCGGCCGGACATCCACTGGGACCGGCTCGTCTTCAGCGCCAAGGAGAGCGTCTACAAGGCGTGGTTCCCGCTGACCCGTCGCTGGCTGGACTTCGAGGAGGCCGAGGTCCGGATCGACCCGGCGGCCGGCACGTTCCGCGCCCGGCTGCTGGTGCCCGGCCCCGAGGTGGACGGCATCCGCCTGTCCGGCTTCGACGGACGGTGGCTGGCACGCGCCGGACTCCTCGTCACGGCCATCGCCGTCCCCCGGCTCCTCTGATCTCGACCGCCGCTCACCCCCGCACCGCGGGGATGACGTCCCTCGCGTACGCGTCGATCACCGCCTCCTTCGCGTCGTGCATCGCGTACAGCGCGAACTGGTCGACGCCCAACTCCCGCAGCCGGCCCAGCTTCTCGATGTGCGCGGCGGCGGGGCCGACGAGGCAGAAGCGGTCCACGATCGCGTCGGGGACGAAGGCGGTGTCGGGGTTGTCGGTGCGGCCGTGGTGGGAGTAGTCGTAGCCCTCGCGGGCCCTGATGTAGTCCGTCAGCTCGTGCGGGACCAGGCCCGAGTCGGCGCCGTAGGTGGACACCAGGTCGGCCACGTGGTTGCCGACCATGCCGCCGAACCAGCGGCACTGCTGGCGGGCGTGGGCCAGCGCCTCGGGCGCGTCGTCGTCGGTGACGTAGGCGGGGGCGGCGACGCAGATCCGCACCTCGGACGGGTCGCGGCCGACCGCCGCCGCGGCGTCGCGGACCGCCCTGACCATCCACTCGGTGAGGAACGGGTCGGCGAGCTGGAGGATGAAGCCGTCGGCCTCCTCCCCGGTCATCTTCAGCGCCCTGGGGCCGTAGGCGGCCATCCAGACGGGCACGTTGGCGCCCTCGCGCACCCAGGGGAACCGCACGACGGTGCCGCCGAGGTCCGCCTCCTCGCCGCGCCCGAGCGCCCGGATGACCTTCATGGCTCCGCTGATCCGGGCGAGGGTGTTGGGCTTGCGGCCCGCCACCCGCATCGCGGAGTCGCCCCGGCCGATACCGCACACGGTGCGGTTGCCGTACATGTCGTTGAGGGTGGCGAAGGTGGAGGCGGTGACCTCCCAGGTGCGGGTGCTCGGGTTGGTGACCATCGGGCCGACCGTCAGGTGGCTGGTCTCGGCGAGGATGCGGCTGTAGATGACGAACGGCTCCTGCCACAGGACGCAGGAGTCGAACGTCCAGCCGTGGGTGAAGCCGGCCGCCTCCGCGCGCTGCATGAGGCGGACGACCTCGGAGGCCGGCGGGTCGGTCTGCAGGACGAGTCCGAAATCCATGGCGATGCCCCTTGGTCGGTTCAGTTCAGGTACTGGCAGGTGCCGCGCGGGACGTAGGCGCCGTGCCCGGCGCGGCCGGTGAACTCCCGCCGGTCGATGACGGGTTCACCGCGCGAGAGGACCGTCTCCACTCCCCCGGTCAGGCGTTTGCCCTCGTACGCCGAGTAGTCGACGTTCATGTGGTGCGTGGCGGCCGAGAGGGTCTGCTCGGCGTGCGGGTCGTAGATCACCACGTCGGCGTCGGCGCCCGGGGCGAGGGTGCCCTTCTTCGGGTACAGGCCGAACATCCGGGCCGGCGCGGCGCAGGCGAGCTCGATCCAGCGGCGGCGCGAGAGATGTCCGTCGACGACGGCCTGGTGGAGCAGGTCCATCCGGTGCTCGACGCCGGGCATCCCGTTGGGGATCTTGGAGAAGTCGCCGCGGCCGAGCTCCTTCTGCCCCGTGAAGCAGAACGGGCAGTGGTCGGTGGACACCACCTGGAGGTCGTCGGTGCGCAGGCCGCGCCAGAGCGCCGCCTGGTGCTCCTTCGGGCGGAGCGGGGTGCTGCACACGTACTTCGCGCCCTCGAAGTCGGGCTCGGCGAGGTTGTCGGTCGACAGGAAGAGGTACTGGGGGCAGGTCTCGCCGAAGACCGGCAGCTCCTCGGCGCGGGCGCGGGCGACTTCGGCGAGGGCCTCCCGCGCCGAGACGTGCACGACGTACAGCGGCGCGCCGGCGACCTGGGCCAGCCGGATCGCGCGGTGGGTGGCCTCCGACTCCAGCAGCGCCTTGCGGACCTCGCCGTGGTACCGCGGATCTCTCTCGCCGCGCTCCAGCGCCTGCTGCACCAGGACGTCGATGGCGATGCCGTTCTCGGCGTGCATCATGATCAGACCGCCGTTGCCGGCGGCCCGTTGCATGGCGCGCAGGATCTGGCCGTCGTCGGAGTAGAAGACGCCCGGGTAGGCCATGAACAGCTTGAACGAGGTGAGCCCCTCGGCGACGAGCCCGTCCATCTCCTTGAGCGTCGAGCTGTTGACGTCGGAGACGATCATGTGGAAGCCGTAGTCGACGGCGCACTGGCCGTCGGCCTTCGCATGCCAGGTGTCCAGGCCGGCGCGGAGCGACGCGCCCTTGGACTGCACCGCGAAGTCGATGATGGTGGTGGTCCCGCCCCAGGCCGCCGCCCGGGTGCCGGACTCGAAGGTGTCGGAGGCGAAGGTGCCGCCGAACGGCATCTCCATGTGGGTGTGGGCGTCGACGCCGCCCGGGATGACGTACTTGTGGGCGGCGTCGATGACGCGGTCGGCGGTCCACTGCTGGCTGCCGGGGGTCGCCAGGGCTTCGATGCGTCCGTTCTCGATGAGCACGTCCGCGTGCGTCTCCTCGGCGGCAGTGATCACCAGGCCGCCGGTGATGAGGGTCCGAGTCATTCCCGAGAAGTCCCTTCACATCGCAGTCGGGGGAGGGCCGGGCCGGCCGTGCGGGCGGGGCCGCGGCTCCGGGCGGCGCGGTCGACGGGGGCGGTGGTGCCGGTCGGGCCGGCCCGGACGACCGCGCGAGTCATCCCGGCTCCCTCCCTGACGGCACGTCACAAGCAGGTCTACACCCGTAGATTCCGGACGGGAAGGAGACACCGTAGAAGCATGGCACCGGCGGCGGCAAGAGTGTGACGGAAGATCAGCCGCGGGGCGGGTGTCGCGGCGGTGGTCAGCCGGGTGGTTGAACGGGGTGCGCCGGGGGCGGCGGGGGCGGCGCCCGGGGAGGGGTGCGGGGACGACCGGATGGGCAGGTAACAGTCCCCGGACCCGCAAATTCGAAAGCCATTGCGGAACCACACCTTCACAAGTGACACCGAGGACGTCAGAAAGCGCGCGATCGACGTCAGAAAGGCGAGGCGCCATGAAGCAGAGCACACCGTGGGAGTTCTCCGACGACCGCGGGCGCCTGGTGGTGGCCGGAGAACGGCCGGAACGGATCGTGGCGTACATACAGGCGGGGGCCACTCTGTGGGATCACGGCGTCCGCCCCGTGGGCCTGTTCGGGTCGATGCACGACGGCCTGGCCGCCGACCCGGCCAAGGCCGGTGAGCTGCCGCTTTCCGAGGTCCGCTACCTCGGCTCGGGTGCCGCGCTGCACCCGGAGACCCTGCTGGAGGACCGGCCGGATCTCGTGGTGGCGGTGACCTACGACGGCGAGCAGGTCTACGGACTGGCGGCGAAGACCGCACAGGAGCTGGAGGAGCAGGTCCCGGTGGCCACCGTCGCGGTGGGCCCGGGGCGCAGCCTGGCCGAGGTGCGCGAGCGCTTCGCGGCGCTGGCCGGCTCGCTCGGCCACGGCGAACCACTCGCGCTGGCACGGGAGTTGGACGCGGCCGAGGACGAGCTGCGGCGGGCCGACGGCGGGCCGGTGCGGCCGCGGGTGGTGGCGCTGTCGCCCGCCGGCCCCGACAAGGTGCACCTGGCCCGGCCGGGCACCTGGCCGGACCTGCGGGCCCTGGCCGAGCACGGCGTGGAGTTCCCGGAGCCGGCGGCCGGCGCGGGCGCGAACTGGTCGACGGTCGGCTGGGCGGAGGCCGCCGCGCTCGCCCCGGACGTCGTCCTGATCGACGTACGGGTCAACGCCGCCCGCGTCGAGGCGCTGCGGACGGACGAGAACTGGCGGGCGATCGAGGCGCGGGCCCGGCTGCTGCCGTGGAATCCGGAGGCCCCGGTCAGCCGGCGCGCCCACACCCGCTTCTTCACCGAGGTGGCCCGGGCCGTGCGGGCGGCCGCCGCCGGGAAGTAGCGCCGGGGCCCGCGGCGCCCCGGGCCGGACGCCCGGTCGTCGCCCTTGACGGCGTTCTGACAGCAAACCTAACTTTCGCTCCCGTACCATCCCCCCACAACGGGAGTCCCCCATGAAGCACGCCCCAACCCCCCGCATCCAATGGGGAGTTGCCCTCGTCGCCGGCCTTGCGCTGACCGGCGCCTGCTCCCCGATGGACCGGCAGGCCGCGTCCGCCGGCGGCGCCGACGACGCGCGCCCGGCCGCCGAAGGCCACCACGCGGCCCCCCTGTGGCGCGCCGACCCGGCCAAGGGCACCGCCGCCTTCGAGGGCACCGAGACCAAGCCGGGCTCGGTCAAGGTCGTCGACGACCCGGCCGGCAAGCACGGCAAGTCCTTCCAACTCCACACCTCCGGCGACAAGATCGACGGCCCCACCCGGGTGCGGGTGGAGACCCGCGGCCACCGCACCGCCGACGGGCCGCTGCGCTTCTCCCGGGAGGGCGACGTCTACTACATCGGCTGGCGCTCGATGTGGGGCCCGCTGCCGACGAAGAAGGGCGACTGGGTGGTCCTGTGGCAGCTCAAGGACTACGGCTCGGGTGCCGCCACCCCGCCGCTGTCCCTGCGCGCCCGCGGTGACGGCGCCGTCGACCTGGAGTACGCCGACCCGCAGCTGAAGACCACCCGGCTCTGGCACACCCCGCTCACCCTCGACACCTGGCACGACTTCGTCATCGGCATCAAGGTCTCCAAGGACCCGTCCCGCGGCTGGGTGCGGCTGTGGCACAACGGCACCGCGCAGAAGCTGCCGAATGGGAAGGAGCAGTACCCCGCGGCGACCCTGCGCGCGGACTGGGTCACCGACAAGTGGGGCGTCTACCGCTCCGACGGCGTCAAGGGACAGGCCACCGCCTGGCTCAACAGCCCGGCGGTGGGCCGGAGTTACCAGGACGTGGCGCCGACCGGCTGACCACCGGCCGCCCATCGGCCGCCGGACCGGGGCGGGCGCCGGCCGGGGCCGCCCCGGCCGGCGATCCGCGCCGCCCCGGCGGGTTCACCCCTCCGCGAGCCGCGCCTGCGCCCACCGCAGGGCGTCCGCGAGCAGTTCCGCGCCCTGCTCGGCCTCGGCCACGGTGAGCGTGAGCGGCGGCGCGATGCGGAGCGCTGCGCCGCCGTGGCCGCCCTTGCCGACCAGCAGCCCGCGCTCCCGGGCCGCCTCCAGCACCAGCGTGGCGGCCTGCGCCGACGGCTCGTCGGTGCCCGGCCGGACCAGTTCGACGCCGATCATCAGGCCCCGTCCGCGCACCTCGCGCACCACGTCCAGGCCGGCCGCCACCGCCCGCAGCCGCTCGATGAGCAGTCCGCCGACCCGCCGGGCGTTGCCCTGGAGGTCGTGCTCCAGGAGGTAGCCGAGGTTGGCCAGACCGGCGGCCATGGTGATCGGGCTGCCGCCGAAGGTCGAGATGGAGTTGGCGGGCAGGCAGTCCATGACCTCGGCGCGGGCCACCACCCCGCCGATCGACATGCCGTTGCCGATGCCCTTGGCGAAGGTGAGCAGGTCGGGCGAGCCGTTCTCGGCGTGCGCCTGCCAGCCCCAGAAGTGGTCGCCGGTGCGGCCCCAGCCGGTCTGCACCTCGTCACTGATCCACAGGATCCCCTCCCGGGCCAGCACCTCCCGGAACGCGGCGTACAGTCCGTCCGGGGGCGCGGTGAACCCGCCGATGCCCTGCACCGGTTCGGCGATCAGCGCGGCGACGCCGCCGGCGGTCTGCTGGAGCGTGTCCTCCAGGTCCGCGACGCAGGCCGCGATGTACTCCCGGTCGCCGAGGTCGGCGTACGGGCCGCGGGTGCGCACCCCGCCGTGGACGTAGAGGGTCTGGAGCGGCGAGAGGCTGGTGGGCGACCAGCTGCGGTTCCCGGTGATGGCGACGGCGGAGAACGACCGGCCGTGGTAGCTGTTGCGCATCGCCAGGATCTGGTTGGACCGGCGGTAGGTGGTGGCCAGCAGCAGCGCGGCGTCGTTGGCCTCGGTGCCGGAGGTGGTGAAGAAGACCCGGGCGTCGGGGATGCCGGAGAGCGTGGCGATCCGCTCCGCCAACTCGACCATGGGGCGGGAGAGATAGAGCGTGGAGCTGTGCACGAGCCGGCCGGCCTGCTCGCTGACGGCCTTGGCCACCTCGGGCAGTGCGTGGGCGGTCATGGTGGTGAGGATGCCGCCGAAGAAGTCGAGGTAGCGGTTGCCCTCGGAGTCCCAGACGTGCCGGCCCTCCCCATGGGTGAGCTCCAGCGGATGCTCGTAGTAGAGGCTCAGCCAGGACGGCATCACGGCCTGGTGGCGGGCGTGCAGGCCGCGGGCGTCGGAGGTCATGGCTGTACCAGCCCGTCGTAGGCGTCGGGGCGGCGGTCGCGGTAGAACGCCCACTGCTGGCGGACCTCGTCGATCAGGCCGAAGTCCAGGTCGCGGACGACCAGTTCCTCCGCGGTGTCGCTGGCGGGCTCGCCGACGAACTGGCCGCGCGGGTCGACGAAGTAGCTGGAGCCGTAGAAGTCGTTGTCGCCGTACTCCTCCACGCCGACGCGGTTGATCGCGGCGACGAAGTACTCGTTGGCGACCGCCGCCGCGGGCTGCTCCAGCTTCCACAGGTAGCCGGACAGGCCGCGCGAGGTGGCCGAGGGGTTGTAGACGAGCTGGGCGCCGGCGAGGCCCAACTGCCGCCAGCCCTCGGGGAAGTGGCGGTCGTAGCAGATGTAGACGCCGATCCGGCCCACGGCGGTGTCGAAGACCGGCCAGCCGATGTTGCCCGGACGGAAGTAGTACTTCTCCCAGAATCCCTTGACCTGCGGGATGTGGTGCTTGCGGTATTTGCCCAGGACGGTGCCGTCGGCGTCGATGACGGCCGCGGTGTTGTAGTAGAAGCCGGACTGCTCGACCTCGAAGACGGGGACGACGATGACCATGCCGGTCTCCCGGGCGAGGGCCTGCATCCGCCGCACGGTCGGGCCGTCCGGCACCGGCTCGGCCCAGCGGTAGTGCTCCGGCTCCTGGACCTGGCAGAAGTACGGGGCGTTGAAGACCTCCTGGAAACCGATCACCTTCGCGCCCTGCGCGGCCGCCGCCCTGGCGTGCTCCTCGTGTTTCGCGATCATGGATTCGGTGTCGCCGGTCCAGGTCGCCTGGACCAGTGCGGCACGCACAACATCGGACATCGGCTGCTCCTTTGTCGGTGCGTCGACCTGCGGCCACGCGGATCTACGCGTGTGGAGGCGACCGTAAGCCCCGTCCCCGACCGTGGCAAGACCATCTCCCAGCGCGCCGCGCGGCCGGTCGGGCGAAGCCTTACAACAGGTGATCCGCCTTCCCCGCCTTCACGTCCCGGATGAACGTGCGCAGGGCCTCTATCGAGTCGGTGAGGTAGCGATCCTCTTGTCCCTTGACGGCGATATAGGCGTTGCCTTCGCCGTCGGTGCCGATGCGGAAGCAGTTGTTGCCCTCGGCGCAGAAGGGAGCTTCCCATTGAATGTCCGACATGCGGTCTCCTAGAGCTGGCAAGCGATGGCGTGGACGAAGTCCCGAGACTCCCCGGGCGGCAGTGCGGCTCCGTCCATCCAGTCAAGATGTGCACGGTACTTGGCAAGTTGGGCCTCGGCGTGGGTGAACTCCGGCCCGTGCGCGGAGTCCAGCTGAACGGTGTCGAGTTGCGGCACGACGCCTTCGGCATAGAGGAGGGCATGGCCCGCACCAGGGAAGGCGCCGCAGCTGACAGGGACGACGCGCACCGTGACGTGTTCGCGTTCGGACATGGCGCAGAGGTGGTCGAGCTGGGCCTGAGTGACCTTGCGGCCACCGAACTGCATCCGCAGCGCGGCCTCGTGGACGTAACCGATGTAGGGGCGGCTCACCTCTTCGCCGACCAGGCGCTGCCGTTCCATGCGGTGGTTCACGCGGAGTTCGACTTCCAGCCGGGACATCGCCGGCAGTCCGGCCGCGAACACCGCCCGTGCGTAGTCCTCGGTTTGGAGCAGTCCCGGAAGATGGACGGTCTGAATGGTCAGCAGCCGCGCGGCGTGCCATTCCAGTTCGGCGATGTCGAGCAGGCCCTGCGGGAGGGTTCCCCGGTACTGCTCCCACCAGCCACGTTGCTTCCCGGCGGCCATGGCCACGAGGGCATCGACGTAGGCGGGGTCGGTGCACGCGTAGTTGCTCGTCAGCGTGCGTACGCGGTCCGCGCTGACGACCCGGACACCGGACTCCATGTTGGAGATTCTCGTGCGGTCTATGCCCAACAGGCCCGCCGCATAGTCGGTGCTGACCTCTGCGGCCATCCGGAGTTTGCGTAGTTCAGCACCAAGGCGCTTCTGGCGCTCGGTGGGCGTGCTTCGCGGTGGCATGGGGCCCCTTCCGACGGGCTCACGCCAGTTTGCCGTGACCGGTGCACTCGGTCCAATCCGAAGGGGTTAATTGCACCCCACGTGCATGGCAGTTTGCACCGCCAGGCGCTAGCGTTGAGTAACGCGCAAGGCACACACCGCAATCGCCGGAAGCGCACCGCGTGAGCGTGCCCTCCTGTCCTGGGGCGGGCAGAGCGCGTAGGCACTCAACCACCCAACGCCATCGGAGGGTTCAGCATGCCCGCTATCCCGTTCCCGTCACCGCTCCCGTCGTCTCCGTTCCCCGCACCCGTGCCCGTCCTGCATCGGCCGCGGGTTCCCACGGCCCCCGCCCATTGGAAGTTCCCCGGCAACCCCGCCTCCGTGCAGCGCGCCCGGCGGGCCGTCGTCCAGGCGCTGCCCGCCGACAGCACCCCTCAGCTGACGGACGACATCGCCCTGTTGACGTCCGAACTCGTCACCAACGCGGTGCGGCACGGAACCGGGTACGACGATGAGCAGCTGATCGAGCTGATTCTCTGGCCCGCCGACGGCCACTACTGGCTGGCGGTGTCGGACCCGGGTGAAGGGCGTCCCGCCGTCCGGGCGTTGACTCTTGATGCCCGTCGCGGCAGGGGGCTGGTCCTGGTGGAGGCGATCTCGGCCGCGTGGGCGGTCGTACCGCGCCATCCCAACGGGAAGTCCGTCGTCGCCGGGGTCCGGCTGTACGGCGGCTGACGCAGCCGCCCTCGCCCAGGCACCGCGACGGCGGTCACCGGCCTCCCGGGCCGCCCTCGCCGGCCGAGGGGGCGGGCCGGTCGCCGGGCCGCCGCTCGTGCCAGCGCAGGGCGTCCTGGAGTTGGGCGGCCAGGGAGATCAGCCGCGGCTCGCCGTGGGCCGGGCCCAGCAGTTGGGCGCCCAGCGGCAGGCCGTGCGCGCTGAAGCCTGCCGGGACGCTGATGCCGGGCCAGCCGAGCACGTTCCACGGCCAGGCATAGGGGCAGGCCGCGATCATGGCCTTGTCGGTCTCCCAGCCGCTGAGGCCGGCGAGGGTGCCGATGCGCGGCGGCGGGGTCGCGGTGGTCGGCGTCAGCAGGACGTCGTAGCGGCCGAACAGCGCGCCGATACGGCGCCGTTGACGCACTTCGGCGGCGCGGGCGCGGCGCAGCGGCGGCCCGCCGAGGAGCCGGCCCAACCGGGCCGCCGACTGGGTGCGGGGGTCCAGCAGCCGGGGGTCGGGAACCCGGGCGGCCCACTCGCCGACCCCGGCCGTGGCGCGCGGGACGAAGGCCAGTCCGACCAGCCCGTAGTCCGGTTCGGCCTCCTCGACGAGGTGGCCGAGGCCGGCCAGGGTGCGGGCCACCGCGGTGACCGCGGCCCGGACGTCGGGGTGCAGCGGTGTGCGGGTGAAGGTGGTGGCGGTCTTCCAGGACAGCGCGATCCGCAGCCGCCCCGGGTCCCGGCCGGCGGCCGCGCGGGCCGCGATGGCCGGCGGCCGGTGCAGGTCCCCGGCGTGATTGCCGCTGGTGAGGTCCAGCAGCAGCGCGGCGTCCTCGACGGTACGGGCCAGCGGGCCGATGCCGGTGATGCCCTGGAACGCCTCGGCGTCCGGCCAGGTCGAGATCCGGCCGCGCTGCGGTTTGATGCCGACGAGGTGGGACCAGGCGGCGGGGATCCGGACCGAGCCGGCGCCGTCGGTGCCCAACGCGGCGGGCACCAGCCCCGCGGCGACCGCGGCGGCCGAGCCGCCGGAGGAGCCGCCGGGGGTGTGGGCGAGGTTCCAGGGGTTGCGGGTGTCGCCGAAGGCCGGGCCCTCGGTGAACGGCCACTGGCCCAGTTCGCAGGCGTTGGTCTTGCCGACGATGACCGCGCCGGCGGCGCGCAGCCGCCGCACCACCTCGGCGTCCTCCCGCTTGGGCGGGAACTCCCCGGCGCAGCCGAACGCGGTGGGCTCCCCCGCCACGTCCGTGTCGTCCTTGACCGCGACCGGCACGCCCAGCAGCGGCAGCCGCTCCCCGGCCGCGAGCCGGCGGTCCGCCTCCGCCGCCTCGGCCTGCGCCGCCTCGGTCCGGACCCGGCGGAAGGCGTTGACGGTGTCCTGGGTGACGGCGATGCGCTCCAGGGAGCGCCGGACCAGGGCGGTGGCGGTGACCTCGCCCTCGGCCAGCGCCCGGGCCTGCTCGGCGAGCCCCTCCCACTGGCCGTCGAGATGCCCGGCCGGCGGGCGGCGGCGCCCGGGGGACGATCCGGTCCCGTGCTCCTGGCTCTCGTCAACGCTCACGCCGCGTGCCCTCCCTGGGACCGCCCATGCGAACGAACGGTCCCAGGAGGCTAATCGGCGCAGCGGGGGCCGGCAACGCCGCCGCGCAGCGCGACACGACGACGACACACGGACGGCAGGCACCACCCGCCCGGGGGCCGCCGGCGGCGCCGGCCACCGCTCCTACGGGGTGCTACGGCGCCGGGTCGACGACCTGCGCCGAGCCCCCGCCGCGCCGGACCTTCTCGGCCGCCGCGAGCCAGCGGCCGTCGGGCAGCCGCTGCACGCCGGTGGCCGCGCCGATCTCCGGGTTCTGCGTGAAGGAGTGCCCGAGGGCTTCGAGTTGCTTGCGGAGCGGGCTGTTCCACAGGGCCGGTTCGAGCTCGGTGGCGGCGGCGTTGCGCTGGCTGGCGCGCGGTGCGGCGATGGCGTCCACCAACGGCATCCCGCGGTCGAGGTGGTTGACGAGGGTCTGCAGCACGGTGGTGACGATGGTGGCGCCGCCGGGCGAGCCCAGCGCCAGCACGGGCTCACCATGACGCAGCACGATCGTCGGGGAGATCGAGGAGCGCGGCCGCTTGCCCGAGCCCGGCAGGTTCGGGTCATGCACGGCCGGGTCGACGGGCGTGAAGGAGAAGTCGGTCAGCTCGTTGTTGAGCAGGAAGCCGCGGCCGGGGACGGCGATGCCGCTGCCGCCGGTCTGCTCGATGGTGAGGGTGTAGGAGACGATGTTGCCCCACTTGTCGGCGACGGTGAGGTGGGTGGTGTTCTCACCCTCGTAGGTCGTCGGCACGCCCTTGCCGGTGCTGCCGCAGGGCGTCGGATGGCGCGGGTCGCCGGGCGCGAGCGGGCTGGTGAGCGCCTTGTCGTCGTTGATCAGGCATTCCCGGGAGGCGGCGAAGCGCTTGGAGGTCAGGCCCTTGACGGGGACGTTCTCGTAGGCCGGGTCGCCGACCCAGCGGCCGCGGTCGGCGAAGGCGATCCGGCTGGCCTCCAGGTAGCGGTGCAGGAACTGCTGCTCCGACAGGTGCGAAAGGTCGCTCTTCTCCAGGATGTTGAGCGCCTCGGCGATGGTGGTGCCGCCGGAGGAGGACGGCGCCATGCCGTAGACGTCCAGGCCGCGGTAGGTGGTGTGGGTCGGCTGGTGGCCGACCGTGCGGTAGGCCGCCAGGTCGGCGGGGGTCAGGTGGCCGGGGCGGACCTTGCGGGTGCTGCCCGCGGCGACCTGGGGCCGCTGGACGGTGCGGACGATGTCCCGGCCGATCGCGCCGTGGTAGAGGGCGCCGACGCCCTTGGCGGCCAACTCCCGGTAGGTACGGGCCAGATCGGGGTTCTTCAGGGTGGAGCCGACGACCGGGAGCTTCCCGCCGGGCAGGAACAGGGCGGCGGTGGCCGGGAAGTCGCGGAAGCGCGCTTCGTTGTCCGCGGTCTGCTTGCGGAACGTCTCGTCGACGGTGAAGCCGTGCTCGGCGAGCTTCTCGGCGGGCTTGAGGACCTGCCCCAGGGAGCGACTGCCCCACTTCTTGAGGGCGCTGTCCCAGGTGGCGGGGGTGCCGGGGGTGCCGATGCTGAGTCCGCTGGTGACCGCGTCGGCGAAGGGTATCGGCTTGCCGTTCTCCAGGAAGAGTTCCTTGGTGGCGGAGCGGGGTGCGGTCTCCCGGCCGTCGAGGGTGCGTACGGACCTGGTCTTGGCGTCGTAGTAGACGAAGTAGCCGCCGCCTCCGACGCCGGACGAGTAGGGCTCGGTGACGCCGAGGGCGGCGGCGGTGGCGACCGCCGCGTCGACCGCGTTGCCGCCCTTGCGGAGCACCTCGATGCCCGCGGCCGAGGCGTCCGCGTCGACGCTGGCGACCGCCCCGCCGTAGCCGACGGCGACCGGGGTCTTGGCGGGGGTGGCGGGGTCCTGGGCGGCGGGGCCGGTGCGGGGTGCCGCGGTCCGGGCGGCGGCGGGGACGGCCATCAGGGAGCCGGCCAGCGCGGCCGTGACTCCCAGGACGGTGAGACGTTGGGCGTTCGACATACCTGGGCTTCCTCCAAGGGCAGTGCGCGGGGGGCGGCAGGGGCCGGAGCCTACCTGGGCCAACAGCCCGCCGACAGGGGATGATTCGGGCGTCGGAGGACCGGCTGCGGGGCGGGACGGTTCGGGGCCGAGGCACACGGTCCCGCCGTATCCCTACACATCGGGGCAAGCGGTGCGCCCCCACGGCCCGCCCTCGAACACCCGCCCGAGGGTTCGCTACGCTCGCCCGCCATGAACGACACCCTGCTGCTCCTGTCCGCGGCGACCCTGGTCGTGGGACTGGCCGCCGGCTGGGCCGGGCAATCCGCGCTGGCCCGCCAGAAGCTGACTCGGGAACGGCGCTTCTTCGGGTTGCCCGCCGGCTCCGAGTGCGTCCTGGTCACCCACCGGGACAGCGCCTCCGCCCATTGGAGCATCCCGCGCCACGACACGCTCGCCCTGCTCGGACTGGCCGCCGCGATCGAGACCTGCGGCGCCCACCCCGAGATCGCCCCGCACGACACCGGACTCCAGGGCTTCGGCGCACGCACCGAGTTCTGCGTCGGCGACCCGACCGCGCACCGCCGGCTCGCCGCCCACCTGATGAACCGGCTGCCGGGCGTCGCGGTCCACCCGGGTGACGCGACCGGCGCCGGCCGCGGCGACCTCACCATCGGCGGGACCGCATACCGGATGGAACCGGGGGCGGCCGAGTACGTGCTGCTGGCCCGGCTGACGGCCGGGGAGGGCGGCCGCCCGGTGTTCCTGGCGGCGGGTCAGCGGCCGGTCACCCACCGGGCGGCCGTCCGCCACCTGGTCCGCAACCGGGCCAGGCTGGCCCGCCGATACGGCGCCGACGGGCAGTTCGCGCTGCTGCTGAAGGTGGTCAACTCGCAGGCGTACGGGCCCGATGTGGTGGAGCTGGTGGCCGACGTCAGCAAGGCGGCGCTGGCTCCGCCGGAGCTCAAGGGGCAGCACCGGGCGACCGCCTGAGGCCACCTCATCGACGGGCGGGGGCCCGACTTCTCTGCCAGGCTCAGGTGCATGGCCCCCCGTCCGCGCACCCCCTACCTGCACTGGACCAGTGCGCTGCCCGTCCTGGCGGTGGTGCTGCTGGCCCTGGTCTGGGGCCGGTCGCTGCCGACGCCGCTGGTGGGGTTGGTGTCGCTGTTCCTGGCCGGGGCGGTGCTGGCCGCGGTGCACCACGCGGAGGTGATCGCGCACCGGGTGGGCGAGCCGTTCGGCTCGCTGGTGCTGGCCGTCGCGGTGACCGTCATCGAGGTGGCGCTGATCGTCACGTTGATGGTCGACGGCGGGGAGAAGAGCGCCGGGCTGGCCCGGGACACGGTCTTCGCGGCGGTGATGATCACCTGCAACGGCATCGTCGGGCTCTGCCTCCTGATCGGTGCGCTCAAGCGCCGGCTGGCGGTCTTCAACGCCGAGGGCACCGGGGCGGAGCTGGCCACGGTCGCCACGGTGGCCGGGCTCAGCCTGGTGCTGCCGTCCTTCACCACCTCGGCGTCCGGACCGCGGTTCTCCGGTCCGCAGCTGGTCTTCGCGGCGTGCGCGGCGCTGGCGCTGTACGGCCTGTTCGTCACCACCCAGACCGTCCGGCACCGGGACTACTTCCTGCCGGTCACCACCGCCGGCGAGGTGATCGACACCGAGGAGCACGCCGACCCGCCGACCACCCTGGTGGCGCTGCGCAGCCTGGGCCTGCTGCTCCTGGCACTGATCGCGGTGGTGGGCCTGGCCAAGGCGGTCTCCCCCACCGTCGAGTCCGGGGTGGTCTCCGCCGGCCTGCCGTCGTCCCTGGTGGGCGTGGTGATCGCGATGCTGGTGCTGCTCCCGGAGACCATCGCGGCGGTCCGCGCGGCCCGCCGGGACCGCATCCAGACCAGCATCAACCTCGGCCTGGGCTCGGCGATTGCCAGCATCGGCCTGACGATCCCCGCGGTCGCGCTGGTCACGATCTGGCTCAAGAGCCCGCTGATCCTGGGCCTGTCCCCCAGCCACTTGGTGCTGCTGACGCTCACCATCGTCGTGGGCACCCTGACAGTGGTGCCCGGCCGGGCCACCGTGCTCCAGGGCAGCGTGCACCTGACGCTGCTCGCGGCGTACCTCGTGCTGGCGGTCAGTCCCTAGGCGGGGCCTGTCCGGTGAGCGGGCCGCGCGGAGGTCGGAGCTCTCGGCGGGCCGGGCGGAGTCCGTCGCGTGCTCTCGGCGGGCCGGGCGGTGGTACGTGAGAGCGGTCACCTCGTGGGTCGGTTTCTCGCCCTATGGTTTATCGTTCAATTGGAAGCGCGCCCCGACGGGCCGCGCCCCCTTGACCGCCCCGGCCGGCCTCCCCCGTCCGGCCGGGGCTTTCCCCCTTCCCCGCGCCGGGCCGACGCTCTTCGGCTCCCGCCCCGCCTGCGGCCGCCCTGCGGGCGCCACCGCCTCCGCCGATCATCGGAGTATGGCCCCGACCCCCGGGCGCGGCGCCGCGGCCCCGACCCCGTACCCCGTGATCCAGCCCATGCTGGCCGCGCTCGGGCCGCTGCCGCCTGAGCACGAGCAGGCGAGCTGGGCCTTCGAGGGCAAGTGGGACGGCGCCCGGTGCATCGTGAACACCCCGGGCGACGGCACCCTCCGGCTCGTCACCCGGGCCGGCAACGACACCACCGCCAGCTACCCCGAGCTGGGCCCGCTGGGAGAGCAGTTGCGCGGCCGGCCGGCGGTGCTGGACGGCGAGGTGGTGGTGCTGGACTCCGCCGGCCGGCCCGACTTCGGGCTGCTCCAGCGCCGGATGGGCGTCCTCAACCCGCGCCGCACCGCGCGACTGGCGATGGAGCTGCCCGTGCAGCTGGTGCTCTTCGACGTGATGTACCTGGGCGGGTCGCTGCTGGACGTGCCGTACCGGGAGCGGCGGACGGTACTGGCCGGACTGGGGCTGGCCGGTCCCAACTGGTCGGTTCCCGGGTACGTGACGGGCCACGGCCGGCAGGCGTGGGAGGCGGCGTTGCAGGGCGGCCTGGAGGGCGTGCTGGCCAAGCGGCTGTCGTCCCCGTACCTCCCGGGGGTGCGCTCACCGGACTGGGTGAAGACCAAGTACCAGGAGACGTTGGACGTGGTCATCGGCGGCTGGCTGGAGGGGCGCGGGGCGCTCGGCGGGCTGCCCGGATCGGTCGTGGTCGGCGTGGCGGAGCCGGCCGGGCTGCGGTTCGTGGGGGCGGTCGGTTCGGGTCTCTCCGACCACGAACGGCGGGAGTTGGCACACTACTTGAGCGTGATCCCGCTGGACCGCTCGCCGTTCGTCAACCCCGTGGACCTGGCCGGTGTGCACTGGGCGGAGCCCCGGCTGGTGGCCGAGATCGCCTTCAGCGGCTGGACCTCGGCCGGCCGGATCCGGCATCCGGTCTGGCACCGCCTGCGGCCCGACCTGACACGGCTGGGGTGACCGGACGCGGATCACCTTCGGTGCGGCCCGGCCGCGCCGACCCGATACGGGCCCCTTCGGTGCGGTGCAACGCGGTGCAATGCGATGCGGCGCGGCGCGGTGCGATGCGATGCGGCACGGTGCGATGCGGCGCGGTGCAATGCAGTGCAGTGCGGTGCAGTGCGGTGCAGCGAGGCGCAATGCGGTGAGGCGCAATGCGGCGCAATGTCGTCCGCCCCGCGCCGGTCGTCGTGCCGGATTCACCGTGCGCCGGGTGGCTGACGCACCGGGACGCTCCCCCGGTGGCGCGGGAAGGCATCCGAAGGACGCCCTCCCACGGCCCCGACGGAAAGGACCCGGCGATGCCCGACCCCGCCCCCGGCAACGACGCCAACGGCAACCGCGCCTATGGCCACAAGCCGTTCAAGCGCTCCCGGAGCCACTTCGCCGACCGCATCACCGCCGACGGCCGCGACGGCTGGCCGGTGGCGGCCGGCCGCTACCGGCTGGTGATCAGCCGCGCCTGCCCCTGGGCCAGCCGCGCGGTGATCTCCCGGCGGCTGCTGGGCCTGGAGGACGCCCTGTCGATGGCCATCGCCGACCCGATCCAGGACGACCGCAGCTGGCGCTTCACCCTCGATCCCGGCGACCGGGACCCGGTCCTGGGCATCCGCTTCCTCAGCGAGGCGTACGACGCCCGCGAGACCGGCTACCCCGGCGGCGTCAGCGTCCCCGCGATCGTGGACATCCCCAGCGGACAGCTGGTCACCAACGACTTCCAGCAGATCACCCTGGACTTCGCGACCGAGTGGACGGCGTTCCACCGGCCCGGCGCGCCCGACCTCTACCCGCAGGCGCACCGCGCCGAGATCGACGAGGTGATGACCGGCGTCTACCAGGACGTCAACAACGGCGTGTACCGGGCGGGTTTCGCCTCCAGCCAGGACGAGTACGACGCGGCGTTCGACGAGCTGTTCCACCGGCTGGACCTGCTCGCCGAGCGGCTGGCGGACCGGCGCTACCTGGTCGGCGACACCCTCACCGAGGCCGACATCCGGCTGTTCACCACGCTCGTCCGCTTCGATCCCGTCTACCACGGCCACTTCAAGTGCAACCGGTTCAAGCTGGCCGAGGACCCGGTGCTGTGGGCGTACGCCAAGGACCTGTTCCAGACGCCCGGTTTCGGGGACACGGTGGACTTCCACCACATCAAGGAGCACTACTACCGGGTGCACAGCGGCATCAACCCCACCGGCATCGTCCCGCTCGGCCCTGACCTGTCCGGCTGGCTGACCCCGCACCACCGCGAGGAGCTGGGCGGCCGCCCGTTCGGCGACGGCACCCCGCCCGGCCCGGTCCGGGCGGGCGAGGAGGTCCCCATCTCGGGACGCCCCTGACGACCCGACCGGAGCGGGCACCGATTGTCGGGTCCGGCAGGGTGGCCTTCCCTAGCGTGAGTCCTCGAAAGGGAAGGAGACCGGGGTGCTGGAACGGCTCAACGAAGCCCTGGAGCACATAGAGGCCCGTCTCGACCGGCCGGTCGGGACGGATGAACTGGCGCGGATCGCGATGACGTCGGAGTACCACTTCCGCCGGATGTTCTCCGCGCTGGCCGGTATGCCGCTCTCGGAGTACCTGCGGCGCCGGCGGCTGACCGTCGCGGGCGCCGAGGTGCTGGCCGGCGAGCGGACGCTGCTGGACATCGCGGTGCGGTACGGCTACGGCTCGGGCGAGGCGTTCGCCCGCGCGTTCCGGGGCCTGCACGGCGTGGGTCCGGGCGAGGCCCGGCGGACCGGTGCAGTCCTGCGCTCCCAGCCCCGGCTGGCCTTCCGTCTCGTCGTCGAGGGGAGCAGCACCATGGAATACCGGATCGTGGAGCGGGGCGAGTTCCGGGTGGTCGGCAAGAAGGCCCGGGTCCCGCTGGTCTACGAGGGGGTCAACCCGGCCATCGTCGCGTTCCTGAAGGGACTCGGGCCGGAGGTGAGGCGGCGGATCGCGGAACTGTCCGACCAGGAGCCGGAGGGGATCGTCTCGGTCTGCGACGACCTCGACCCCCACCGCGCCGAAGGAACCGAACTCGACTACTACCACGCCGTGGTGACGAGCGCGCCGGTCCCGCCGGACCTGGACGCGCTGACCGTGCCGCCCGGGACCTGGGCGGTCTTCGCCAGCACCGGGCCGTATCCGCAGGCGTTGCAGCGTCTGTGGGCGGACGTCTTCGCCCAGTGGTTCCCGTCGAACCCGTACCGCAGCCGGCCCGGGCCGGAGATCCTGCGCACGCGGACGGCGCCGGACGGGGCGGGGGCGACGGCGGAGCTGTGGATACCGGTGGAGCGGACGCCGGTGTGAGCGAACGGGCCCGCCCGCCGGGGCGATGCGGGCCCTGGGCCCTGCGGCCGAGTGCGCATGCCGCCGCCGGACGGCAGGCGGGAGTTCGGCGGCCGGGCCTACTCCGCGCCGACGTCCTCCGGGGTCCGGCGGGCCAGCCCGGCCAGTACGTCCAGGGCATCGGCCAGGACCTCGATCGGCGGGGAGGACAGGGCCAGCCGGACCGCGTTGGGGACGTGCCCGGCGCCGGCGGTGAAGGCGCCGGACGGGGTGACCGCGATGCCGCGGCGGGCCGCGGCGGCCACGAAGGTGTCCGCCCGCCAGGGCTCGGGCAGTTCCCACCAGCAGTGGTAGGAGTGCGGGTCGGTGCGGAGCCGCTGGCCGGCGAGGCGGTCCGCGGCGATGCGCTGGCGGGCCGCGGCGTCGGCGCGCTTGTCCGCCTCGATGGCGGTGGCGGTGCCGTCGCCCAGCCAGCGGACCGCCGCCTCCAGGGCGAAGCCGGAGGCCGTCCAGGCGCCGGAGCGCAGCGCCGCGGCGAAGTCGGGGGCGGCGGGGCGGTCGGGAGGCACCAGGAAGCCGAGCGTCAGCCCGGGGGCGAGCCGCTTGGAGAGGCTGTCGACGAGCACCGTGCGCTCGGGCGCGAGGGCGGCGAGCGGCGGCAGGTCGGGGCGGAGGAAGCCGTAGACGGCGTCCTCGATCGCGTAGAGGCCCAAGTCGCGCAGCGCCTCGGCGAGTTCGGCGCGGCGGGGCTCGGGCATGGTGGTGCCGAGCGGGTTGTGCAGTGCGGTCTGGAGGTAGACCGCGCGCAGAGGGGCGGCGGCGCGCAGCGCGTCGGGGGTGACGCCGTGCTCGTCCATCGCCAGCGGTACGAGGGTGACGCCGAGACGGGCCGCGATGCCCTTGACGACGGGGAAGGTGAGGGCCTCGACGCCGAGGCGCTCACCGGGCGGGACGAGGGCGGAGAAGGCCGCGGCGAGCGCCTGGCGGCCGCTGCCGGCGAAGAGCAGCCGCCCGGCGTCGGGGACCCAGCCGGCCCGGGTGAGGTGGACGGCGGCGGTGTGCCGGGCGAGGGGGGTGCCGGCGGCGCCGGCCGGGCACAGCGCGGCGGCCATCGTGTCGCCCTGCTCCACCAGGGGCCCCAGGCTGCGCGCGAGGAGCGCGGACTGCCCGGGCAGGACGGGGAAGTTGAGCTCCAGGTCGATGCGGTGGCCGCCGGGCTCGGCCAGCGCGGGTTCGACCGCCGGCGGTGCCGTGCGGACGAAGGTGCCGCGGCCGACCTCGCCCACCGTCAGGCCGCGCCGGCCCAGTTCGCGGTAGACCCGGGCCGCGGTCGAGTCGGCGATCCGCCGCCGCCTGGCGAACCGGCGCAGCGGCGGCAGCCGGTCCCCCGGCCGGAGCCGGCCGGCCGCGATGGCCGCGGCCAGTTCGTCGGCGATGGCGCGGTAGTCGTCCCCCGTCATTGCACTCCCCTCTCTGACATTGCACCGAGCACATTGTTCCTATTGTGCCGAGACCTTGCCCCTCATAGCATCGAGATGTCAACTCCCAGACGAACCCCATCACTTGGCGACGCCGCACGTCATGCGGCAAGGAGGGATGCCCCATGGCCTCGGTGCAATCCGGCGGGATCACGGTCGCGTACGACGACGAGGGAAGCGGTGAGCCGCTGGTCCTCGTCCACGGGCACCCCTTCGACCGCTCGATGTGGCGGCCGCAGACCGCGCACTTCAGCCGCGCCGGGATGCGGGTGATCGCCCCCGACCTCCGTGGCTACGGCGGAAGTTCGGTGGTGCCCGGCAAGACCCCGCTGGAGACCTTCGCCCGGGATATCGCCGCGCTGCTCGACCACCTCGGGGTCGAACGCTGCGTCCTGGGCGGCCTGTCGATGGGCGGGCAGATCGTCATGGAGTGCTACCGGCAATTCCCCGAGCGGATACGGGCGTTGCTGCTCGCCGACACCTTCGCGGCGGCGGACACCGACGAGGGCCGCGCGGTACGCCTGCGGACCGCGGAGCGGCTGCTCGCCGAGGGGATGGGCGGGTACGCGCACGAGGCGCTGCCCAAGATGATCACGCCGACCCATGTGACGGCGCTGCCCACGGTCGCCGCGCACGTCCTGGGCATGATGCGGAACACCTCCCCCGAGGGCGCCGCGGCCGCCCTGCGCGGCCGGGCGGAGCGCCCGGACTACACCGGGCTGCTCCGGCAGATCACCGTGCCCACCCTCGTCGTGGTGGGCGCCGAGGACGAGTTCACCCCGGTCGCCGACGCCCGGTCGATCCACGCGGCGGTGCCCGGCTCGCACCTGACGATCATCCAGAACGCCGGCCACATGCCGAACCTGGAGCGCCCGGAGGAGTTCAACGCAGCACTGGCGGCGTTCCTGGACACACTGCCGGCCCCGGCGGCGCGGGAGGGCTGACCGGCGCGGCCACCGGGCAGCCCCACAAGAGCCGACTACCCGCCCACCGTCCCCGAAGCCAGCAACGCCGTATGCGGCAACACCAGTTGGCCGTCCGGAGCGGTGAACTCGGCGGCGAGGGCGGTGAAGTGGGACTTGACCCGCTCGACGGTTGCCGGTCCTTGAGAGGTCACCACCCGGCCGATGGTGGCCACGCCGGCCGCCGGGCCGCGCCACCACTCCTCCAGGGTGGTGCGGTGCTCCCAGGAGACCGCGGCGCATTCCACCGCGGACAGGCCGCCCGCGGTGCGCAGCAGTTCCGCGAGGCCCTCCGCGGTGCGCGGGAAGTCGTCCTCGGGGGCGAGGGCGGGGATGTCGATCGGCCGCGGCACGCCGGCGGCCTGCACCGCGCGGCCGAGGAGCGCCTGTCCCGGCGCGGGCGGCGCGGCCCAGATGGTCAGCGCGATCCGGCCGCCCGGCCGGGTCACCCGGCGGAGTTCGGCCAGGGCCGCGCGGGGCCGTCCGACGTGATTGAGCACGAAGTTGCCGACGACCGCGTCGAACGCCGCGTCGGCGAAGGGGAGTTGAGGGAGGACGGCGAGCCGGACGGTCACCCCGGGGGCGGCGGCCGTGGCGGTGCGCACCATGTCGGGTTCGGCGTCGACGGCGGTCACCTCGGCCCCGCGCGCGATGGCGGCGTTGGCGGCGGTGCCCGTTCCGGTGCCGACGTCGAGCAGCCGGGTGCCCGCGGTGACGCCCGCGGCGTCCAGCAGCCGCGGCACCGTGTACGCGCACAGCCGGCCGAACCCCGCCCCGTACGCCGCGGCCCGGCCCGCCCAGGCCCGCCGCTCACTGGCATCGAAGGGCGTCTCCGCCGCGGGCGCCATCGGCACCCCCTCGGTGTCCGTCACGAACGTCCCACCTTCCCCCCACATCTCGTTCCGTCACGCCCCCACGCCGACGTCCGGAGAACTTCGAGATCCCCCCACGCCGACACCAAAGCGCACCGCCCACGCCTCCCCCCTCTCAACGCCAGGAGCGCCCCGAACTCTCCCTCGCACCAAGGGCGTTACTCACCCGTAACCTACTGACGGGTTACCGCAGGTAAGCAATGCACCTTACGCTCCCTCCCATCGAGCCGCCGGGCGCCCCCTCCTGTCTCCGGACAGCGTCCCGCGCCGCTCGCATCGAGATCTGGAGCAGACATGACCCCCTCCCGCACCACTGTGCGCGCCGCGATCGGCACCGTCTCCGCGGCGGTGCTCGCCACCACGGTCCTCACCGGCGCCCCGGCGCAGGCCGCCCCGGCCCCCGTCCGCACCGCCGCCACCGCGACCGCGGCGGGCACCCCCGCCCTGCGGTTCGTCGACATCACCGGTGCGGGCGGCATCACCCTCAAGGCGAACGTCTTCACCCCGGCCGGCGCCGACGGCACCCGGCGGTACCCGCTCGTGGTGCTCCCCACCAGCTGGGGCATGCCGCAGGTCGAATACCTCGCGCAGGCCCGGAAGTTGGCCGCGACCGGCTATGTCGTGGTCGGCTACAACTCGCGCGGCTTCTGGGAGTCGGGCGGGCAGATCGAGACCGCCGGACCGCAGGACGTCGCCGACGCCTCCAAGGTCATCGACTGGGCGCTGGCGCACACGCCCGCCGACCCGCAGAAGATCGGCATGGGCGGGGTCTCCTACGGCGCCGGGATCAGCCTGCTGGCCGCCGCGTCCGACAAGCGGATCAAGGCGGTCGCGGCGCTCAGCGGCTGGGCCGACCTGATCGGCTCGATCTACAGCGGGCGCACCCCGCACCTCCAGGCGGCCGCGATGCTCGGCGGCGTGGGCGCGCTGACCGGGCGGCCGAGCCCCGAACTCCAGCAGATTCTCAAGAACTTCCTCAGCGCCGACATGTCCAAGGAGAAGGACATGATCGACTGGGGGCGGAAGCGCTCCCCGGCCGCCTACCTGGACCGGATCAACGCCAACGGGGCGGCGATCCTGCTCGGCAACGCCTGGGGCGACTCGCTCTTTCCGCCCGAC
Organism: Streptomyces sp. NPDC093097; assembly: GCF_044754325.1. NCBI lineage: Bacteria > Bacillati > Actinomycetota > Actinomycetes > Kitasatosporales > Streptomycetaceae > Streptomyces > Streptomyces sp. NPDC093097. Next base: position 144,668 of record NZ_JBIVOW010000024.1, read on the forward strand.
CAGTACGCCGCGTTCTTCGAGAAGCTCAAGGGCCCCAAGCGGCTGGAGTTCCGCCCCGGCGACCACGCCACCGCCGAGGGGCTGGGGCTGCTCGGACTGCCCAACGACACCTGGAACGACACCGAGCGGTGGTTCGACCACTACCTCAAGGGCACAGACAACGGCATCGACCGGGAGCCGCCGGTCCTCCTCAAGTCCCGTTCCACCGGCGCCTACGAGGGCTATAAGAGCTGGCAGGAGGTGCCCTCCGCGCACCGCAGGATCGCCCTCGACGGCGCCCAGCGCATCCGCACCGGCACCGACTCCGGAGCCGACGGCGGACTGATCTTCCTCTCCAGCATGCTGGACCAGTTCCTCCGACTGCCGCCGATGGCCTCGATCCCGCTGCTGCCCCGCTCGGCGGCCGCCGTCTGGCAGTCCGCGCCGTACGCGAGCGGGCAGCGCGTGCGCGGCACCACCCGGCTGCACACCACGGTGACCGGCACCGCATCCAGCGGCACCCTCATCGCCTACCTCTACGACGTCGGCCCGCTGGGCCTGGGCAAACTGGTCACCCACGCACCGTTCACCTTCCACGACCGGACCCCGGGCCGTCCGTTCGGCGTCGATCTGGACCTCTCCGCCACCGCCTACGACGTCCCCGCCGGGCACCGACTCGCGGTCGTCGTGGACACCGTCGACCCGCTCTACCTCGCACAGAACCCCGACGGTGCCCGGCTGACCTTCTCCTCCCCGGCGGACGATCCGTCGTATGTGTCGGTGCCGGTGCGCGACTGACCGGCGCCATCGCCGCGACGGGCCGGTCCTACGTCCGCGGGCGTACGGCCCGCGCCCGAAGCGGCGGGCGGGGAGCGGTCGTTAGGCTCCCCGCCATGACACCCCTCCCCCCGCCCCGTGACGCCGGGCAACGCAAACGGGACGCCCTCCAGCGGCTGGAGTCGGACGAGGACGCCTGGATCTCGACCGCCACCGCCGACGGGGCCCCGACCCTGGTGCCGCTGTCGTTCGTCTGGCACCAGGAGCAGCTGGTGATGTCCACCAAGGGCGTCAACATCACCGTCCGCAACCTCGCGGCCCGCGGCGAGAGTTGGGTGGCGATCGGCCACACCCGGGACGTGGTGCTCCTGCACTGCACCGCCGAGGTGCTGGCCAACGACGCACTGCCGCAGGAGGCCGCGGACGCCCTCGCGACCAAGCTCGGCTGGAATCCGCGCGGCCGTGAGCCGTGGGTCTTCCTCCGGTTCACCCCGCAGCGGATGCTGGTGTGGCGGGAGGCGAACGAACTGGCCGGACGGGAGCTGATGCGGGACGGCGTCTGGCGGGTCTGACGCCACCGCACCCCGGGCGACGCCCGGAATCACCCGCTACGGCATGATCGTTGCCATGCGACACCGTGACACACCCCCGCCCGGTCCCCGCCGTCCGCACCTGCCGACCACCGAGTCCGCGGTCACCGCGATCCGGGAGCTCGCCCGGGAGTACGGGCGGGAGACGACGGTCACCGACGACATCGGCGCGGACCAGACCACCCGCCGGACCTCCGCCGGGGCGTTCACCGTGCTGGACCCGGACGGCTCGCTGCCGCACGAGGCGTTCGTCGAACTCGGCGGCACCCCCGCCGTCACGGTCCAGCTCTACCCCGAGGACGACGCCCGGATCACCGTGGACGCGGTGGACTTCGCCGATGTGCCGCGCGATGCGGTACCGGCGTTCCTGCGCGCGGTCTACGGCGATCTGGCGTACGTCAAGAGCCGCCTCTTCCCGCCGGGACAGTGGCTGGTGGTGCCGCTGCCCGGCGACGAGACCTACAAGGAACTGGTCGGGCGGATGGCGCTCAGCCCGTGGATGGCGCGCCGGGTGCGCTGACGGCGATCGTGAACGGGCCGCGGGGCAGGGCCCGTTCAGCCGTGCGCCCGGTGGTCCTCCTGCTGGAGCAGCCCCGGCTCCGGGGCGGCCACCTCGTCCGTCTCGACCTTGGGGTTGCGCCGTTGCCGCCGGGCCACCCAGGTGGCCAGCCAGGACAGCAGCATGCACAGCCCGATGTAGACCGGCGAGATGATCATGACGACGGGGATGAACGGCAGGTCGTAGTCGAGGTTGGCGGCGATGAGCTTGCCGGCGTGCAGGAACTCCTCGTAGGTGATGAGGTAGCCGAGCGAGGTGTCCTTCAGCGCGACCACCAACTGGGAGATGATCGCCGGCAGCATCGCCCGGACCGCCTGCGGCGCCAGCACGTGCACCATCACCTGCGTCTTGCGCATCCCCAGGGCGTACGCGGCCTCGCCCTGGCCGTGTTCGACGGAGTTCACCCCGGAGCGGAAGACCTCCGCCAGCACCGAGCCGTTGTACAGCGTCAGCCCGCTGACCAGGGCGACGAACGGCTCCGCGCGCAGGGCGACATAGATGAAGAAGATCATCACCAGCACCGGCATGGCGCGGAAGAACTCCACCAGCACGGCACAGGACCACCGCAGCGCCCGGTGCACGGAGAGCCGTCCGGCCGCCAGCACCCCGCCCAGTGCCAGCGCCAGCACCGCCGCCAGCCCGAACGCCCGCAGGGTGTTGGCCAGTCCGGTGAGCAGCAGCTTCTGGATGCCCACATAGGTGAAGGGGTTCCACTTCGCCGCGGTGAACTGGTCGGTGCGGAACAGGAGATACAGGATCCCCCCGACCAGGGCGAGCAGCACCAGCGTCGCGGCGAGCCCGTAGTAGCGGTGCCGGCGCCGCGTCCGCGGGCCCGGCAGGTCGTAGAGGACGGTGCCGGTACTCATCGTGCGACTCCGTAGCGCTTCTCCAGCGCGTTGAAGAGCGCGCTGATGGACAGGGTGACGAGCAGATAGCCGACCGCGATCCAGACGAAGGACCACAGGACGCTGTAGCCCCGCTCACTCAGCGGCTTGTAGACGCCGAGGAGTTCGACGACGCTGAACGAGCCGGCGATCGCGGAGTTCTTGGCGAGCGCGATCAGGGTCGAGCCGAGGGGCGGGATGACCGAGCGGAACGCCTGCGGCAGCACCACCGTGCCGAGCGTCTGCCCGAAGGTCATGCCCAGGCTGCGGGCCGCCTCGCCCTGCCCGGACGGCACGGTGTTGATGCCGGCGCGCACCGCCTCGCAGATGAACGCGGAGGTGTAGCACCCCAGCGCCAGGACGGCGAAGAGGGTGAAGGGCAGCACCACGCCGAAACGCGGCAGCCCCAGCAGCACCGCGAAGAACAGCAGCGTCAGCGGGGTGTTGCGCAGCACCGTCACCCAGGCCGTGCCGAAGACCCGCAGCGAGCGGACCGGTGCGACGCGGCAGGCCGCCATGAGGAAGCCGAGGACGAGGGCCAGCAGGGAGGCGTAGACGGTCAGTTCGACGGTGCCCAGCAGACCCTCCCCGTAGAGGGAGAGGTTGTCGAGGAGAACGTTCATCGGGCGGTCCTCGTTCGTGGTCGTTCCGGATCGTTCCCGGGGGTCCGGGGTGGGGCGGTCCCGGCGCCGGCCGCGGTGCTCAGCCCGCCGGATAGCGGTCGATCGGCGGCGGGGCGGGCGCCGGCACTCCGGACACGCCCAGCGTGGCCTCGTACGCCTTCCGCCAGGTGCCGTTCCGCACGGCCTCCGCCAGCGCGTCGTCGAGGGCGAGCCGCAGTGCGGTGTCCTCGCGCCGCACGCCGATCCCGTACGGCTCCTTGGAGAACGGCCGGCCGACGACCTTCAGTTGGTCGGGTGCCTTGGCGGCGTAGCCCAGAAGGATCGCGTCGTCGGTGCTGACCGCGTCGACCTGGTACGTCAGCAGGTTGTCCACGCACACCGAGTAGCTGTCGTAGGAGACCACGACGGCCTCGGGGTAGTCGGCCCTGAGGCGCTGGTACGGGGTGGAGCCGGCGGCCGTGCAGACGCGCCTGCCGGCCAGGTCCTGGGGGCCGTGGATGTCGGTCTCGTCGCGGCGCACCAGGAGGGACTGGCCCGCCAGGTAGTAGGGGCCGGCGAAGCCGACCTGCTCCTTGCGTTTGGCGTTGATGGTGTATGAGCCGACGTAGAGGTCGATCTGGCCGTTCTGGAGGGCGGTTTCGCGGTTGGCGGAGGCGATGGTGCGGAAGGTCACGGCGTGTGCGGGGAAGCCGAGTGCGGCGGCCATCATCTTGGCGATCTCGATGTCGAAGCCGCTGTAGGTGCCGGTGGCCGGGTCCCGTTCGCCGAGGTAGGGCTGGTCCTCCTTGACGCCGATGACGAGCCGGCCGCGGCGCTTGGCGGTCGTCCAGGTCGGCGAGTCGGGCAGCGAGAAGTCCCGGGCCACCGGATAGTGGGGCAGTTCGGCGGCGTCGGGGCCCTTGGCGGGCGGGCTGCCGGGGCGGCCGCAGCCGGCCGCGGCCAGCGCGAGGAGGGCGAGCAGCACGGCGGTGAGCAGGGCCGGGCGGGGCCGGTGGGACGGCGGGGTGGGAAGGTGCGGCATCGCGGCGCCCCGTTCAGTGCTTGAGGATCTTGGCGAGGAAGTCCTTGGCGCGGTCGCTGCGCGGCGCGGTGAAGAACTCCTCGGGGGCGCGGTCCTCGATGATCCGGCCGTCGGCCATGAACACCACGCGGTGGGCGGCGTAGCGGGCGAAGCCCATCTCGTGGGTGACCACGACCATCGTCATGCCCTCCCGGGCGAGTTGCCGCATCACCTCCAGCACCTCGTTGATCATTTCGGGGTCGAGGGCGGAGGTGGGCTCGTCGAAGAGCAGGGCCTTGGGCTCCATGGCGAGCGCCCGGGCGATGGCGACGCGCTGCTGCTGGCCGCCGGAGAGCTGTGCCGGGTACTTCCCGGCGTGGGCGGCGAGGCCGACCCGGTCCAGGAGTTGGCGGGCCCGGTGCTCGGCGTCCTCCTTGCGCTGCCTGCGGACCTTCATCGGGGCCAGCGTGACGTTGTCCAGCACGGTCCGGTGCGCGAAGAGGTTGAACGACTGGAAGACCATGCCGACCTCGGCGCGCAGCCGGGCCAGCGCGCGGCCTTCCTCGGGCAGCGGGACGCCGTCGAGCAGGACGGCGCCGGACTCGACGGTCTCCAGGCGGTTGATGGTCCGGCACAGCGTCGACTTCCCGGATCCGGAGGGGCCGATGATGACGACCACCTCGCCGCGGCCGACGGTGAGGTCGATGTTCTGGAGGACGTGGAGTTTCCCGTAGTGCTTGTTGACCCCGCGCAGTTCGATCAGCGCGTCACCGGCCATGGAGCGACCGCCCCTTCTCGTCCGTACGGCCCAGAGATCGCAACTTACCCAGACGAACGGGGCACTTCGCCGGTGACACGCGCGGGGGCGGGCCGTTCGGACCGGGGCGTCAGCCCTCCGCGACCTCGGCGTAGACCTGGGAGAGTTCGGGGGCGCCGTCGTCGGCCCAGGCATGGCCGGCCGCCACCACGTCGATCTCCCGTCCGGACGCCAGGCGCACCACCGGCTGCCCGTCCGGCCAGACGTGCCAGACCGCGCCGCGGACCGTGCGCACCAGGACCGTGCCGAGGTAGAGCCCGGCGTCGTTGCCGAGCCAGGGCAGCTCCTCCGGGTCGTCCCGCCATACCGGCTGGAGCTGGTCGAGTTCCTCCAACGACCGTACGGAGTCGTCGAGTTCGACTCCGGCGGTGGCCGCCTGGTCGCGCAGCAGCTCGCATTCGGAGAGCAGCTCGACGACGCTCTCGGGATCGGCGCGCACCGTCTCGGCGAGCGGCACCGAACCGCCCGGGACCGTGCGCCTACGCCACTTGTCCAGGAAAGACAGATTCATGGTGCGAGGGTCCCACCCGGCCCCGCACCGCGGCCACAGGCGCGCGGCACAAGACGGCGGCCCGCGCCCGCGCGCCTCCCCGGCCAACCGGGGAGGCGGCCGGCATCCGACCGGCTCACACGTCCAGGTCGACCACCACGGGCGCATGGTCCGAGGCGCCCTTGCCCTTGCGCTCCTCGCGGTCGACATAGGCGTCCGAGACGGACTTGGCGAACGGCGCGTTGCCGTAGACCAGGTCGATGCGCATACCGCGGTTCTTGGGGAAGGCGAGCTGGCGGTAGTCCCAGTACGTGTACGGGCGGTCGTACTTCAGCGGGCGGGGCACCACGTCCGACAGGCCGGTCTCGCGCAGGGCGGCCAGGGCGGCGCGCTCGGCCGGGGTGACGTGGGTGGCGCCCTCGAAGACGGCCGGGTCCCAGACGTCCTCGTCGGTGGGGGCGACGTTGTAGTCGCCGAGGACGGCGAAGGGGCGGTCGCCGGCCGCGTCCTGTGCGACGGCGGCCTTCAGTGCCTCGAACCAGCCGAGCTTGTAGGCGTAGTGGGCGTGGCCGACCTCGCGGCCGTTGGGCACGTAGACCGACCAGACGCGGGCCGGGCCGCAGGTGGCCGAGACGGCGCGGGGCTCCTGGGTGCCGTCGTAGTCCGGGCCGCCGGGCAGCCCCTTGACCACGTCCGCCAGGCCGACCCGGGAGAGCAGCGCGACGCCGTTCCACCGGCCGTCGGCGTTGACCGCGGCCTCGTAGCCCAGCTCGCGGAGCGGTTCGTAGGGGAACTGCTCCTCGGAGCACTTGGTCTCCTGGACGCACAGCACGTCCGTGCCGGACTTCTCCAGCCAGGCCAGCAGCCTCGGGAGGCGGGCGGTGATCGAGTTGACGTTCCAGGTCGCGATGCGCATATCGACAAACCTACAGCGCGGTACCGACAGTCAGCCCACCTCGGTGCGGGCGCCCGGGGTGAGGCGGCCGTGCTCGGCCCCGCCCAGGCCGCCGATCAGGGAGTCGTAGATCGGGCGGGCGTGATCCTGGAGCAGGCTGTCGTGGATGTCGACGGACCGGCGCGGGGCGACCGCGCGGACGTAGTCGATGATCTCGGCGATCTTGTTCCAGGGGGCGTGGACCGGCAGCAGCAGGGTCTCGACGGTGCGGTCCTCGGGGACGGTGAGCGCGTCGCCGGGGTGGAAGACGGTGCCGCCGTCCAGGAGGAAGCCGATGTTGGTGATGCGCGGGATGTCGGGGTGGATCACGGCGTGCAGTTGGCCGTACACCTCCACCTCGAAGCCGGCGGCGGTGAAGGCGTCGCCCTCGCCGACGGTGTGCACCCGGCCGGGGAAGGCCGCGGAGAGCTGGTCGGCGACGCTGGCCAGGGTCCAGATCTCGGCCGCCGGATCGGCTTCCATGGCCCGGCGCAGCCGGCCCTCCTCGAAGTGGTCCGGGTGCTCGTGCGTCACCAGGATCGCGTCCGCGCCGACGGCGGCGTCCTCCTCGCTGAACACGCCCGGATCGATCACCAGCGTCCGCCCGTCCTTCTCGATCCGGACGCAGGCGTGGGTCTTCTTGGTGAGTTCCATGGCGCCATCTTGCCGCGCGGGGCGCACGGGGCGGAGCCTCACGCCTCCGGTGTCGTCTCCTCCCGGATGACCTTCTGGGCCACCGCGAAGGCGGAGTTGGCGGCCGGGACGCCGCAGTAGACCGCGGTGTGCAGCAGGATCTCCTTGATCTCCGCGGGGGTGAGGCCGTTGCGGAGGGCGGCACGGGTGTGCAGGGCGAGTTCCTCGCGGTGGCCGCGGGCGACCAGCGCGGTGAGCGTGATGATGCTCCGGGTGCGGCGGTCCAGGCCGGGCCGGGTCCACATCTCGCCCCAGGCGTAGCGGGTGATGAAGTCCTGGAAGTCGGTGGTGAAGTCGTCGGTGCCGGCCTCCACCCGGTCCACGTGGGCGTCGCCGAGCACCTCCCGGCGGACCTTGCCGCCCTGCTCGTACGCGCCGCCGCGGATCGGGGCGGGCGCGGACGGGCCGGACTCGATCGCGGCCGGGGCGTGGGTCGGCAGCGGCGGCGCGATCTGCGGCTTGGGGGCGGCGGCCCCGATGGCGGCCGGGGTGCCGGGGCCGGGCTTGTCGTGCCAGGCGGTGCTGAAGTGCCGGATGAGCAACTCGCTTACGGCGTTGGGCTGTTCGACGGGGGCCAGGTGCGACGCGCCCGGGACCAGCGCCAGACTGGCGTCCGGTATCCCGGCGACCAGGGTGCGGGCGTCGGTGGTGGGGGTGACCTGGTCCTCGGAGCCGGCGACGACGAGGGTGGGCACACCCACCCGGCCCAGGGAGGACCGCACGTCGAAGGCGGCCAGTGCCTCGCAGGCCGCGATGTAGCAGCCGGGGTCGGTGGTGCGCACCATCTGCACGGCCCACTCCACGATGGCGCTCTGGGCGCCGGCGAAGTCGGAGGTGAACCAGTGCTCGGGCGCGGTGCGGGCGATCGGGTCCAGTCCGTTGGTGCGGACCACCACCCCGCGCTGGCGCCAGGCGTCGGCGGTGCCGTAGCGCGGGGAGGAGGACACCAGCGCGAGGGAGGTGACGCGGTGCGGGCGGGTGAGGGCCAGCTGGGTGCCGACGGCCCCGCCGATGTCGCAGCCGGCGTAGCCGAACCGCTCCACGCCCAGCGCGTCGAGGGTGGCGACCAGCCGGTCGGCGAGCTCGGCGACGGAACTCGCCCCGTGGGCAGGAGAACCGCCGTGACCGGGCAGATCGAAGCGGACGACGCGCCACTGGCGGGTCAGCTCGGGGATCTGCCGGTCCCACATGTGCCAGGTGGTACCAAGTGCGGCACCCAAGACCAGGGCGGGGGCGTCCTCCGGCCCGTCAACGCGGTACTGCAGGGTGTGCATCGGTGTCTCACTCACGCCCTGCACGCTCTCACATCTCACAATTTCTCACGTGCTTGGGTCGGCACCCCGTGCAAGCCATCCCACGTTGCGGTGGCTTCGCGAAGATCTTCCACGTCCGGCTTGATGTACCACCTTTTGGCAGGCTTCACGGTCGGGTGTCCGACCCACCGCGCAAGGATATGGCCCGGCACACCGTTATTCGCCAAGTAGGTACAGCACGACGCACGAGCGTCGTAGACCCGAACACGACGAAGCCCCAGCATCCCCATGAGCCGGTACGCGCGCCGGCGGAGCTGCTTGGTCGTGAATGCCTCTCCGTCTGGTCGCGGACCTCCTCGGCGGCGCCGAAATGCACGCTGGCCGGCGTGTGCCAGCCGCTACCCGAGCGCCGATGCTCGTGGTTGTAGTACGCGATGAACACGTCGAACCACTCGCGGGCGTGGGCCAGCGAGTCGAACCGTTCCGGGTGGTCGGACATGTACTTCGTGGTCTTGAAGTGGGCCTGGCTGTAGGGGTTGTCGTTGCCTTCGGCCGCGAGGGCGACCGGGTGACCCCGAAGTCGATCAGCAGCTCCGAGACCTTCCAACGCGGCCTTGTTCCGGGCCAGTTCCTTCTCCAGCTATTCCACCTGGCGGCACAGCTTCTCGTTCTCCGCCTCGGCAGCCGGCGTCTTCGGCCTCGCCGGGCTGGTCCGCTGGCCAACCAGCTCGACACACGCAGCGTCGCATCCGCGCCCCAACGTGACAGGCTGCCATTTTGTAGAGGCGCACACCCGTAAGGACCTGATCGGTGGGCTTCGCCGAGCCAACCGCAGGGAGTGCTCCAGGTGTCCAGGTGGTGGGGTGCGCTTGTTGCCGAGCCCCACCACCTGGCCCATGAACCGGCCGAGACCGCTACGGACCTTCGACCGGGTACGCGAGGAAGAAGTGTCTACTCACCGGGGAGATACCCCCTAGGAATCCTTCGGAATCCACTGAGACGAAGAACCTATACCCCCGCTCCTCTTCAAATTCTTCAGGTTCCGCGTCAATGCGTACCGGATATTCTTTCCCATCGACCCCAGTGACGGACCGCTCGGTCACCTGGTCAGCGATTTCACGGATTTTCTCCCACGGCGATTCCTTAATCTCGCGCTCGATGGAAAGCGCAATCCTCTTCGCCTCCGCCCGACTCATACCCAATCCCTCAATTCATCGCCACAGCGGGATCCGCCGCACTTTCCCCCAGCCGTTACGGCCGCGCTTGTACACATTGAATTGCAGATGCTTCCTGTTGCCAGCTCTCGGAAAACGATGCACCTTGGCGTCATAAGCGGCCCTCCAGCCGTACTTCCTTCCGTTGTATCTGATCCCGTATGCGTTTCCCCGGCGCCAGACCTTCTGGACCTTGCGGCCCTTCTTGATGGCCCGGTAAGCGGATTTAGCTCCTCGATATATTCTGCTGCAGTAGCGGATGCACGCTGCGACACCGCGTACAACGAGCGCGATCCAACGCCCATTGAGGTCAATCTTGTTAACCGGATCAGCGGCGGCGTACTCGTACGCGTTGGAGCTACCCCCGGGAACAGGATCTGTGCTCTGGAAGCGGCCGGTGGTGGGGTTGTACAGGCGTACGCCCATGAGGATCTGGCCGGTGGGGTTTCCGCAGAGCGCTGCTTAGCGCCGAGCCACCCGTAGCGGGGGGCGCGGGGAGCGCCGATCGGGTTGCCGTACTCGTCGTTGGCGTACACGGTCGACGTCTTGGCCGCGTCGAGCGGGTAGGTGACGGTGATGTCTCCGTGCAGGTTGGCGAGTTGGAGGACGGTGTCGCCGGTCTTGCCGGTGGTGGCGGACAGGTCGCTGCCGATGCCGGAAACGTTGCGGGTGACCCTGTCCGTGTCTTCGGTGATGTAGGCGGGATTGTCGCCGTCGCTGGTGTAGTGATTGCGGCGTGCCTGCGCCTCACCCCAGCTGTCGCCGGACTTGGTCTCGCTGGTGGATGCGGCGAGACGTCCGACCGAATCGAGGGTCCACGTGGTGCGCTTGTCGCCGCTGGCCTGCTGGTGGACGAGGTCGTTGGCGTAGTAGCTGGTGGTCGCATCGCCCTGGCGGGTGGTGCGGCCGAAGGCGTCGTAGGCGATGGTGTCGCCGATGAGCCGGTCCGCGGAGTCGTAAGTGTAGGACGTCTCCTTCGTACCGTCCTCACCGCCCTGGGCGGTGAGCTTGGTGCGGTTGGTGTTGTTGTCAAAGGTGTACGTGCGGGTGGTGGTCTGCTCACCCTGGCTGTCGGTCGTCTTGGTCAGACGGCCAACCCCGTCGTAGCTGTAGTTCTGGCTGCTGCCGATGCCAGTATTGGCGGTGTGCAGGGCCCTCTGGCCGTGGACCGTGTCGAGCGCGGTGTCGGCGACAAGGGTTTCGCCGTCACTGTCGCGCGTGTAGGTGCGGGCGCTTTCGGTGCCGGTCTCGTCCCGCTCACGGGTCAGGGTGAGGCCGCCGGGCAGATTCTCGGTGATGACCTCGCCGTCGGCGTCGTAGGTGGCGGTGAAGGTGCCGGCGACGGAGTCGGTGGCCGTCGTGGCCAGGCCGCGTGGTTCCTTGTCGGTGTCGTAGGTGTAGGTGGTGGTGGACGGGGCGGCGTCGGTCTCCTTGACGGGCCGGTCCAGCTTGTCGTAAGTGGTGGTGGACTGCCTGCCGTCGGCGTCGGTGTAGCCGATCTGGCGGCCGAGCTTGTCGTAGGTGTAGGTGATCGTCCCGGCGCTGGAAGTAATGGTGCGCTTCTTGCCGGTGTCCGGGTCGTAGGTGGTCGTGGTGTCCGGGACCTCGGTGCCCTGGCCGCCGCTGATCGCTGTCTTGACCTCCCGCCCGGCACCGTCGTAGGTGGTGGCGGTGGTGCGGATCTGGCCGTTGGCCGCTTCGGTCACCTTGGCGGTGTTGCCCCACCGGTCGTACTCGTTGGTCTTGGTGGGCAGTTGGGTGGGGTTGGAGCCGCCCCGGTGATCGTACCGGCGGGTCCGGTGGAACAGACCGTGTCGGCCCACTCGGGGCGACCAGCGCACGTGCCGCTGCCCGTCGCGCTCCAGTAGCGGGTGACGGTGGCGCCGGCATCCGTACCGTTCGACTTGGGCAGTGTCGTCTTGGTGACGCGTCCCTGGCCGTCGTACTCGGTGCGGGTGGTCAGCTTCAGCCCGCCGGCGTCCTTGGTCTCGGACGTGGGCAGGCCCAGGTCCCAGTCGTACGTGGTCTTGGTCACCCGCACGTCCGCGTCGGTGGCGTAGCCGTCGATCGCCGCACCGGTCTTGGTAGTGGTGACGAGGTTCTCGGTCTTCGCGTCCGAGGGGCGGCCCTCGTCATGGGTGCTGACTGTGTGCTTGCGCAGCGGGACCGGTGTTCCGGCCGTGATCAGTGCCTGATCGCCGCTGCCGCCCAGCGCGCCCTGCAGGAGGCCCAGGTGGAGAGGCTCCAGCTTCTCCACCTCACGCTGGCCGTCGTCGCTGTAGACGGTAACCGTGGACAGCTTGTCGGCACGCTCGGCCGTTCCCAGGTCGATCAGCGACAAGTCGGTCAGCCGCTCCTTGGCCGCACCCGAGCCGCCCAGGGCCAACTGGCGGTTGGCGGCCGTCAGCTCACGCACCGTGTTGCCGTAGGTATCGTAAGCGGCGGCATCGATGTGGCCGCCGGGCTGGGCCGTGTTGACCTTCCGACCCGAGGCGTCCGTGTAGCTCACCGTGGCGCGTCGGTAGTCGCCCGCGGACAGCTTGGATCCGTCACTTGAGGACGGGGCAGCGTCGGCGGGGAAGACAGCGGTGGCATCCGTGGGTGCTTCGTTCTGCCCCCAGACTGCGACCTTGCCGGGGCTCAGGTCGTGGGGGCCCTGTCGCCGCGGGTGGGCACGTCATAGACGACACGCGTGGCGGCGGTGCCATCCGCCTCACTCGCACTGCCCTGCTTGAGGGCGGGACGGGCAGCGGACAGCAGCATGCCTTCGCCTGCGGTCTGGGCGTTGCCGGCCTTGCCGTAGGTGAGGGTCCAGGGCAGTTCACCGGCCGGGGTATAGCTGGTGACGCGTCCGGCGTCGTCGTAGGCGTACGTGGTCTTCAGGGCAGGGGCGATACGGGGGTCCCACTGCTCGCGCAACTGGCCCCTGGTGTCGTACGCGTAGGACGATACTGCGGTCGCTGTCGATGCTGCGGCGCCGGGGCTGGTGGCCCACAGGCGGATCTGGCGCAGGCGGCCCGCGTAGTCGCCCAGCTTGCTGCCGTCAGCGGTGGTGGAGGTCGCATACACGAACTCCAGCATCCGGCAGCCCTTGGTGGCGGGGGTGGCCTCGCAGGTCTCGGAACTGGCCGCGCTGGTGGGTGCGATCACGTACTTGGGGCGGGCAAGGTCCTTGTTGTCGACGGTGACCTTCTCCGACACGGTGCGGGTGGTGGAGTTCTCCTCGGGCCCCCGGGATGAGGACACCTGCCACGTCGCCAGCGACGAGTCTGTCTTGCGGAAGACGGTGACCGTGCCGTCCTTGTCGGTCAGCGTGAACGAGCCGGTCAGGCTGCCGGTGAGTGTGAACTCCTCGGCACCGACCTCGCTGTTCCAGGCACCGTTCTTGGTCGCGCTGAAGCCGATCTCGTCACCGTCCTCGAAGGTGACGGTCACCGACGTGTTCGACGTCTTGCGCAGCCCTGTGTAGTTGGAATCCGACAGCTCGGACTCGATCCCGGTCGTCCACGACGGGCCGAAGATCGGCGCCTGCCCCTGCGCCGCCGTGTCCTGGCCGGGCTTGCGGGAGTTGGCGTTGCGCGAGACCGACAGGTCGAACGCGGACGCGTCCGTCTCCGACAGCGCCAGGTTGCCCGTCAGTAGATTGACCTCGCCGGGGCCGACCTCACTGGTGGGCGCGGTACCGGCATCACGGTCGAAAGTGATGCGGGAGACCTGAGTGTGCCCGTCGGGCAGCTTGTCGGCACCGGAGAAGGTAGCGCGCACCTGCAACGGCCCGTCATTGGACAGGGTCTTGGCGATGTTCCACGCCATCGGCTTCACCGAGCCGCCAGTGACGGGCTGGGGCCACGAACCGATCGGCTCATCGCCCGAGGTGAAGGTGACATCGCCGGCCGGAACCGTCTGCCAGGTGTCCTCGTCGCTGCGCCGGTACTCGAAGGTCACCTCCTTGTACTCGCTCTTACCCCGGGCATTCAGGTGCGTACGCCGCGCCGGGCGAACGCCCTCGCTGGGCTGCAGCAGGGCGGCGCCGTCCTTGCCGACCCCGAACGCCATCGCTGTGGTCTTCTCCGAGACCAGGCCCGCGGAATCCACAGTGCGCGCATACAGGGTGTGCCAGCCGTCAGAAGGCTTGATCGTGATGTTGAGCGGCTTACCACCAGTGCCCGCTTGGTCGTTGACCTGCTTGGGCGTGGACGGATCGTCCAGTCCCCACAGGTAACCGCGCCCATCGGAGGATGTGGTCGACAGGGTGCAGGAGGTGTCCTTGCCCGGGTTGTCCGACCAGGTGTCGTCGGAGAAGCTCTCGCACGTGACCTTCGGCGCGGTCGGCTTCACCGTGTTCAGCCGGAATGTAATGTAGCCGGACCAGGCGCCGTAGTGCTTGCCGTCATAGCCGCGCACCCGCATCCGCAACCCGGAGCCCGCCGGGAACTTCTCGTCCGCCGGAACAGTCACCTTCGCCGTCCCGCCCGAGGACACGTTCGCTGAGGTGGCGGTGAAGTTGTAGTTGCCCGCATCGTTCCACGCCGGGTCCGGGGTGACCTCGAACTGCGCCTTCACGTTGCCGCCGTCCGCGTCGGTGACCTTCGCCGACAGCGACGGTGTCAGCGAGGTGACATAGCGCCGGTTGTTGTACGGATTGACGGTCGAGGGGGCCACCGCCACCGCCGAGGGAGTTGCAGGCGGTGTGTTGTAGGTGACGGCGATGACGGGCACATTGCTGGCCGCGTTACGTGAGTTGAACCGCTTCCAGGTGCAGGGATCCGACTCGTTCGCGGAGCGGATACCCAGCGTGTTCTCTGCGCTGGCGTCGTCCGCCCACCGCTGCATGAGGTTCTTGATGTCCGCGGTCACCCAGCCCGCGGCGCAGGAGGACGAGAAGCCCTTGGTCTGCGTGGAGCTGGCCCACTTGGTGTGCCAGCCCGGCTGTGAGGTCCAGCGGGTCGCCGTGGTGGCCGTATCGGTGTCGTACACGTCCCAGGCGCGCGCCGTGCACGACCAGGAGTGTGTGTTCCACAGCTGCAGCGTCGCGGACTCGATCTTCTTGCCCTTGATCGGCCGCGTGTTGAATTTCAGGAACGAACGGGCCTTCTGCCCGCCGCCGTTGTTGCCCAGCTTCAGCTCGGTCGAGCCGGACTGGTCGGTGTTGTAGCCCTCCTGCACGAACGTCGTGAACGTGGTGCCCAGGTTCACCGCCGGATCGACCATCACCGGGAACTTGGTGCCCTCATCGGCCAGGAACTTCGCGTCCGGTGTCAGGGTGATGTCGATGTTGCGGCCCGACTCGACCACGTCCATCGCCACGTCCGCACGGTGGATGTGCTCGCCCGAACGCTCATCCACGCGTGCGTCCCACATCACCGGCGCCGGCAAAGACCCCAGCTGTTTACCGGAGGTGGCGTCCGTGAACGCGATCGAGCCGTCATCCTGCTTGACAGCCTTCATGCCGTCCGCGTCCAGCGTCAGGCGCAGCGTGCCGACCTCATCGACGGCCTTCTTGTCCTTGAGGACCAGATACTGCTCGAACCCGGTACGCGTCGACTCCACGATCAAGTCCGTGCCCGGCAGCGCGTTCTCATAGGTGGCCTTCGTGCCCGACAGTTTCGGCTGGGGCAGGCCCCCGCGCCAGCTCACCGTCAGCTCCCGGTCCGCCTCCTCGGCCTGGAGCTTGACCAGCGGCACCGGTGCGGCAACGGGATCCGCGGAGCTCAGCCGCCGCGAGGCCGCCGCGTCCGGCTTCCCCGGCGTCTTGCCCGCCAGTTCGAGATCCAGGGGGTGGGACTTGGCCCGCACCGTGCCGTCCTCGCCCACGGTCAGTGTCGGGTCGACGTCCTGCCAAGCGCCGTTCTCGTCTCGGAAGCGGACCGGGCCGGCGGCGAACTCCGCACGCCTCGTACCGTCCGGCTGCGCCCACACCGTGGTGGTCTCCGTGCGCTCCGACAGGATCTCGATGGGCCGCTTCTGCAACCGCGCCGTCAACGCGGCCGACGCCGCATCCTCTGCCTCGGCCGACCCCGAACTCTTCACCGCTGCCGGCTCGATGACGAAGTTCGGCTGTGCGGCCGGTTTGCCGACGACGACGGCACCGGCGTCGGCCATCGTGGCCGTCTGGGCTACCAACAGGGCCGACAGGCCAAGTGCCAGCTTGCAACTTGCCTTGAACCACGGCGAACTCGTGAGCATCCACGAGCGTCTCGCCGCCACCGGCGCGTCCTGGCCGGCTATTCGACCGGTCTCCCGACGGGATGATTCCCCGTCTCTGTGCCATTCCACTGGTCAACCCCAACTGTCAGTTGGTCACGGCAGATCGGCCCCGGGCCCCCGGACGGTCCGGTCCATGACGATCTACGAGGTTTGCCAGGTATAGCACAGGTAAAAGAAATATTAATACTTCATGGGTTTGCTTTGGGGTACTTGAGAACTGATGGGAAGTGTCAGCTGTTGACTTGATGATGCGTCATCATGTACTGGATGCGGGACGGGACGTCCCCTCCACTTGCAGGTTGAACATCACCCGGCTCGTGTCAGGCATCTGATACGGACGCCCGCTCGTGTCGCACTTGCCCGGGCCGGGGAGGCACCGGCGGAACCTGGGCGGCGAACCGAGGCAACGAGCACGGCGCCGCCGGCCGCACCGCCCTGCGGCGGAAGATCCGATGGCGCATCGCGTATCCGACACCGGACCGAGCGGACGGTCAGGAAGCGCTGACGGAGTGTCGGCCGGTCGCGGCCATGCCGCGCGGTCGACTCTGTCAGCCTCCGACGTGGTATCGCCCAGCGCATTGCCGGCAAGCGCGTCGAGTCCTCCACACGGCTGGGCTGCCACTGCTGGGTGGTCGAAAGGACCGTGTCCTGGCTGGCCGGATGCCGACGTCCGCACCTCTGCTACGAGCGCAAGGCCGAACACTTCCTCACCTTCGTCGGCATAGCCGCAGCCCTTATCGGCTACCGCCGAATCACCAACTGAAACAACGTCTAAGCTTTACTTTTAACCCCGCCAAGATCATTCCTTGGTGGGGTTTGATGCTGAGGCCCTGAACATGGAGGCGGCCACCCGCAATTCTTCGGA